>JAEUPE010000084.1 GCA_016790435.1 Rubrivivax sp. | reverse complement strand
CGCCATAGCCGCGAAGGCTGTTGTACTTGGCGACCTGCTCCGGCGTGAGGATGCGAACCTGCTCAAGGTGCGCCTGCAGGTGCGAGCCCCTCAGCTTGGCTTGCGCCTGAGCCACACGAGCAAGAGCCTTGGTCAACTGCTGAGGATTTGCCGCCTTGCTCTTGAACAGCCGGTCCAACTCTCGCTCAGCGCTCACGAACTCGTCGCCGGCGGCGATGGCAGCTGCCTTCATGCGCTGGAAGAGCTCCTGCGTTGCAGTGCGCTGAGACAGTGTGAGCGCGAGCTTGTCTCCAAGCTCCAGAACATGCAACGGTCCGGGGTAGCCATTCAGTTCGGCAGCGAGCGCCAGGCTCATGCCACGTCCAGCGCGCAGGCCCTCAATGTCCGCGGCTGAGAGTGCCTTGATGTCGCGGGACTCCCAGCCAGCGTAGTGGGAGTGACCAGCGCAGCCGCTAAGGCTGCTGAGGGCAAGGCCGAGGATGATGGTTGCAGTGCGGGACATGGTGCACGGAGTCTCAGTGTGATGCCTAACGTTCGAGCTAACGCGACCCCGGCGGTATGGCGCCTGGGCCGCGAGGCGCATGATAGACAACGGGCGCCTCGCGGCCCAGGCGGCATGCCGTTGGGGGTCGCGTGTTGAGCGAGGGGTTAGGCGGCACTCTTGAGCGCGCGCAGTGTCCACAAACCGCCCAGCAAGTCAACGGCGCCGAAGAGAACCAACATGGGCTTAGCAAGACCGAGTGCGGCGAAGGCGGCAAAGGCCACAAAGACCAGGATTCGCGTGTAGACCGAAGCGGCAAAGAAATCAGTCGCCTCACACTTCGCAGCGTAGATGTAGTAGACGCCGATATTGAGGACAAGCACGCCAGCAACACGGATCCACACCTCGTTGGTTGGCGGCATAAACGAGAGGCCAAGGAGTTGATTGGGCGCGAGCACGAGAACAACCCCGAGCACCAGCATGTAGTACCCGAAGGCGCGTACGGAAAAGGCTGCCTTGGTCATGACGTGTCCCTCGACTTGGGTTCGCTGAGGTCGACCGGATCTCTACCATGCACGATGCCGTTCATTGCTTGGTGCGTCTCAGCGCTCCACTTCTGCTCAGTGGACCAGCACAGGAAGCCAGGACGATTGAGCGGAGTCAACAGCAAGACACCTCCGGAACGCGCGCCCGAGTACCACTATGCGTCTTCGTGCCGCCTAACGTTCGAGCTAAGCGGCTGGCCGTGGCGGGACGGCTTGGCCGCGCGGCGCAGCATAGACCACAGGCGTTGCGCGGCCAAGACGGCCCGCCGCGGACAGTCCGCGCTTGAGCGAGGGGTTAGGCCGCGCCCGTGGCCGTGAACGAGCCAATGTCAGTGGACTCACGGTGTGCCGGGTTTGTCTGCACGAAGCGCGCCCGCGCGAGCGAACGCAGTAGCTGCGGCGGGGTGCTGGGAGATTCGCCGTGCTCGTGGCCCGAACCTGGTGAGCAGGCGCTGGACGATCAGCTCTCTCTCGGCGTCCGTGATGAGCACTGTAGGCGGACTACTCCAAGCATCGACGCTCTTATCATCGATCCAGAGTACGGTTCGATCATCGATGTGGCGCGTGACGGTGACGAAGACAACTCGGTCTTCCTCGTCCGTGTAGCGAACCGTCTCTCGCCCAGCAGCCCGGATTGAGAACGGCTGGAAGAAGGAACGGAACCACCTGAGCATGAGATGGACTCGAAGTTGTGGCGGTCCGCAGTCCGGAGGCGCTTGATTGCGCGGCCTAACGTTCGAGCTAACGCGACCCCGGCGGCATGGCGCTTGGGCCGTGCGGCCGATAGTAGACAAAGGCGGCTGCACGGCCCAAGTGCCATGCCGCTGGGGGTCGCGTGTTGAGCGAGGGGTTAGGCAGCACTGCTCGGCTCTGAACTACGGCTTGCGAGGACCAAAGGCTACAGCGACTTGGAACCCAGCGTATCGGGGCAACGACTGCAGAGAACGGAGCGCGCCCTCTCACGCCGCCACTGCCACCGTTGAGCGCAGGCACTCCTACTCTTGGACGGCTGCGATGCTGCCCGCGAAGCGCTGCGGACCTTGGCGAGTCGCCTCGCCGTCAGCGGCTTCGACTCGAACGCCAGCCTGGCACTCGCGGCGAAGCCGCGTCGTGGCTGCTTGAACTCACGGCGAAGCCGCACTTCTTGCTTGAGCATTGCACAGCGGGTCAACGTGCTGCCTAACGTGATTTAGACGGCGCGCCTTCGGCGCCGGTTGCGCGCAGGCGACGCCGAATTCTCGCACTGCGGAATCTCGGGGTGCCTGGTAGGCCTGACCTCTTGGCAACTACTTAAGGGAAACCTCGAGACCCCTATCAGGCTAGGGATTGAGCCGTCAAAGCCGCGCGGAGCGCTGGCGAGGAACTGACTTGACGGGGTGTCCGTAGTGCCGTTCACATCGTGTGCCTGGATCGACGGCCGTGGAGTCCTACGATGGGTGCCAAGTGACGGCCTAACGTGTTTTGGACAGCACAGTTACAAGGCCACATATCGCCAGAACCAGCCACCGGTAGCCGAATCTTGCCATGGGTCGATGCGGGGGTTCACCCGGATCTTGGCACGATGTGGCGGAGCAATCGGAGTGTGCGGGCGACGCTGCGGGGCATGCGCCAGACCTTGGCTTTGTTGTCCCAGCGGGCGCCGAAGGCAAGGAGGTCGGCTCGCAGGGTCTTTTGCGATGGCCCGATGCGGACGGTGACTTGCTCGTTCACCCGGGAGACGATCGGGATCGCGTCGACGACGAGTTCCACGGTGACGTAGCGTACGTTGGTGCAGGGGTCGATGCGATGGCGGACGCAGACCAGCTTGTCACCGTGCTTGCGGGACTGCATTTTTGCGCCGTCCCGGTCCGGGCTGATTCGCTTGGCCACGCGCAGCTCGGAGACAGGAACCTCCGTTCCGCGCTTGCGGGATGAGGTGGCCGTGGTTCGAGGGCTGCGAGCGTGCGGCGAAACCAATTTCGGCTCCAGGGGGCTTGAAGCGATGGGGCGTGCCGTTGGCGTTCGGCGTTCGGCGTTCGGCGTTCGGCGTTCGGCGTTCGGCGTTCGGGCGCGGGAAGCGGGGGCACGCCTATCGAAAGTTCCTGCTGCGCGAGGCCAGCCCCTGCAGCATCTCGGAGTGGTCGATCAGCCGGCGCGCCACGAGGTGTCGTACCTCCCCTTCCCGCTGCCAGATGCCGTAGACCGTGAGCAGCGTGCTCGCCAGCAGCGGCTTGCGCTGCGCCTCGGCCACCGCGGGCCAGACGATGACGTTGACGGCGCCGGTTTCGTCTTCCAGCGTCACGAAGACGACGCCCTTGGCGGTTTCCGGGCGCTGGCGGTGGGTGACGATGCCGCTCGCGCGCGCAATCCGCCCGTGCGGGTACTCGCGCAGCCTGGAGGCCGGCTGCACCTTGAAGGCGGCGAGTTCCTCGCGCAGCAGCGCCACGGGGTGTTGGGCCAGGCTGAGGCCGGTGGCTCGGTAGTCGGCGAGCACGGTCTCGGCGATGTGGGGCGCGGCAAGCTCGGCCGCGGCTTCGTGCGTGCGCGTCTGGGCGAGCAGGGGCGTGGCCCGCGTGTCGATGCCGGCCGCGGACCACGCGGCCTGGTGGCGGTGGCCGGTGAGGGGCTTGAGCGCATCGGATTGCGCGAGCAGGTCCAGGGCACGGGCATCCAGGACGGCACGGCGTGTGAGGTCTTCGAGGGTCGTGAAGGGGGCCGCGGCACGCGCGTTGATGATGCGCTCGGCCGCTTCACGCGCGAGGCCACCGATGCGGTTGAGGCCCAGGCGGACGGGCCACGGCGTGGCTTCGAGGCAGCCCTCGCTCGACCCGCTGCGCCCTGGGCCTGCTGCCGCTGGCGCTTCGAGCACGCTGTCGACCTCGCTTCGCAGCACGTCCACCGGCCGCACTGGCACGCCATGCTCCCTGGCGTCGCGCACCAGTTGCGCCGGCGCGTAGAAGCCCATCGGCTGGCTGTTGAGCAGCGCAGCGAGAAACGCGTCGGGGTGGTGGCGCTTGATCCAGGCGCTCACGTAGACCAGCAGCGCAAAACTCGCGGCATGGCTTTCCGGAAAGCCGTATTCGCCGAACCCCTCGATCTGCTTGAAGATGCGCTCGGCGAACTCGCGCGGATAGCCTTTTTCGACCATGCGCCCGACGAGCCGGTCGTAGAAGGGGCCGAGGCCGCCCTTGCGCTTCCAGGCAGCCATGGCGCGGCGCAGCGCATCGGCTTCGCCCGGGGTGAAGTCGGCTGCGAGGATGGCCAGCTGCATCACCTGTTCCTGGAAGATGGGCACGCCTTTCGTGCGCTCGAGGGCCTGCTTCACCTCGTCGCTCGGGTAGTCCACGGGCTCTTCGCCGCTGCGGCGCTTGAGATAGGGATGCACCATGCCCCCTTGGATGGGCCCGGGGCGCACGATCGCCACCTCGATCACGAGGTCGTAGAAGTTCACGGGCTTCAGGCGCGGCAGCATGCTCATCTGCGCCCGGCTTTCGACCTGAAAGGTGCCGACGCTGTCGCCGCGGCTCAGCATCTCGTACACGGCGGGGTCTTCTGCCGGCACGTCCTGCATGCGGAACTCGGGCAGGTTCATCTTCTGTGCGATGAAGGCGAGCGCGCGTTTGATGGCGCTGAGCATGCCGAGAGCGAGCAGGTCCACCTTCAGCAGGCCGAGCGCATCGAGATCGTCCTTGTCCCACTGGATGACGCTGCGGTTTTCCATCGCGGCGTTTTCCACCGGCACCAGGCGCGCGAGGTCGTCGCGTGCAATGACGAAACCGCCGGGGTGCTGGCTCAAATGGCGCGGGAAGCCGATGAGTGCCGTCGTCAGCTCGACCCAGAGCTTGCAGGTCGGTGACTCGGGGTCGAAGCCGTTCTCGGCCAGGCGCTCGTGCTGGATGCGGAGGCCGTCGAACCAATGCTGGCTCTTGGCCACCGCGTCGATGCGGTCGAGGTCGATGCCGAGCGCCCGCCCCATGTCGCGCAGGGCACTGCGCGGCCGGTAGCTGATGACCACGGCCGTGAGCGCGGCGCGGTGGCGCCCGTACTTGCGGTAGACGTACTGGATGACCTCTTCGCGGCGCTGGTGCTCGAAGTCGATGTCGATGTCCGGCGGCTCGTTGCGCTCGCGGCTGACGAAACGCTCGAAGAGCAGCGTCATGCGCGCCGGGTCCACCTCCGTCACGCCGAGGCAATAACACACGGCCGAATTGGCGGCACTGCCGCGGCCCTGGCACAGGATGCCCTGGCTGCGTGCCCACATCACGAGGTCGGCCACGGTGAGGAAATAGGGTTCGTAGCGCAGCTCGGCGATGAGCGCGAGTTCGTGCTCGAGCGTGGCGCGCACGGCGGGGGGCACGCCCTGCGGCAGGTGGCGGAAGCGCCTTTGCGCGCCCTCTTCCGTCAGCTGGCGCAGCCACGAGGCAGGTGTGTGGCCTGCGGGCACGATCTCTTCCGGATACTCGTAGCGCAGCTCGTCGAGCGAGAAGGCGCAGCGCGCGGCGAGTTCGATGCTCGCCGCCATCCATTCGGGGCGGAAGAGCTGCGTCAGGCGGGCGCGCGAGCGCAGGTGCGCCTCGGCGTTGGGTTCGAGCGCGAAGCCGCATTCGGCCACGGGCAACTTGAGGCGCGTGGCGGTGAGTGCGTCCTGCAGGGGCTTGCGCGAGCGCGTGTGCATCAGCACGCTGCCGACGGCGACGATGGGCAGGCCGGTGAGCGTGGCCACGCGTTGCACGAGCTCGGCCAGCAGGGCGTCGTGCGCATGCATCGGCTGCGGCAATGCGAGCGCGGCGCGTCCTTCGGCCCCCGCACCTGCGCCGGCGCCGAACCAGGTCTTCAGCCACAGCGCATGCGCAAGGAGCGTCTCGAAGGGTTGTTCGAGTGCCAGCACGTAGGGCGTGAGCAGCAGCGCCAGGTTGTCGGGCAGGCCGGCCAGCGTGGGCAGGTGCGGCACGCGGCCTTCGAGGTCGGACATGAGCGCCAGGTACTCGCCCTTGTCGGCACGGCGGCGCGCCACGGTGATCCACTGCGAGAGGTTGCCGTAGCCGCGGCGCGATTGAGCGAGCAGCACGAGGTGCGGGCCGGGCTCGGCGCCCTCGGGCACGCAGGGTGAGGCCATCGCATTCTTGGCGCTCGCCGAGCGGGCCAGGCGCATCTCGGCACCGACGACGAGGTGCAGCCCCAGGCGCTTGGCCTCGCCGTGCGCGCGCACGACGCCGGCGAGCGAACACTCGTCGGTGATGGCCAGCGCGGCATAGCGCAGCGCGTGGGCGCGCGCCACCAGTTCCTCGGGGTGCGAGGCACCGGTGAGGAAGGTGAAGTTGCTGCGGCAGTGCAGCTCGGCGTAACCGGGGAGGGAGGCTGCGGTGCGCATGGGGTGCGCGATGAAACGGGAGGTGGCGCGGCGGCCTCTCGCGGCGAGCGTCGAGGGGATGGCCGGTGAGGTGAGCGGTTGAGGTGAGCGGCCGAGTGCCTGGCCTAGAGGTGTGCGGAAGGCGGCGGAGCTGGCGCAACCGGCGCTACCGACTCAACCGGCACAACCTGCTAAGCCACTTCGTACGGCGCAGCGGGTTCTTCGACCCGCCGCCCTGGCGTCGGCCCGCGCGCAGCGGCGGCGCCGTGGCGCAGGTTCACTCCGGGGCCCGCTCCCGTGCCGCCCACCGGCGCGAAGCCCCCGGCGCCACCGACGAGCGCCGTGCCCCCATCGCGGCCCAGCACGTCGAGCGGGCTCATCACGCCGCCGCCACCCAGGCGCAGCACGTGCGTGTAGATCATGGTCGTGCTCACGTCGATGTGGCCGAGCAGCTCCTGCACGGTGCGGATGTCGTAGCCCGCCTGCAGCAGGTGCGTGGCGAACGAATGCCGCAGCGTGTGCGGCGAGGCGGGCTTGGCGATGCCGGCCTGCTCCACGGCTTGCTTGAAGGCACGCTGAAAGGTGCCTTCGAAGAGGTGGTGGCGGCGATGGATGCCGCTGCGCGGGTCGTTCGAGCAGCTGGCCTGCGGGAACACCCAGTGCCAGCTCCACGAGAGGCCGGCGCGCGGGTACTTGCGATCGAGCCCGAAAGGCACCTCGACCCCGGCGATGCCCAGCGCACGGTCGGAGGCCCACAGCGCATGCGCGTGCTGCAGCTGCTCGCGCAGCGGCTGCTCGAGCGCGGCCGGCAGCATCACGACGCGGTCCTTGCCGCCCTTCCCGTGGCGCACGACGACGGCGCGGCGGTCGAAGTCGATGTCCTTCACGCGCAGGCGCACGCCCTCGAGCAGGCGCATGCCGGTGCCGTAGAGCAGGCGCGCGAGCAAGGCGTGCGGTGCGGGTGGAATGCGGCCGGCGGCGGCATCGGCACTGGGGCGTGCCCGTTCGAGTGCAGCGAACAGGCGCGCCACTTCCTCGCCGCTCAGCACCACGGGCAGTCGGCGCACGGTGCGCGGGCGGCCGATCTCGGTGATCCACGGCAGGTCCAGCCGCAGCACCTTCTGGTAGAGGAACAGCAGCGCCGAGAGCGCCTGCTTGTGCGTGGAGGCCGAAGCCTGCCGCTCGGTGGCGAGCCAGCTGAGGAAGGCCTCGACATCGCCGTGGCCGAGCTCCGCCGGGTGCCGCAGGCCGTGGTAGCGGATGAACGAGCGCACCCAGTATTCGTAGGCGTACTCGGTGCGCCGGCTGTAGTGCAGGTAGCGGATCTGCTGGCGCAGCAGGTCCAGCAGGCGCGGCGACGCGGCTTCTCCGGGTGCGGCCATGGCCATGGTGATCTCCAATGGGTTCCCGAGGGCTCCGACGGCGCAGATGCAGCGCGTGCCGGTGGTTGAGTGCGCAGAAGACTGTATACATATACAGTACCACAAAGCCTTGGGAAAGTGGGGCGGCAACGCTCCAGATGGAGGCGTACCACCCGCAGGCGCGTCCGTTCATCCCACCGGAACGCCGCCTCGTCGCAACGCGCTACCGGGCTGCGGTGTGCCTGCGAAGAATCGCGCTTCTGCACCAGGATCCCAACGAATCAGGAGGACCCGAACCATGCGATTCATGCGGCGCTTTTCCGACCTGACGCTCTCGGTCGCGCTGGTGGCCAGCGCGTTCGGCGTCTCGCTGCTGCTGCCGCTGCCCGCGAAGGCGCAGGCCGCCGCCGCGGCCCAGGCACCGGCGCCGACTTCCGCGCCGACCCGAGGCAACCAGGCCATCCCGAAGGCCTACCCCATCCGCGATTTCTTCGCCAACCCCGAGCGCGCCTACTTCCGGCTCAGCGCCGACGGCAAGACGCTCGGCTTCATGCAGCCGGTGTCGGTGGAAGGGGCGCCGCGGCGGCTCAACGTCTTCGTGCAGCCGCTGCGAGGCAGCCGCCTCGTCGGCGAGCCGCGCCGCCTGACGGCCGAGACGGCGCGCGACATCACGATCTACTCGTGGAAAGGCAGCGACCGCATCCTGTACACCAAGGACTTCGGCGGCGACGAGAACGACCACGTCGTCGCCGTCGACGTGGCCACGGGCCAGGTCACCGACCTCACGCCCGGCGACAAGGTGCGTGCCTCGCTGCTCGACGAACTGCCCGGCGACCCGCACCACATCCTCGTCACGCACAACCGGCGCAACGCCGAGGTCTTCGACGTCTACCGCATCGACCTGCGCACGGGCCGCGAGACGATGGTGGCGCGCAACCCGGGCGACATCGTCGGTTGGGCCACCGACCACGCCGGGCGCGTGCGCGTGGCCTTCAGCAGCGAGGGGCTGAACAGCATCGTGCTCTACCGCGCCGACGAGAAGAGCGAGTTCAAGCCCATCATCACCACCGACTACCGCACCGAGGTGGAGATGGCGGCCTTCACGGCCGACAACAGGCGCCTCTATCTCGTCAGCAACCGCGGCCGCGACAAGAAGGCGCTCGTCACCGTCGACCCGGCCCGGCCCGACGTGGAGACCGTCGTCTTCGTGCACCCCGAGGTCGACCTCGGCGGCGCCACGTGGTCGCGGCTGCGCAGGAAGATCACCGAGGTCAACTTCGTCACCGACCGGCAGCAGCGGCGCTTCTTCGACCCCGCCGTGCAGCGCCTCTACCAGCGCATCGAGGCCCGGGTGCCGGGCATGGAGGTGCTGCTGCAGAGCCTGAACAAGGCCGAGAACAAGTTCATCGTCGCCGCCTTCAGCGACCGCACGCCGGGCACGCGCTACATCTACGACGCGAAGGCCGACAGCCTGAGCGTGCTGGCCGAGATCAACCCCAAGATCCCGGCCGCCGACATGGCGCCGACGAAGGCCATCTCGTACCAGAGCCGCGACGGCCTGACCATCCACGGCTACCTCACGCTGCCGGTGGGCCGCGAGCCGAAGGACCTGCCCTGCATCGTCAACCCGCACGGCGGCCCCTGGGCGCGCGACACCTGGGGCTACAACCCCGAGGTGCAGTTCCTCGCCAACCGCGGCTACTGCGTGCTGCAGATGAACTTCCGCGGCAGCACGGGCTACGGCCGCAAGTTCTGGGAGGCGAGCTTCGGCCAGTGGGGCCTGGCGATGCAGGACGACATCACCGACGGCGTGCAATGGCTCACCGCGCAGGGCATCGCCGACGCCAAGCGCGTGGGCATCTACGGCGCCAGCTACGGCGGCTATGCCACGCTGGCCGGCGTGGCCTTCACGCCGGAGCTCTATGCCGCGGCCGTCAACTACGTCGGTGTGAGCAACCTCTTCACGTTCATGAACACCATTCCGCCCTACTGGAAGCCGTTCCTGCCCAAGTTCCAGGACATGGTGGGCCACCCCGAGCGCGACAAGGAGCGCCTGGCGCGCACCTCTCCGGCCCTGCACGCCGAGCGCATCAAGACGCCGCTGATGGTGGTGCAGGGCGCGCGCGACCCGCGCGTCAACAAGGCCGAGAGCGACCAGATGGTCGAGGCGCTGAAGAAGCGCGGCGTCGACGTGCCCTACATCGTCAAGGACAACGAGGGCCATGGCTTCCGCAACGAGGAGAACCAATACGAGTTCTACGGCGCGATGGAGGCCTTCCTCGGCAAGCACTTGAAGCCGCAGTTGCCGCCGCGCGATTGACATGTGCGCCGGGCGCCGCAGCCGGGCGGCCCGGGGTACATTGCGCGCGCGCCGCGGTGCCGCTCGCTCCCGCGAGCCCGCGGGCGCCGACGCCATGACCCACTCGCTCCCCCTCTCACGCCGCCGCGTCTGCTGCGCCCTCGCGACCACGCCGTGGCTGGCGTCGATGTGCGGGGTGTCGGGCTGCGCCACCGGGGCGGCCCCTGCCGGTGGTGACGCGCGCGGTGGCGCTGGTGGTGGCACCGATGCCGGTGCCGCCGATGGCGATGGCGCGAAGCTGCGCCAGGCCATCGCCGGACCGCAGCGCACGGCCGCCTTCCGCGCCCGCGACGGCGCGCGCCACCCCTTCGAGACGCTGCGCTTCTTCGGCCTCGCACCGGGGCAGACGGTGGTGGAGGTGTCTCCGGGCGGCGGCTGGTTCACGGAGATCCTCGCGCCCTACCTGCGCGAGCACGGCCAACTCCATGCGGCCCACTACCCGCGCGACTCGGCCAGCGAGTACGAGCGCCGCGGCCGCGGCAACTTCGACGCCAAGCTGGCCGCCCACCCGGCGGTGTACGACCGCGTGCGCGTGGGCACGCAGCCTGCCGCCACGCGCGGCTTCGGCGGTATCGCGCCGCCGGGTGGCGCGGACATGGTGCTGACCTTCCGCAACCTGCACAACTGGATCGAGGCCGGGCACCTCGAGCGCAGCCTCGCCGCCTTCCACGGCGTGCTCAAGCCGGGCGGCGTGCTCGGCGTCGAGGAACACCGCGCGCCGCCGGGCACGCCGCTGGCCACCGTCATCCGCAGCGGCTACGTGCCCGAAGAGATGGTCATCGCCAAGGCGCGCGAGGCGGGCTTCGAGCTCGCCGGGCGCAGCGAGGTGAACGCCAACCCGCTCGACACCAAGGACCACCCGCACGGCGTGTGGTCGCTGCCGCCGACGCTGCGCGGCGGCGACGTCGACCGTGCGCGCTTCGTGGCCATCGGTGAGTCGGACCGCATGACGCTGCGGTTCGTGCGGGCGCGCTGAAGCGGCGGACCCCAGCGGCGCGGATGGCGCCCGGACGCAAGAAAGCCCCAGGTGCCGACAAGGCACCCGGGGACGTGTGGATGGTGGAACCGGGGGGAATCGAACCCCCGTCCGCAAGCCTTCGCCGGACGGTTCTACATGCGTAGCTGTCTGATTTGAGTCTGAGAGCCTGGGTCGCGCAGCAGCACGCTACCTGGGCTCCGAGTCACTTGGTTTTAGGCCCCGGCTGAATGACGCAGTCGGGGACGAGCCGATGTGAATGACCTCTCAGTCGTTGGTCTTGCGACCTTCAACCCGGCCCATCGGCCTGCCGTTGAGAGGCTCACCGGTTTTAAGCGGCGAGTGCGTACGTTTGATCGTTCGCAGTTACTTTGTTTCCAG
>JAEUPE010000274.1 GCA_016790435.1 Rubrivivax sp. | reverse complement strand
AGCGTCGCGGCCGATGTGCCAGCTTGCCTGGCGCAGCGGTTGCAGCGCAGCCGACCGCACGCTCACGAGCAGCGGCGCCTCTGCGGCCGACGTGCCACCAAGGGAGCCGCAGGCGAGCGACTGGCGCGGCGGTCGAGCCGGTGCGAGCACTTCGGTGCACCCGGTCTTCAGCGGCCCGGCCCCGGGTTTGGCGGGTGACCGGGGTGGCGATCTGTCCGGCGCCGCACCGAGCGCAGCGACCTGCAAGCCGGTCAGTTCGCCAAGTGGGCCTCGTTCACGCGCAGCGTGAAGGAAACAGGGCCCGCGATCCCCGGGCACGGGAAAGGGCCGCCACGTGTCTCAGCCGGCATCGCCGGCCTGACCGTGTTCGCGTGAGGGATGGCAGCCCGTCAGGGTCGAGACGCTGGGCCTTTGACAGCGGCTCGACGCGCAGCGCAACAGCCCGGCCCCGCGCAGCGGGGACACGCCCAGGCCCACTGGGACCTGGCGCCAATCTCGGAGCCACCAGCATCACAACCTCCGGAGCCTCAAGCATCAACGCCCGGCCCCTTCTGACCGGCGCCAACCTGGCTCGCCGTTTCGCGAGCTTCGAGTATTTCGAGTAGACCTGCTAGACTCTGCCCATGAAGACCGCCCGCAAACCCACCGACGTCCCGCAGCGCATCGCGCCCCCCGCGCTGTCTGTAAGCATCGACCTCGACCCGCTGGTCGAAGCCGTGCGGCGACACGTCAAGCTGACCCCCCAGGCGACCCGACGCATCAAGGGCGAGTTTGCCCAACTCTTCCAGAGCCCGAGCATCAGCGGCAGCACCCGCGAGGACGGTGCCCCCAAGTCCAGGCCGGCAGCCGACCCTGTCCTCACCACCCAGGAAGCGGCCGATCTGGTCGGCGTCTCCCGACCCTACATCGTGGCCCGCATCGAAGCCGGTGACATCCCGCTGCACCAGCAGGTCGGCAATCAGCGACGGGTCCTCAAGTCGGCCGTCCTGACCTGGCACCGCCAGGAACAAACCCGGCGCCGCAAGGCCCTCGGCCAGCTCGGCACCGAACTCGACGCCGAAATCTTCGCGGGCTGAGTTCGTGATCCCCGTCGTCGCCGACGCCGACACCTTGTTCGGCGCGACCACCCGCGGCCTGTTGATCCATCTCGACTACCAGGGATTGATCCGCCTCCACTGGAGCCCGCTGATCCTGGACGAGCTGAGCCGCGCCCTCGTCGACACCGGCCGCAAGCCCGATACGGAGTCCGCCAAGCGCCACGAACACCTCATGCGGGCCGCCCTGCCTCAGGCTGAGATCCCGACCCAGCGGGTCCAGGCCCGGTTCGCTAGCGTGGCGCCGGCCATGCGTTCCACGAAGGACACCCACGTCGCCGCGTGCGCCGCGGCCATCCTCGCCGATGGCTACTACCAGGACACCCAGGTCGTCAGCCTCGTCACGAAGAACACCCGCGACTTCGGCATCCGCAAGCTGGCCGCCCTCGGCATCGATGTCCAGCGTCCGGACGCATTCCTGCTCGACCAGTTCAGGCAGCAGCCCGCAGCCGTCGCCCAGGCCTTCGCAGCACTGCGAAGTACCCTGCGTTCGGCCCCTGCACCGGATGGCTTGCTGGACCGGCTTGCGGCCGACGGCCAGACCCTGACGGCGGCAGCGCTGCACGACGCCTGGCAACGGGGCGAACTGAAGCTCTGACGGCGAACCACGGCCAATGCACCCCTGGGCCTTCCGCAACCGCTTCCGCCGTGCCGCGTTCGGTTGGAAGGGTTCCAAACTCGCCACCGAGCGCATCCACGATGCCCTCGCCGAAGTCCGTGCCGCGGCCCGACACGACCCGGCGACGGCCGCCGAAGGCGCGGTCCTGCTGTTGGAGAAGCTGTCGCCGGCCCTGTGCCAGGTCGACAGCTCCAGCGGAGCGCTCGGAAGCGCGACCTATGCCGCCGTCGAGGAACTGGTCCCGGTCGTGGCCAGCGCGCCGGTGAACCCCGCCACGCGACGGAAGTGGCTCGACCGTCTCTTCGCCGCCCTCCAGGAGGACGACCCGCCCTACATCGAGCACCTCGGCGACCACTGGGGCGAACTGTGCGCGACCCCAGAGCTCGCCTCGGCCTGGGCCGACCAACTGCTGCCCACCCTGCGCAGTGTGCTGCGCGAACGCAAGCGCGGCACCTGCGCCTTCTTCTCCGGCACCACCCTCTGCTACAGCGCCCTGTTCAAGGCCGGCCGACACTATGAACTGCTCGAGCTGCTGGCCTTGGACCCGCGCCCGATCTGGCCGTACCTCGTCTGGGGCGCCCGCGTGCTCGAAGCACGCGGGCAGGTCGACGAGGCCATCGCCTACGCCCGCGAGCGCGCCGGCAGCACCACCAGCCTGGAGACGATCGCCGTCTTCGCCGAAGAAGTGCTGCTCAAGGTCGGCCGCCGCGCCGAAGCCTTCGACCACTACGCACTGCTGGCGAACCGGGCCAACTCCAACCTGTCGACCTTCCGCGCACTGGCCCGGAATTACCCCGAGCTGGCCCCGGACAGGCTGCTCGACCACCTCATCGCCACGACACCCGGTGAGCCCGGCAAGTGGTTCGCCACCGCCAAGACCCTGAAGCGGTTCGACAAGGCGACCCAACTGGCCTGGGCCTCACCCTGCGACCCGAAGTCCCTCACCCGCGCCGCGCGCAACCACCTGGCCCAGGAGCCGGCCTTCGCGATGCAGGCCGCGCTCGCGGCGCTGCACTGGATGTCGATGGGACACGGCTACGAACTCACCGGCCCGGACGTGCAAGAAGCCCACCGCCTGGCCCTCGACGCGGCCCAGGCCTGCCACCAGACCGACGTGGCGCAGGCGACCATCGAGCAGGCCCTCGGCCCCGATCGGCCCACGTCCGCCTGGCTGCGTCGGGCGCTCGGCCCGTCGATCGCGGCCACGGCAACGAAGCGCCAGTGAGAAGCACACCCGATGCCCGACTGCCGGGCTGGAATCCGCATGGCATCAGCGACGACCGGCGACCCACGCGCCAGTCAGCCGTCGATGAAACGAGGGATGACCCACCGGCCTCGCCGTCGACACAATCCGTTCATCGGAACGCGGGAGGATCACCCTATGCGTCTGGCCGTCTACAACGTGGAAAACCTCTTCGACCGGCCGAAGGCCATGAACCTCGGCACCTGGAAAGAGGGCAAGCCGATCCTGCAGGACTTTGCGGCGCTCAGCCAGTTGCTGGGCGAGGTGAACTACACCGTCCCCCGCAAGAAGCGCATGGCCGAGCTCATGATTCGCCTGGGGCTCGAGAAGGACGACGACGCCCCGTTCGTCATCCTCCGCCGCAACCGCGGCCAGCTGCTGCGGCGCCCCGAGACCGGCGGCATCGAGATCGTCGCCGAGGGCCGGGCCGACTGGGCCGGGTCCCTCGAACTGCAGGACGAGCCGGTCGACGAGGTCGCGATGCGCAACACCGCCCGCGTCATCCATGACCTGAAGGCCGACATCCTCGCCGTCGTCGAAGCCGAGAGCCGACCGGTCCTGGAGCAGTTCAACCAGCAGATCCTCAAGGCCGTGGGCGGCCAGCCCCTCCGCCACGTCATGGTGATCGACGGCAACGACAGCCGAGGCATCGACGTCGGCCTGATGACCGGCAAGGAGCACCCCATCGGCCTGATGCGCAGCCATGTCGACGACCGCGACGGCCAAGGCAACGACATCTTCTCGCGCGACTGCCCGGAGTACGCAATCCCGCTGCCCGGCGGCGATACCCTCTGGGTGCTCGTCAACCACCTGAAGAGCAAGGGCTACGGTGGCAAGGAGGCCTCGGACCGCAAGCGCAAGGCCCAGGCGACGCGCGTCAAGGCCATCTACCAGGCGAAGGTGGCGGCCGGCGATGATCTCATTGCCATCGTCGGTGACTTCAACGACACGCCCGACAGCGACCCGCTGGCGCCACTGCTGAAGCAGACCGACCTGAAGGACGTGTTCGAGCACCCCGACTTCGACGACGGCGGCCACCCCGGCACCTACGGCCTGTGCAACGCCGGCAACAAGATCGACTACATCTTGCTGTCACCCAAGCTCTACCAGCGCGTCAAGGCCGGCGGCGTGATGCGCCAGGGCATGTGGCCCGGCGTCAAGCCCAAGCGCTGGGAAACCTACGACGACCTCGACGACCCCAAGAACGCGGCGTCGGACCACGCCGCACTCTGGGTCGACCTTGACCTCTGATCGGCGCAGGGCTCCGACAAGGGCCCGATAGGTACTCCAGACCATCGGCCAGCAGCTTCAACTCACGAAGCGCTGCCCAGCCTGGGGTAGCTCACCTCGCTCTGGGCGCCGAGTGCCACTACGCCGGCCGCGATCAGGCCCGCCAGAGCCGCCTCAATCGAAGGGTCGCCAGGCTCCACGGCCAGGAACGACTTCAGCGCTCGGCGCAGCGAGGCCCCCTTGGCAGGCCGCTTGCCGCCCATCTTGCGAAGGTTCTCGGTGATCTTGCGCAGCTCGTCCGCGGAGACCGTTGCGGAGCGCGCCGATGGCGCCGGCGCGACCACGGTAGGCGGAGCGCCAACACTTGCAGCGTTAGCCGCAATGCCGACCTTGACCTTCGCCGGAGCGGAAGGCTTTGCGGCGGGCGTCTTGGCCGGTAGAGCCTTTTTCGCGGCGGCCGCATTCTTTGCCACCGGCCCGGGCGACGCCGGCCGCTGCGGCGCGGTCTTCGCAGTCACCTTCTTGACCGCAGGCTGCTTTGCCGGAGCCTTCTTCGAGGCCACCTTCTTGGCTGGCGACTTCTTCGCGACGACCTCCTTCGCAGCAGCCTTCTTCGCCGACGCCGTCACATCGCCATGCGGCTGTCGGCGCACCACGAAGCCCATCGCCCGCGCATGCTCCAGCATGGGCTCGTAGCCCTTGTCGTTGGCCACGACAACCATCGCCGAGTCGGGATTCCGCGACGCGATGTAGCCCATGTAGAAGGAGAGATGGAAGTCCAGCGCGTTCTTGCCGGGCTTGCTGATCGGCACGGCCGTGGCACCGGTCCCGAACGACGCGAAGCGCTTCTCAACCTCCCGCTGGTGCGGCCCATGGAACACCCAGACCTGGCCCACATCCGGGACCAGTGCCCGCAGCTCGGCATCGCTCGGCTGGACGTTCTCGTAGTCCAGCAGCACGTGCGTACCGGGCACCGATGCGCGCGTCGGCGACACCCGCGGAATCGCGCGCTTCGGCGGGTACTTGACGGCGTTCCGCGTCAGCTTGTCCCGCACCGCATGCGGGACATCGATCTGGCAGTGATCCGCCACCTGCAGCAGATAGAGCATCACATCGGCGATTTCCTCGCCGATGCGTTGCCTGGCCGCGGCATCCGCGTGCGCAATTCGGGACTCCTCCGGCGTTTTCCACTGGAAGATCTCCGCCAGCTCGGCCGCCTCGACCATCAGGGCCGTGGTCAGGTTCTTGGGCGTGTGAAACGGCTGCCAGTCGCGCTCCGCCGCGAAGTGCCGCAATTCGGCCTGCAGTTCACCAAGGTTCATCCCTCTCTCCCTTCTTCGGGCGCATCTTGCCACCCGCGGCGGCGGCCCCTACGCCGCAGAATCGCACCATGAGCGCTCCGAATGCGACATGGCTGCTGTTCGACTTCGGTAACCCAGGCACGGTTGTCGAATGGCACGCGATCGATGACCGCGTTATGGGCGGCATCTCAAGCAGCCGACTGAGGCACGACCTGGCCGGCCATGCCACCTTCGAAGGCACCGTCTCGCTCGAACGCAACGGAGGCTTCGCCTCGATCCGGTCAACGCCCGCCGACCGAGGCAAACCCGGCGCGCAGACCTGCTTCATCGAGGCCCGTGCCACAGGCAAGCGCTTCAAACTGAACCTACTCACCGACGATGCCTTCGACAGCATCAACTACCAGGCCAGCGTTGCCCCGAGCGCTACCTGGCAGACGCTGCACATTCCCCTGTCCACCTTCCGCGCCACCTTCCGCGGCCGAGAGGTCCCCGGCGCACCGACACTCGACCCCGCCCGTTTCCGCCAGGTCGGCCTCATGATCTCCGAGCGCCAGGCCGGCGCTTTCGCGCTCGAGGTCCGGCGCATCGGCCTGGCGTGACCGGGAAAAGGCGCCGCAACGCGGCGCCTGCGCCGAGCTACACAAGGCCGCGTTCGGCCATGCTGCAGACGTCCGCGCCGGCCACCACCAGGTGATCGAGCACCCGCACGTCGACCAGCGACAGCGCCGCCTTCAGCGTCTGCGTCAGGAACTCGTCGGCACGGCTCGGCTCGACGGAGCCCGACGGATGGTTGTGCGCGAGGATCACCGCCGCCGCATTCACCGACAGCGCCTCCTTGACCACCTCGCGTGGGTACACCGAGGTCTGCGTCACCGTGCCGCGGAACATCTGCTTCAGCTCGATGATCCGGTGCTGCGCGTCCAGGAACAGCACGCAGAACACCTCGTGCTCCAGCACACCGATCTCCAGGAGCAGGTAGTCCTTAACCGCCTGCGGCGACGACATCGTGGCCCCGCGCCGCACCCGCTGCGCCAGCACGCGCCGCGCCTGCGACAGCACCTCCTCGGCACGCGCAGGACGGTACTGGCCATCGACATCGCGCAACAGCAGCGCATCGACGGCGACAGCGGAAGAAGTGGAAGACAGCGACATGGCGAACTCCGGTCTGTGTCGGGCGGGATTGCCCGAGACCGGAGAACCACGGCGCAGCGCAGCCGTCAGGGTTCGAAGACGGCCGCAGGCCGCAAGCGCTCGCCTGCGAGCGCGCAGACCTTGACGGCGAGAACGGCGTGGTACCGTGGGTCGACACGGCAGGCCCACCCCACACGTCACCAAACGCAGGTCCTTTGGATCTGACCGCCGACTCGCCCCTCGGTGCCAGTGCTTGGTCGGCTGTTCTAACGCGTTCGACGGAAGATGATGTCCCCTGCACTTCGGGCTTCGTTACCCTGCCGTCGAAACAGCCTATCTCAGCTGCGGACGCCAGCCGACGTCGCTGCAGCCGGAAGCGATCGCCGCATCGCCCCGCTCAAGCCGGAGAACGTCGACCTGCCGATGAATCCGTGGACGTTCGATGCGAAGAGGCGGCACAAGACCCTCGAATATCGTAAGCAGCCTTGCGGTGAGCACTGCATGGCTGAGTGCGGCGAGCACATGGCGGCAACAGGTCCGTCTTCTGAGGGAACGTCCTTCGGCGTTGGTGTGCGCGTCACCTCGAAACACAGCCCTCGCCGTCGCACGCTGGCGGTATCGTGCCAGTTCCGATGCGATCCAGGGAGACCGACGCAGCGACCGCTGGTCTTTCCGCCAGCAACTGCCCGATCGCAGCGCCCAGCACCAGGTCGTCGACAAGCCCAAAGCGGTGCAGCAGAGCGCGGCCAAGCCGATCGAACAGCACGACACTCGGCGTGCCGCGCAGGCCCCACTGCGCCATGGTGACAGGCAGCGGCCCCGCTTCAGCGGCTTGGTCGATGCCGATCGGGAACGGCAGTCGGTATTCCTGGATGAAGGCCTGCAAGGCCTGTGACCCCATCACCTCGTGATGCTCGAACACCGTGTGCAACCCGATGACCGTCACTGCCTCGCCCTGAAACGCCTCATGTACACGCAGCGCCTGGGGTAGGCCGTGCGACACACATGCCGGGCACAGCATTTGGAACGCATGGACCAGCACGACTCGCCCTCGCAGGTCCTCCAGTTCGATCGGCGTCGGGGTGTTGAACCAGTGCGAGGCCTGCCACCCTGGCAGGCTGGTTGCCTGCCCGGCTGGCGACGGGGAGCCCGCACGCCCCGGCGTTGCAGGCGACGGCATCAGAACTCCCCGTCCTTGATGTAGGGGTGGCTCCACAGGATGGCCTGCAACAGCACGGCCTTCACCCACGCCGCGTGCATCTTCTCGACGTCCGCCGCTGAGGCCCCCGTCTTGGCCAGGAACGGCTTCAGCGTCGTGGTGATGGGAATGGTCAGCGCCGGCAGGTAGCGAAAGTCCACTTGTGCGGGGCCATGGGCACCGTCGGTCTTGTTCTTCTTGACCCGGTTGTGGCGCAGGCCAATCTCGTACTGCCAGTCCAGCCAAGCCTGGTCGTACTTCGCGTCGGCGGTGTCCAGGATCCACAGCGCAAAGCGCTTGCGGACGGCGGCCAGGTAGGCGCCGTCCGGCTGGCCGCTGCGCGTGTCGCCGAAGAACACCACCAGCTCGGGCGTCGAGGCCACGAAGCCGTACCAGACATCGAGGATGGCCTCGGTCTGGTCGGCGAGGATGGCC
>JAEUPE010000257.1 GCA_016790435.1 Rubrivivax sp. | reverse complement strand
AGCACCCACAGCACCGTGAACTGCATCAGGAAGTCGCCGATGCCGATGCGCGTCTTGCGCACGCGCTTGCGCGTGCCGGTGACCTCCGCGAGTGCTCGCTCGGCGTCGTCCCGCGCCTCTTCGGCATCGCGTCGCGCCTGCTCGGCCTCTTCGCGCGCGGCGCGGATCGCCTCCTCGATCTGCTGGCGGGCTTCCTCCACCGCTTCGCGCACCGCCTCGCTGGTGGCACCTGGGGGCAACGCGATGTGCACGGCGGCGTCGGCGTCTGCCTTTGCGGCCGATGCGGCGCCCTGCGGTGCCCCCGGTGCGCTGGCAGCCGATGGCGCACTGGCGGCACTCGCCGTGCGTGGCGTGATGCGGATGCCGTCCTTGCCGATGCTGATGTCCAGGCCCTCGGTCTTCTCGCCCTTGCGCGGCCGCTCGATGCGGATGGGCAGGTCCTGGCCAGGCTTCGTCGCGACCTCGGGTGACCTGGGGGGGGCGGGTGGTTCGGGCGTGGCTGGCCGCGCGGTTGGCTTTGGCGGCGTTGGCGGTGTCGGCGTGCGCGGCACACGCTCCTGGATCTGCTCGGTGAAAGTCCAGGTGAAGGGTGGCAGGTCGTGCAGGATGCCCACCACCACGAGCAGCAGGAGCGCCAGGAGGAGGAATCGACGCCACGAAATGCTCACCAGCCACGAGGCATAGGCGTGGAAAGCCTTCAGCGAAGCGGCCGAAAAGTGCTGCCAGCGCTGGCGCCACAGCGTGGCTGTCGAGGCCTGGGGGGAGGGGGCGGGAGGGGCGTTCATCGCAGGGCGGGCCAAGGTGTCGCGGTGGGTGCTCGATGGCCCCCTCCGATCCGCACCGGTCGTTGGCGTGGACCCGATGACACCCACTGTAGCGGCAGCCCCGCCGAGGGCCATGGGCAGGCGACACAACCGCGAGAGCGCCCGACAGGCTGCATCGCCTGCAGACAGGCCGCTCATCGCGAGGCGCCGAGAGGCGTGGGCGGAGCGCCGGCGACGTGCGGGAATGCCCAGCCCCGACGCCGGGAACCTTTTGGGCCGCCCGCTTCAATACGGGAAGCAGCCCGCATGCAGCGGGCGCGAACCGCGAACCGCGCACCGAGGGAGCCCGACATGAGCCCAGCCACGGCAACTTTGCCCTCGACTGCCCGGGGATGATGTTCTTCGCCCCGCAGCGGCGCGCGCGCACGCCGGCCCCGGACGACGCCTCGGTGGACGCGGAGGGCGCTGCAGCGCGGCTGCTGCAGCGCCTCGTTGGCGGTGATCTGGAGGCGCTCGAAAGCCTCTACCGACGGGAGTCGGGCCGCGTCTACCGCTATGCGCTGGCCCTGTGCGGCAACGCCGCCTGGGCGGCCGATGCCACGCAAGAAGCCTTCGTCGCGTTGGCGACGCGGCCGCAGGGTTTCGACCCGGCACGCGGGCAGATCGGCGCCTACCTCGCAGGCGTGGCGCGCCATGCGCTGGCGGCGCGCTGGCGCGAGTTGCGACGCGAGGAGCCGCTGGTGGACATCGACGCTGCCGCGCCGGCCGACGCCGGCGCACCGGACATGCCGGCCTCGGCGGCTGGCGCGCACCACCCCGAGCTTGCGGCGTCGCCCGAGGCGCTGCTCGTGCGCACGCAAGAGCTGCAGGCCCTGTGGGCGGCGCTGCGCGCGCTGCCGATGGTCTTCCGCGAGGCGGTGGTGCTCGTCGATCTCCAGGAGCGGCCGTACGCTGAAGCGGCGCAGATCGCCGGCATCGAGCTCAATACATTGCGCACGCGGCTGCACCGCGCCCGCGCGCGGCTGGCGGCGCTGCTCGGCGCCGGCGGCTCTCCCGACCTGCCAGGAACCCGCCCATGAACCCGACACCCGACCGCCAGACCACCCTGGCCCAGGCTCTCGCCGCGCTGCGCGACGACCTCTCGGCGCAACCCGCTCCTCCGCGTTCGGTGCTGGCTGCGGCGAAGCGGGCGGCGGTGCAGGCCCGACGTGGGGCGGCGCGCGACGGGTCGACGACAGGCCCGATCGCTGCCGCGCCGGCGGGTGGGTCGCGCATGCCGCGCTGGCTCGCCTCAGGCATCGGCGGCGCGCGCCGGCCAGGGCCGTGGGGCGCCTGGGCCGGGGCCGCGACGTGTGCCGTCGTGTTGGGCGTGTCGCTCTTGCTGGCCCTGCGGCCGCCGCAGACGACGCCCGACCCGTTGCCGCTGGCACTGCCCGGCGCGGCGTCGTTGCCGCCCGCCGCGCAAGTCGCCGGTGTGGCGGGCGAATGGACCCCGGCGATGCACTTCGTGCCGCTCGTCAGCGCCGAGCGCATGCGCGCGCTCATCGAGGCGCAGCGCGCGAGCGGCGCCGCGGTCGGTGCGGACACCCCGGCCTGGGTGGTGACCACCGAATTGCCGCAGCAGCGCCTTGCCGCCATGGGCCTGCCCTACGACCCTGGGCATGCAGCCGAACGGCTGCGCGCCGAATTGCTGGTGGCGGGCAGCGGCGAGGTGCTGGCCGTGCGACTGCTCCACTGACCTGGCTGCGCGCCTTGCCGCTCAAGCCCTTCTAGACCAAAGCTGTCCTCCATGTCCGTGCCACCGCGCCGTTCGGCGCAGGAAGGTTGAGTTCATGACCCGCCGTACACACCCCGCCCTGTCCTTCCTGCCGCCCGGCGTCGCGCTGGCAGCGTCGATCGCCGCGATGACGCCGATAGTCCCGGCGCTCGCCGCGGCGCCGGCCGAACCCTTGTTCGAGGCAACGGTCGGCACCGCCGCCGAAGCGGCAACGCGCTCGGCGCTTGTGGCGGCTGCTGAGGCCGTGAGCATGGAGATCGACCGCGACCTTCGGGCTGATGCTGGCGGCCTAGGGGGCGGCGAACGCGTTGTCAAAGGCGCGCCGTACTGTGCCGAGGCGGTGCATGAAACCGTGCAATGGCTGCCCGACCCCACGGGTGCCGCGCCGAACCGCATCGTGCGTCAGAACATCACGCGGCTGTGCCGCGACGGCGAGGGGCGCACCCGCCAGGAGGTGGAGCGTGCGGGCCGGCGCCTGGTCTACCTGCGCGACCCTGTGGCGCGCGAGGGCTGGGTGCTCGACCCGCAACGCAAGACGGCGCGGCGCTTCTCGGGCGGCTCGGTGCCGCTGGACGCGATGGTCGACGCTGCGTCGTGGCGTGACTATGCGGAACAGATGCGCGAGTGGGCGCGTGCCACGGCCGACGCGGCGCGTGCCCAGGCGCGCTCGGCTGCGGCGGGTGGCACCGGTGCCGGAGTGCCGCTTGGCGCGGCGACACCGGCCACGCCTCCGACACCTCCGACACCTCCGACACCCCCGACGTCGCCGGTGCCGGCGATGCCACTTCCGCCGCCTGCCGCTGCGATTGGCCCGTTGCCACCCCGGCCGGCCGTCATTTCGCGCATCGAGCGGGCCGGTCCGCGAGAAGCCGAGGTCACGGTTCTGCGCATGGAACGTGACGGGTCGCGCGCGGACTTCCCCGCCCCGCCGCCGGCGGTGCAATGGCGCGCCACGCATCTGGCCCCCCGCGGGCCGGGCATCACGACGGCGCTGCCCGGGCGCGACATCGAAGGCCTGCGTGCCAACGGCGAGCGCACCACCTGGGTGATCGAGGCCGGGCGCGTCGGCAACGAGCGTCCGATCCAGATCGTGCGCGAGGTGTGGACAGCGCCGGAACTGCTCCTCACCGTCTCGTCACGCGACTTCGATCCGCGCAGTGGCGAGGTCAACTACCGCCTGAAGGACCTGAAGCGCGGCGAGCCCGAGGCCGACCTGATGCGGGTGCCGGCTGATTACACGCGGCAGGAGCGCGGCGGGTCCCGCGGTGGCGGGGCATCGGCGCCGCGCGGCTGAACGGGATCACATGAGGCTCGAGGCGACCGCCAGCGCCAGCGTGGCGCCGGCGGCGCACAGCACCAGGCGCAGCAAACTGGCGTCGGCCGCGTCAGCATGCGCCATCTGCGCGAACCGCTCGCACTCTTCGAGGCCGCCCTGAGGCAGCGCGAGGCCGGGCGCGTTGCTCGGCGCGGCCAGGAGTTCGCCGAACGGGCGGAGGCGCGGCGCCCTGTTGAACCGGCGGGCGCGCTCGAGGGTGGCGGGGTGCTGGAGCATCGTTGTTTCTCCCGGTCGGTCGTGTGGCGCCGGCCGACTGCCAGCGCATGGCTCCTTTGTAGTCGTGCCCGAAGAGGCAGCAATCCTCTCGGTGGCCTATGCCCCGGGAGGTTTGGGTGCCCCGCCGTGACCGGCATCACGCCGGCGCCGTCACCGAGCGAAGAGCTCGCCGCGCGCCGACTCGGTGATGGCCACCACGGCCGGGTGGCGGATGCGCCGCTCCACGGTGATGGCGAAGAACTCCTCCTCCAGCTCTGCACTGCGGCCGATGACCTGCACGCCGAAGCTGGCCTCGATCTCGGCCTCGAGCACCGAGGCGGCCATGAAGATGCCTCGGCCCTCGCGGCCGAAGGCATTCATGAGCGCGCTGTCGTCGAACTCGCCGACGATGCGGGGCGCCAGGCCTTGCTGCGCCAGCCATGCGTCGAACTGCTGCCGCACGGGCGTGGAGGTGCTTTGCACGAGCATCGGCGCATCGTTCAGGCAGGCCGGGAACTCGCCACGCAGGCTTTGCCGCAGCGCCGGCGCGCAAAAGAAGCTCATCGGCGAGCGGCCGAGCTCGTGGTTGAACGCCTTCACGCTGACACGGCGCGAGATGGGCTCGTTGGCGATGACGAGGTCGAGCCGGTGCAGCGCCAGATCGGCCAGCAGGTCGGCGAACTTCCACTCGTGGCACACGAGGTGCACGCGCTCGCCGAGGTTGAGCGCCGGCTCGAGCAGCCGGTAGGCCACCGACTTGGCCACGGCGTCGGCGACGCCGACCCGCAACTCCAGGGTGCGTGGGCCCTCGACGCGGCGCTCGCGCAGCGTTGCCTCGAGCTCGCCCGCCAGGCCGAAGATCTCGTCGGCGTAGCGCAGTGCCACGCGCCCGTCGTCGGTGAGCTCGAGCTGGCGGCCGCGCTTGCGGAAGAGCTGGCGGCCCAGCCTGTCTTGCAGCAACTTGATCTGCGCGGACAGCGTCTGCGGCGTCGTGTGCAGCTGCTGCCCGGCGCGCACCACCCCGCCCGCACGCGCAGCGACCCAGAAGTAGTGCAGGTGTTTCAGGTTCATGATGCGCTTTTCTCGAAGTGATTATGTTCAAAGTTCGAATTTACGTGATTCCGCCGTGTCCCTAGATTACGGTCATGGGGAAAGGTCCCCAGCCATCAGGAGTCCCACCATGCGCATCAGCACCAAGGGCCGTTTTGCCGTCAACTCGATGATCGATCTCGCCTTGCGCGAGTCCGCCGGGCCCGTGGCCCTGGCCACCATTGGCGAGCGGCAAGGCATCTCGCTGTCCTACCTCGAGCAGTTGTTCGGAGGCCTGCGTACCGCCGGGCTGGTGCAGAGCAGCCGCGGGCCGGGCGGCGGTTACCGCCTCGGGCGCCCCGCCGCGGAAATCAGCGTGGCGGACATCGTGCTAGCAGTCGACGAGCGCGAGCCGCCCGCCGACCACCGCCCGGGCGCCCCTGCCACTGCCGGCCTCTGGCTCAGGCTGGAGGAGACGATGCGGCAGCACATGGCCGGCATCTCGCTGGCGAGCCTCGTGGAGAAGCAGCTCGACCGTGGCGAGCCGATCGTCGTGGCGCCGCGCCGGCGCGCCATCGCGCCCATGCCGGCGGCCCGCCCGCTGCGCTCCACGGCGCCGAACTCGGTGTTCGCGCTCGCGAACTCGATGGGGCATTGACCTGCAAGGGGGGGCCGCCACCGGCGCGGTGGCGGCCCGTCGAGGACAGGAGGCCCCGGACGGCGAGGCGCGCCGCTGGAGCCGGTACGCTCAGCTGTCGCCGGCGCGCAGCGACTGCCACAGGTCGCGCAGCATCATCGCGATGCCGATGCCGACCACCACGGCCAGCGAGGCGTCCTTCAGCTTGAAGACCAGCGGCAGCAGGAAGGCCAGCATCAGGGCCACGGCGACGAAGGCGGCGACGATCTTGGTGGGCATGCGGTCTGCTCCGAAAGGGTCGGGTCGGCGGGTCAGTTGACGATCTGGCCTTGCAGCCAGCGCGCGCTGCGCAGCAGCCGGGCGTCGCGCGCACGTTCGCCGACCAGTTGCACACCCAGCGGCAGCCCGCCGGGCCCGGTCAAAAGCGGCAGGTTCAGCGCCGGCACGCCGGCCAGGCTCCACAGCGTGCAGAAGGCGGGGTCACCCGTCGTCTCGGCCGGTGGCGCCACGCCCGGCGTGGCGGGGGTGATCAAGGCGTCGAAGCGGGAGAACCACTCATCGAGCGCGCTTTGCAGGCGCGGAATCCTGGCCTGCGCCCGCTGGTAGTCCAGCGCGCCGACGGCCCGACCACGCTCGAGCTGCTGGCGCAGCGCCGGGGACAGCTGCTCGCGGCCGCGCTCCCACTCGGCGTCGAGGTTGAATGCCATCTCGGCTTCCATGATGCAGCGCTGCCAGTCCCAGGCCTCGGACCACGAAGCGGGCATCTCGACTTCCTCGCAGTGGCCGCCGAGCGTCTGCACGAGCTCGGCGAAGGCGTCACGCGTGCTCTCGTCGGTGCGGTCCCAGATGGGTGTCTTCACGAAGCCGAAGCGCGGTGGCATCGGCGGCGGTGCGCTCAACGTCGCGGTGAACGGCATGCGTGCGCGCAGCCGCGTGTCGGGGTCGCGTTCGTCATGCCCGACCAGCGGCTCGACCAGCAGCGCGAGGTCGTCGAGGGAGCGGGCAAACAGGCCCACGGTGTCGAGCGTGCGCGAGATCTTGAGGATGCCATGGCGCGGGATCAGTCCGAAGGTCGGCTTGAATCCGTAGACGCCGCAGAACGAGGCTGGCCGGATGACCGAGCCGTTGGTCTGCGTGCCGATGGCCAGCGGCACCATGCCGGCAGCCACCGCCGCCGCCGAACCCGAAGACGAGCCGCCGGGCGTGCGAGTGGCATCGTGCGGGTTGCGCGTCTTGCCAGGCGTGTAGGTGGCGCACTCGGTGGTCACGGTCTTGCCCATGATCACGGCGCCGGCGGCCCGCAGCGCGGCCACCACCGGGGCATCGTGGTCGGGCGTGCGCCCGACGTGCAACGGCGTGCCGTCTTCGGTGGGCATGTCGGCCGTGTCGATGATGTCCTTCACGCCGATGGGCAGGCCGTGCAGCGGGCCGCACTCGCGGCCTTCGGCGCGGTCGGCATCGCGTGCGCGCGCCTGCGCCAAGGCGTGGCCTTCGTCGAGGAACTGCCAGGCCTGCACGGCCGGTTCGACGTCGCGGATGCGGTCGAGGCAGGACTGCACCAGCTGCTCCGAGCTGATCTGCCCTGCGGCGATGGCGCGTGCCGCCTCGGTGGCGCTCAGGCGGTGCAACTGTGATGTGTCCATGCCCGGGGGCGTGCCTCAACGACCGTACAGCGCGTTGGGCAGCCACAAGGCGATGCCCGGGAAGACGTAGACGATGACCATCGTCACCAGCACCACGTAGACGAAGGGCATGCAGCCGCTGAAGATCTGCGTCAGCAGCACCGAAGGCGGACTGACGCCTTTCAGGTAGTACGCGCTCATCGCCATCGGTGGCGAGAGGAAGGCCGTCTGCAGGTTGAGCGCGATCAGCACGCCGAAGAGGATCGGGTCGATGCCGAAATGCGAGAGCATCGGCAGGAAGATCGGCACGAAGATGATGATGATCTCGGTCCACTCCAGCGGCCAGCCCAGGATGAAGATGATCACCTGTGCGAGCAGCATGAACGTCACCGCGTTCAGGTTCAGGTCGAGCACGAACTCCTTGATGATCTGGTTGCCGCCGAGGTAGGCGAAGATCGACGCGAACGTCGCCGAGCCGACGAACAGCCAGCACACCATGGCCGACGTGCGCGCCGTGAGGAAGACCGACTCGCGCAGTGCCTGCCAGGTGAGCGCGCGGTAGGCGGCGGCCAGGATGGCGGCGCCGAGCGCGCCCACGGCGGCGGCCTCGGTGGGCGTTGCGATGCCGAACATGATGGCGCCGAGCACGGACAGGATCAGCAGCGCCAGCGGCACGAACGACTTGAACAGCATCACCACCACTTCGCCGAAAGGCACGTTGCCCTCTTCCTTCGGCAGCGGCGGCGCACGCTCGGGCTTGACCATCGCCAGCACGACGACGTAGACGATGTACATGCCGGCGAGGAAGAAGCCGGGCACGAAGGCGGCGGCATAGAGCTTCACCACCGAAAGGCCCGCCATGGCACCGTAGACGATGAGCATGATCGACGGCGGGATCAGGATGCCCAGGCAGCCGCCGGCGCAGATGACACCCGCGGCGAGCCGCGAGTCGTAACCGGCCCTCATCATCTGCGGCATCGCCAGCAGCCCCATCAGCGTGACCACGGCGCCGACGATGCCGGTGGCGGTGGCGAAGAGCGCGCAGGTGGCGAGCGTGGCCACCGCCAGCGATCCCGGAAGGTGCTTGAGCGCGATCTGCAGGCTCTTGAACAGGTCGCTGAGGATGTTGGCGCGCTCGACGAGGTAGCCCATCAGCAGGAAGAGCGGGATCGAGACCAGCGCGTCGTTGTTGAGCACCGTGAAGGTGTTCTGCGTCAGCAGGTAGAAGACACGGTTGTCGAAGAAGTACTGGCCGTCCTGGAAGTAGGCGTAGTAGCCGAAGCCGACGCCCAGCGCCATCAACGTGAATGCGACCGGGAAGCCGATGCAGATGACGAAGACCAGGATGCCCATCATCACGAGGGCGACGGCGGGATCGCTCATCGTGCGGCTCCTTGGGTCTGTGTCGGCTCGAGCGTGCCAGCGGCCGCGGCCGCCTTGCGCGCATGCTCCTCGAGGATCTGCTGCTCGAGCTCTTCCACGTCGTGCAGGCGCGCCGGCCACTCACCCTCGCGCAGGCAGACGACGCAGCGCAGCACCTCGGCCACTCCCTGCAGCGCGATGAGGCCCGCGCCGAACTGGATCATCATCTTCAGCGGCCAGATCGGCACACCGGCCGGGCTGTTGACGCTCACCTCGCGGATGCGCATCGACTCGAGTCCGTAGTTGCCGCCGGCGATGATGAGCGCCAGCATGCCCGGGAAGAAGAACAGCACGTACAAGACCAGCTCGACGACGGCCTGCGTGCGCACGGGCCACTTGCGATAGAACATGTCAGCGCGCACGTGACCGCCGCGCGAGAGCGTATAGGCGCCGGCCATGTAGAAGACGGCGCCGTACATCAGGTAGCTCAGGTCGAAAGCCCAGCTCGTGGGGTCGTTCAGCGCGTAGCGCACGAAGACCTCGTAGCAGGTGCCCAGCGTGAGGATGACGATGCACCACGCGAAGGCGTGCCCCACCGTCTTGCTGAGCTGATCGATGGCGAGGATGATCTTGTTCAAGGTGTGGAGGCCGGCGCTGGCCGGCGCGGAAGTGGGTCGTTTCGCTGGGCGGCAAAAAGGGGCGGACCGGCCGCCCCTTTTGGTCGCCTGAGGCCGCCACCGAAGTGACGGCGGCCGCGGCCGGCGTTCAGGCCGTCGGCAGCTTCACCTTGTGCACATGCTCGTAGCCGAGGCGGTAGTCGGCCTCGTTGACGAACATGTAGTAGGCCACTCGCTTGGCCCAGGCCAGCTGCGAGTCGACCACCTTCTTGAAGAAGGGATCCTCGTCGCCGAGCTTCTTGGCCACCACGTCCCAGGCCTTGAGCTGCTCGACCATCACCGACTTGGGCGTGCGGATGACGTTGACCTTGTGCTTGTTCACCAGCTCCTGCAGGTCGCGCGAATAGTTGTCCATCGCCGTCCACCAGTTCGACGACGACGTGGCTTCCACCGCGTAACGCAGGATGGCCTGCACGTCCTTGGGCAGCGAGTCGTGCTTCTTCTTGTTGAAGGCGATCTCGAAGAACTCCATCGCCTGGTGGTAGCTGCCCATCATGTAGTTCTTGATCACGTCCTGGGCGCCGAAGCGCATGTCCGAGGTCGGATTGTTGAACTCGAAGGCATCGATGACGCCCTTCTCGAGGGCCGGCATGATCTCGCCGCCGGGCAGCTGCGTGACCTTGGCACCCATCTGCTGGAAGAGGTCGGCCGCCAGGCCCACCGTGCGGTACTTGAGGCCCTGCAGTTCCTTGGCGTCCTTGATCGGCTTCTTGAACCAGCCGAGCGGCTGCGTCGGCATCGGCGTCGCGAAGTAGCCGACGACGTCGAGGTTGATCTTCTGCAGCAGCTCCTGGTAGAGCTCGAGGCCGCCGCCGCGGTAGATCCAGGCCAGCGTCTGCGGCGCGTCGCAGCCGTTGATGGGCCCCGAGCCGAACAGCGAAGCCACCTTGCTCTTGCCGTACCAGTACACCGGCACGCCGTGGCAGGCATCGAGCACGCCCTTGCTGGTGGCGTCCATCACTTCGAAGGGCTTGACCACCGCGCCGGCCACGAGGTAGTCGATGCGCACGCGGCCGCCGGCCATTTCGTTGACGCGCTTGACGTACTCCTCGGCCATCTCGTTGAAGATGTCCTTGGCGCCCCAGGCACCTTGCATCTTCAGCACCACCGTCGAAGGTGCCGCGCTAACGGCGGGAGCCGCGCCCGTGGCCGCAGGTGCCGCGGCTTCCTTCTTGCCGCAGGCAGCGAGCGCCGCCGCTCCGGCACCGGCCACGGCCACGTTGAGAAAGCTTCGACGCGCTGGCTTGGCCTGCTCGGCCTTGGTGAGGTCGGACATGGGGTCTCCTGTTGGATCTGGTGAGAGACAGCGGCTTCAACGCCGGCCGCGGACTCCCGCACTATCAGAGCGCCGGCCACGGGTCGCAAGCAGGTATTTCCCTTGCTCACCGGGGCCTGTTCGCGCCGCGGGCGACGGCGCCTGGACGCTTCGGCCTGCCCACGAGCACGGCCGGATGGTGGATACGGCCGACGCGGACTTCGCATTCCGGTCACGCGCCGGCCGCGACGCGACTCAGCGCCGCTCAGCGCCGCTCAGCGCCGCTCAGCACCGCTCAGTGCCACTCAGTGGGTCGATCTGACCACCAGCGCCGCCAGGGCCTCGCGCAGGCGGGAGGTCTCAGCGTCCGCTTCCGGCAGGCCGCCGTGGCGCAGCAGGAAGTCGAGTGTCACCAGCGCCGCATCGACGGTCATCGTGTCGCCAGCAGCAAGCGCAGCGGCCTCGGCCAGGTCCATGCGGCGAAAGGCGGCAACCTCGCCGTCCTGGTTGACGGGGGTGCGATCGGCAGGCAACTCGATGTCGAATGCGTAGAGCCACTCCTGCTGATAGCCCTCGGGAATGTCGCGCGCCAGCCCGATGACCGGGCCCGGCGTGGCTGCCGCCACTTCGGCCGGCGCGAGGCCGGCTTCCTCGAAGGCCTCGCGCAAGAGCGTCTCGCGGGGCGCCTGGCCCAGGCCGACGCCGCCGCCGATGAGGTTGTCGAAGCGTCCGGGATCCGTGGCTTTGGAGAAGGACCGTTGCGCGATCCAGAGCTGGCTGGGGTGCCCGTCAGCACCACGGACGAAGCCGGTGGCGTGCGCCCCCAGCGTCAAGGTGCCCCAGAAACGCGCGGCGGCGCGCTCGATGCGCGCCAGCGGCTGCAGCGTGCCCGGATGCGGCAGCGCAAAGAGCTCGTTGCGCCAGGCGCGCACGAGCCCGGCTTCGCGCAACGCGAGATTGACCGGTGCGAGTGCCTCGCTCGGATCGTCGCCCAGAGCGTGCACCCCCCCGCCGTCGATTCGCACGGCGTCAACGAAGCGGCGCAACGCGTCCAGATGAGCCACGGCCACCGAGCCGACCACGACGCCGCGCACGAAGAACGGCACGCGCGGCATGCTTGCACGGCGCGCCGCGGCGAGGGCGCTCCAAGGTGCGGAGCCGCCGATGCTCTTGTTGCTCATTCGATCCCGACGCGCCAGCTTGGCTCCGGTGACCCGGCCCCGACGTGTCGCTCAGGCGCCGCGCCAGCGCGCCATCAACGCCTGCCACTTCAGGCGCGCGGCCTTCAGGTGGCGCTCCTTCACGTGGCCGTAGCCGCGGATCTCTTCCGGGATGCCGGCGATGTCGGCGGCGAGCGCGCGGTTGCCGATGTCCAGCGACTTCAGCAACTCGTCGATGCAGGCGCGGTACTCGTCGATGAGGGCACGCTCCATGCGCCGCTCGGCCGTGCGGCCGAAGAGGTCGAGCGCCGTGCCGCGCAGGCTCTTCAGCTTCGCCAGCACGCCGAAGGCGGTGCGCACCCAGGGACCGAAGGGCCGCTTCACCAGTTCGCCGCGCTCGTTGGTCCTGGCCATCGCCGGTGGCGCGAGGTGGTGCACGAGCTTGTAGTCGCCCTCGAACATGGCTTCGATCTTCGCCGTGAAGGCCGGGTCGGTGTGCAGGCGCGCCACCTCGTACTCGTCCTTGTAGGCCATGAGCTTGAAGAGGTACCGCGCCACCGCCTCCGTGAGGGCGAGCGTGCCACCCAGCGGTGCTTCACTGGCCCTGACTTTCTCGACGAACGCCGCGTACTGCGCGGCATAGGCGGCGTCCTGGTAGCCGGTCAGGAACTCGACGCGTGTCTTGAGGGCTTCGTCCAGCGAAGGCCGCTTGACGATCTGGATCACCTGCTGCGCCTTGAACAGCGCCTGCACCGAGGCGAGGTCGTGCGCGCAGCGCCGGCCCCACTCGAAGGCGGCCTTGTTGTTCTCGACCTGCACGCCGTTGAGCTCGATGGCGCGCATCAGCGCCGCGTGCGACAGTGGCACGCGGCCCTTCTGCCATGCGTAGCCAAGGATGAGCGGGTTCGTGTAGATGCTGTCGCCGAGCAGCTGCTCGGCGGCCTGCTCGGCGTCGAAGGCGCCCACCGCCTCTGCGCCGACGATGCTACGCAATGCCACCTCGCACTGTGCGCCGGGGGCCTGCCAGTCGGGCTGCTTGACGAAGGCGGCCGTCGGCGTGCCGTGCGTGTTGAGCGCGACGAAGGTGCGCCCGGGCTGCATGACGCCCAGCGTGGCCTTCGAGGCGGCGACGATGGCGTCGCAGCCGATCACGAGGTCGGCCTTGGCCGTGTCGACCTTGCTCGTGTGGATGGACTCCGGCCGGTTGGCGATCTGCACGTGGCTCCACGTGGCGCCGCCCTTCTGCGCGAGGCCGGCGCTGTCCTGCGTGACGACGCCCTTGCCCTCGAGGTGCGCGGCCATGCCGAGCAGTTGGCCGATGGTGATGACGCCCGTGCCGCCGACACCCGCCACGACGATGCCGAAGGCCTGTTCGGCCAGCGGCAGCGGTGGCTCAGGCAGCACGGCCAGACCGTCCAGCGAGCCCTTCTTCTCCTTCTTCGGCTTGCGCAGCTGACCACCCTCGACGGTGACGAAGCTCGGGCAGAAGCCCTTCACGCAGGAGAAATCCTTGTTGCAGCTGTTCTGGTTGATGCGGCGTTTGCGGCCGAACTCGGTCTCCACCGGCTCGACGCTCAGGCAGTTGCTCTGCACGCCGCAGTCACCGCAGCCCTCGCACACCAGTTCGTTGATGACCGTGCGCTTGGCCGGGTCGACCATCTTGCCGCGCTTGCGGCGGCGCCGCTTCTCGGTGGCGCAGGTCTGGTCGTAGAGGATGGCACTGGTGCCCTTGATCTCGCGGAACTCGCGCTGGACACGGTCGAGCTCGTCGCGGTGGTGCACCGTGACGCCGGCCTCGAGCACCGCGCCGTCGTACTTCTCGGGCTGGTCGGTGACGATGACGAGCTTCGACACACCTTCGGCGACGAGGCTCTTCTGGATCTGCAGCACCGAGTGGCCCTCGGGCCGCTCGCCCACCTGCTGGCCGCCGGTCATGGCCACGGCGTCGTTGTAGAGCACCTTGTAGGTGATGTTCACGCCGGCGGCAATGCTCTGCCGCACGGCGAGGATGCCGCTGTGGAAGTAGGTGCCGTCGCCGAGGTTGGCGAAGACGTGTGCGTCCTTGGTGAAGTGCGCCTGGCCGACCCAGGCCACGCCTTCGCCGCCCATCTGGCTGAACGTGCTGGTGCTGCGGTCCATCCACACCGCCATGTAGTGGCAGCCGATGCCGGCCATGGCGCGGCTGCCCTCGGGCACGCGCGTGCTGGTGTTGTGCGGGCAGCCGCTGCAGAACCAGGGAATGCGGTCGCCGGTGTTCGTCTTGAGCTCGACGAGCTGGCGCTCGCGCGCGGCAATGATCTCCAGGCGCTGGTTCATGCGCGCCGCAACGTCGCTGCCGGCCTTCACGATGCCGGTCTTCAGCAGCCGCTTGGAGATGGCCTTGGCGACGATGGCCGGCGTCAGGTCGGCCTTGGCGCGAAGCAGCCAGTTCTCGCTCGGGTTGGGCATGCTCCACTCGCCGCCGGAGCCGTCGCCCTCGGGTTCCTCGAACTTGCCGAGCACGTTCGGCCGCACGTCGGTGCGCCAGTTGTAGAGCTCTTCCTTGAGCTGGTACTCGATGACCTGGCGCTTCTCCTCGACGACGAGGATCTCCTGCAGCCCCGCCGCGAAGTCGCGCGTGATGGTGGCCTCGAGCGGCCAGACGACATTGACCTTGTGCACGCGGATGCCCAAGGCGCGGCAGACGTCATCGTCCAGGCCCAGGTCGACGAGCGCCTGGCGCGTGTCGTTGTAGGCCTTGCCGCTGGCGATGAGCCCGAACCGGTCGTTCGGCCCGGAGACGACGTTGTGGTTGAGCTTGTTCGCTCGCACGTAGGCGAGTGCCGCGTACCACTTGTAGTCGAAGAGGCGCGCCTCCTGCTCCAGCGGGGCGTCGGGCCAGCGGATGTGCACGCCGCCGACCGGCATCGCGAAATCCTCCGGCATCACGATCTGCACGCGCCGCGGATCGACGGTGACGCTGGCGGCCGACTCCACCACCTCCTGGATCGTCTTCATGCCCGTCCACACGCCGGCATAGCGGCTCATGGCAAAGGCGTGCAGCCCCATGTCGAGGATGTCCTGCACGTTGCTCGGGAAGAAGGTCGGGAAGCCGCAGGCCTTGAAGACGTGGTCGCTCTGGTGCGGCGCGGTGCTGCTCTTGGCCACGTGGTCGTCGCCGGCCACAGCGATGACGCCGCCATGCCGCGCCGTGCCGGCCATGTTGCCGTGCTTGAACACGTCGAGGCAGCGGTCGACCCCCGGGCCCTTGCCGTACCAGATGCCGAAGACGCCGTCGTGCTTCTTGCTCTCGGGGTAGAGGTCCAACTGCTGCGTGCCCCAGACGGCCGTGGCGGCCAGTTCCTCGTTGACACCGGGCTGGAAGACGATGTGCTCGCGCTCGAGATGCTTCTTCGCCGCCCACAACGCCTGGTCGTAGCCACCGAGCGGGCTGCCGCGGTAGCCGCTGACGAATCCGGCGGTGTTGAGCCCGGCGAGCGCGTCGCGTTGCCGCTGCAACATCGGCAGCCGCACCAGCGCCTGCACGCCGCTCATGAAGGCACGGCCCTGTTCGAGGCTGTACTTGTCGTCCAGGGTCGCGGTTTCGAGCGCCTTGCGGATCGACTCGGGCAGCGGTGCATTCATCGGCGGCGGCTCCTGCGTGGGCGGGCAAGACTGAGGGTGGGATGGGCTGGAAGTTTAGGGTCGGCTGCTGCATCGTGTCTTTTCTTTCGATGCCCGATCAGGCATGCTTCGAGCAAGGACATTGCTCGAAAGCGGTAGCAGGTGATCGAATGACGCCGAAGAAGCGCACCCTCGGGAAAACCACCGGGACTTTGCGGGGCCGCGCCTCCGCCGAACCGGAGCCGGCCGAGGCCGAGACACACGGCGCCACGCTCGATCGCTACGACATCGCCATCCTCGGCGAACTGCAGCGCGACGCACGCCTCACCAACGCCGAGCTGGCGTCGCGCATCGGCCTGTCGGCCGCGCCCACCTGGCGGCGCGTGCGCTGGCTTGAAGAGCAGGGCTACATCACGGGCTACCGCGCCGAGATCGACCGCCGCAAGATCGGCCTTGGCGTGCTGGCCTTCGTGCGCGTGGACGCCGAGCGCAACAACGCCCATGCCACGCGCGCGCTCGAAGACGCCATCCGCGCCCTGCCCGAGGTGATTGCGTGCCACTACATCAGCGGCGCCGGCACCTTCGAGCTGCACGTGGTGGCGCGCGACCTCGATGCTTTCTCGCGCTGGTCAATGGCAACGCTGTTCAAGCTGCCCAACGTGAAGGACCTGCACACGAGCTTCTCGCTCGGCGAGGTCAAGGCGGGTGCGGCGCTGCCGCTCGCGCATCTGCGGGGGGGTGCCTGAGAGGTGCGGGCATTGCTGCGGTGCAGCGTGAATTTCTGGTGCTACCCTTGCCGCCCGCCGCTGCGCCCCTCCCGATGAGCGAACCCGTCGAACTGCCCGCACTGGTCAAACGCCTGCAGAGCCTGCTGTTCACCGACGAACCGGTGCAGCGCATCCGCCTCGCGCAGGCGGCGCTGGCGATGGCGATGGTGGGCGTCAGCGTGGTGGCAATGCAGTTCTTCGTCTGGGCCGGCGTGGCGCGCGCCGCCCCGGTGGCGCTGTGGACGATCTTCTCGCTCGCCGGCATGGTCGTGCTGTTCGCGCTCATCCGCAGCGGCTGGTCGCGCCGGCGCGAGGACCCCTCGCTGACCGTGCCGCAGATGGTGTTCGCGCTCAGCTGCGCGGCCATGGCCTACACCATGCTCGGCCCGGCGCGCGGCAGTGTGTTCCCGATCTTCATGGTCGTCCTGATGTTCGGCATGTTCGTCGTCACGCCGATGCACATGATGTGGGTGAGCGCCTATGCGGTGGCGCTCTTCGCCGTCACCGCCGGGGCCATGTGCTGGCTGGACCCGGTGCGTTATCCGCCGTCGGTGGAGTTCGGCCACTTCCTGATGGTCGCCACGATGGTGCCGACGGTCTCGGTGCTGGCCGTGCGCCTCTCTCGCATGCGCGAGCGGCTGCGCCGCCGCCGGCACGAGCTGGCCGAGGCGTTGTCGCAGATCCGCGACCTCGTCATCCGCGACGAGCTCACGGGCCTGATCAACCGCCGCCACATGCAGGAGCTGATCGAGCACGAGCACCAGCGTTGCACGCGCTCGGGCCAGACGTTCTGCCTCGCCAAGCTCGACATCGACCACCTCGGCGCCATCAACGACGCGCACGGCTACCCGGTGGGCGACGCCGTGCTGCGCGCCGTGGCGCAGGAGGCGCTGCAACAGGTGCGTGCCTCCGACGTGCTGGCGCGCTGGGGCGGCGAGGAGTTCATGCTCATGTTGCCCGACACGCGCGCCGCGCTCGTGCGCGGTGGCCTCGAGCGGCTGCAGCAGCGCGTGGCCGCCTTGCGCATCGTGCACGGCATGCACACGCTCACCGTCACGTTGTCGGCCGGGCTCGCGGAACGCCATGCCGGCGAGTCGATCGAGCAGACGATCGAGCGAGCCGGCGCCGCGCTGGCCGAAGCGAAGGCGGCGCGCGGTCGCGCGGTGCCCGATGCCACCCGGCCGCCGACGGGCTTCGCGGCCAATGTGCACGCGATGCGCGCGACCCGGCGCTGAGCAGGCCCGAGGCGCGCGCGATGTGGCTGTTGGTGCTGGAGGCGCTGGCTGCGCTCGCGCTGCTGGTCTTCATCGTCGCGTGGACGATGTCGGGTCGCCGTCGCGTTCAAGAGCCCTCGACGGACGAGGCCACGCCCGGCGATGGGAAGGTTCGCGATCCCGAGCAGCGCTGAGCGCCCCGTCGGGCGCGCTGCGGCCTACTGCAGCAGCCCCGGATAGACGAGCTGGAACTCGGGCACCTCGGCATCGAAGGCGCGCGCTTCCTCGCTCACGCACAGATAGGTGCCGCGCATCTGGCCGTGCGGCGTATCGATGCGCGTCCAGCTCGTGTACTCGAACTGCTCGCCAGGCTTGAGCACCGGCTGCTTGCCCACGACGGCCAGGCCGCGCACCTCTTCCTGCCGGCCCTCGGCATTGGTGATGGTCCAGTGGCGCGCCACGAGCTGTGCCGTCACCTCGCCGGTATTGCGGATCGTCACCGTGTAGGCGAAGGCGTACGGGCCTTCGGGCGGCTCGGACTGTTCGGGCAGGAACTGCACCCGCACCTCGCAGGTGAACTGCGCCAGCGCGGCGCCTTCGTTGGCGGGAACGGCCTTCTTCGAGGATGCGGGCATGCGGCTCAGTCTATTGCACCGCCCGCCGCATGTCAGCGGACAAGGTCTAGACGGGCGGGGCCCTTCAGCAAGCGCTCGAAGGCATCCGGGCCACCGATCTGGCCGCCCTTGAGGATCATTTCGAGACCCTCATGGCGTGGCTCGTCGGAGCACAGCCGCAGCAGCGCCAGACCGGGGACCAGCGGGCCGGCCCAACGGAGCGCCCAGGGCTTCAGCTCGCGCAGCGCAAAGCTCGAGGTGTCGCCGCCGGCCACGCCGATGCGCCGCACGTGCGGCGCGCCGTCGAGAACGCGGGCGAGCAGGCGGCCGCAGGTTCTGGCCACATCCATCGGCGGCGTGGAGCCGCCACTGGGCGCGGAGGTGCGCGCCAGCACCGGGCGGCCCTGGCGCAACAGCGCGGCGCACTGGTCGGCCAGGTTCTGGAGGTAGGCCTCGCTGTCGATGAGCAACGGGACGCGCACCTCGATCGTCTCGAAGAAGGCGGCCGCGTGGTCGGCCTGTGCCGCGCTGACCGGCGACAGGCTGCCGACCAGCACGAACACCGGCCCGGCGGCCGGCGCCACGCGAACCTGTGCCGCGGGCCCGAGGCCCTCGGCCTGCCACTGCGCGACGAGCGCCTGCGCGACACTGCTGGCGCCGAGCGCCAGCAGCGGCCGGCGCCGCGCGCGTTGCCAGAGCAGCCTGCCGATGCGCGCGAGATGTTCGTGGCGAGTGACGTCGAAGAGCGTTGCAACTGGCGTGGCAAGCGGGGGCCAACCTGCGTGTCCCTCGTGGTCGAACTGCCGCGGCCCTGCCTTCGGGATGCCGGCAGCGGGTGGCGAGCCCGGGTTCGCCGCTGCGTCGAGCAGCGAGTCCAGCGCCGCGTCCAATGCGGCATCGCTCGCGTCGTCGAGCCGGCGCAGGTCGATGTGCGCCAGGTCCGTCAGCCCCTGGGCCGCCAGATGCCGGCGCAGGTCGGCCTCGTGCATCGGCGTCACAGGGTGGCGGCTCATGGTCGGGTGGCGGTCGATGCGATGCACCTCGCCACCGGCCGAAGCGCTGGCAAAGAGCGTGGCGAAGGCGCAGAAGCGCCCGAGGCTCGGCTGGCCACCGATCACTGGCACCCAAGCCTGGTGAGCGGGCGTGCGCAGCGCCTGCAGGCCCACGGCCAGGTTGCCGACGTGCGGCGCGCTGTCGAACGTGGAGCAGCACTTGTAGTGCGTGACCGGCGCGTTCAGCGCCGCGAACCAGGCTGCTACGGGAGCAAGTTCCTCGCGCATCGCCGCCGGCGCGAGAGCGCGCGCGGTGCCGGCGACGCCCAGCGCGTCGAGCTCGCCAGCCCGGGCGAGTTGCATCGCCGTGGGCACGCCGGTGAAGAGCAGGGTGCGCAGCCCGGCGCCGGCCACCGTGGCCAGCGTGTCGGAGGCGCCGGTGAAGTCGTCGCCGTACCAGGCCAGGCGCAGCATGGCGGCCGCCCGGTCAGTGAGGGGCGGGGCCGAAGAAGGCCAGCGCGGCCCGCAGTTCGGGCGCGTTCGCGGCAGCGGCCTGCAGCGACTCTCCGGCACGCCATGCGGCCCACGCTTGGCGCAGGCTGGTCACGCCCGCGGCAGTGCCCATCGGGTGGGCAAGGATGCCGCCACCGCACATGAACAGCAGATCGCCGCTGGGCACGGCTGCGAGGGTCATCGGCAGCGTGCCCGCCCACTGGCCGGAGCTGAAGGCCGGCATCACGGTGTCGGCGGTGTCAGCCGGGTCGGCCAGTGGCGTGAGGCAATCGCGCGCCGATTCACGCACCTCGTCGTCGTCCTGCGCGAACTTGCCCGCCAGGCCGTGCACGTGCATGTGGTCCACGCCGGCCAGGCGCCACATCGCCGCATAGGGCTGGAAGGCGATGCCGAGCGCCGGGTGGCGCGCCCACATGCCGAAGCCGTTGCGGTGGCCGTGCAGCTGCAGGTCGGTGTGGCGGCGCAGCGCCTGCACCGAGGCGTGGCCGGTCCAATTGAGGCTCACCATGGCACAGCAGCCGCCTTCGCGCTGCAGCAGCTCGGCATGGCGCAGCATGGCGTCGTGTTCGTCGCTGATGTTGACGGCCATGATCACCGTCTTGCCCGTCGCCTCGCGGTGCGAACGGATCGCCGCCATGACGGCGCGGATGCGATCGGCGATGGGCGCGTGCTCGGGGTCGCCACAGCACTCGTCGTCCTTGATGAAGTCGACACCGGCGCGGCACAGCTCGGCGACGAGCGCGCCCGTCTCGGCGGCCGAGAGGCCGACGTTGGGCTTGATGATGGTGCCGACCAGCGGCCCTTCGGCCACGCCGGCGGCGGCGCGCGTGCCGGCGACGCCGTGGCGCGGCCGCTCGAAGCGCGCGCGCAAGGTGGGCGGCAGTTGCAGGCGCTCGAGGCGCAGGCCGGTGGTCTCGCCGAGGTCGAAGAGGTTGCCGGCCACGGTTGCGGCGAGCGTCGGCAGGTTGCGGCCGATGTTGGCGAGCGGGAAGTCGACCTCGATGCGGGCGCGGCGGAACGGGCCCGTCTGGCCATTCAGGCCAGTCGGGCCCGCGGCGCGCTGCCGCTGTAGCCAGGCGCTGGGCAGGCTGGGCGCGGGCAGCGGCTCCAACTCGTGCAGCGAGCTCACGCTGGCGCGGCTGCGCGCGCGCAGCGCATCGGTCTCGCCGGCGACGCGGACGAAGGTGCCGCTGCTCTGCTCGCCGGCCAGCACCTCGGCGACGCGGACCGGGTCGAGCGGTGTCTCGATCAGGTAGGTGGCGCGCAGGGTGTCCAGGGTCATGCGGTCAGCCTCAGCGCGGCGCGCAACGAAGTGAGTGTCGGGCGGGTCGAGACTGGCGGCGTGCGCTCACAGCTTGGTCAGGTCGGGGAAGGGCCGCACAGGGTCGTGGCCGTCCCAATCGACGGCGGCCTCGCGGATGAGCTTGAAGAGCCGCCCCTTCGGCCCCGCCACCTCCGACAGTTCGATGGTGGTACCCGGCAGCGGCAACCCGTCGGCCATGCGGTCTTCGAAGTAGACGAAGCGGCCATTTTCGCCGACCTCGCCGCCCATGCAGACGCGGAAGCCCGCCGCCTCGGCGCGGGCGAGGTCGGCGTCGAAACTCTCGGTCCAGTAGGCCACGTGCTGCACGCCCTGCTGGCCGGCGCGCAGGAAGTCCCGGTACATCGAGGGCACGTCGTTGCGCGGCTGCAGCAGCTCGATCTGCAGCGCGCCGGCGTTGGCCAGCGCCACCGAGTTGTGCGGCTCGTGGCGCTCGCCGCGGTAGTGGTAGTTGCGGATCGGCACCTTCGGGTTGTAGTACCAGGGGCCGACACCGAGCACGTTCGCCCAGTGGTCCATGGCGGCCTCGATGTCGGGCACCAGGTAAGCGACCTGGCGGATCTCTCCGAAGTGACGGCTCATCGTGGTTCTCTGGGTCGGGGTTGGAGCATCGGGAGCATCAGGGCCGGAGCATCAAGGCGGGCAGCCAGGTCGAAGCGGCCGGCACGAAGGTCACCGCCACGAGCGAGAGCAGCAGGCAGGCGATCCACGGCAGCGCCGCACGGATCACGCTCTCCACGGGCATGCCGGCCACGCTCGCGACCATGTACAGGCTCATGCCCACCGGCGGCGTGAGCAGGCCGATCATCAGGTTGAGCACCACCACCACGGCGAGGTGCACCGGGTCAACACCCGCGGCGGCGAGGGCCGGCACGATGATCGGCGTGAGGATCAGGATGGCGGCAATGGTCTCCATGATCATGCCGACGATGAGCAGCAGCACGTTGACGACGATCAGCAGCACCCACGGGTCGCGCGAGAGCGCCAGCAGCAGCTCGGCCGCCCTGGTGGGCACCTGGTCGATCGTCAGCACCCAGGCGAATAGGGCGGCAGCACCGACGATGAACATGACGCCGGCGGTGGAGCGCACTGTCTCGCGCAGCGCATCGACGTAGCGGCGCCAAGTGAGCGCGCGGTAGAAGAAGAGCCCGGCGAGCAGCGCGTAGACCACGGTGACCGCCGCCGCCTCGGTCTCGCCGAAGAGGCCAAAGAGGATGCCGCCGATGAGCACGAAAGGCGCCAGCAGCGCGGGCATGGCGAACCACAGCCGCCGGGCGAACTCGCCGCGCGTGACGCTGATGGTGTCGCGCGGCAGGCCCGACCGGCGCGCCACCCACCACACCATGCCCATCAGGAAGAGCGCAATGACGAGCGAGGGGATGATGCCGGCGATGAGCACCTTCACCGGTGAGATCTCGGCCGCCATCGCGAAGATGACGAGCGGGATCGACGGCGGGAAGATCGGCCCGAGCGTCGCCGCGGCCATGCAGATGCCGGTGGAGAAGCGGTCGTGGTAGCCCTGCTCGCGCATCATGTCGATCTGGATCTTGCCCAGAGCGCCGATGTCGGCGAGCGCGGCGCCGGAGACGCCCGAGAACACGAGGTGCGTGAGCACCGTGACGTAGCCCAGGCCGCCACGGATGCGGCCGATGACCATGCGGATGAAGTCGAAGAGTTGCGCCGTCAGGCCGGTGGCGTTGAACAGCGCCGCGGCGAAGATGAACATCGGCACGGCCAGCAGCGTGGTCGAGTCGAGCGAGTTGACGATGCGCTGCGCGATCACCGCGAGCCGCATGTCGAACCACCACAGCGCCGCTGCCGAGCCGAGACCGAGCGCGATGGCCACCGGCGTGCCGGCGAGCAGCAGCAGGAAGAACAGGCCGATGGCGGTGGCGCTCAGCATGGTCAGGCGCCCACGCCGATGCTGCTGGCGCCGGCCTGATCTCGCGGCGCTGCGCGCCCGCGCACGACGCCGATGACGCGGTCGAGTGCCACCAGGGTGGTCAGCACCATGCCGGCGATGGCCGGCAGGTAGTACACGAGGTTGGGAATGCCCAGCGCAGGCGTCGAGAAGCGGGCGGCGCGCTGCATGAACCACCAGCACGACACCAGGAACAGCACGCAGAAGGCGAGCGTGGCGAGCTCGTTGAAGAGCGCCAGCACGCGCCGTGGCAGGCCACGGCTGCGCGCGAACAGCATGTCGACCTTGACGTGTTCGTCCCGTGCGAGCAACAGCGGCACGGTAAGGAAGATGAGCCCGAGGCCGGCATATTTGGCCAGCTCGCCGGCGCCCGGCAGGCCGAGGTTGAACAGGCCGCGGGCGAACACCTCGACCATGATGGCGGTCGTGGTGCCGACGAGCAGGGCCATCGCTGCCCACTCGAAGGCCCGGCACAGCGGCAGGAGCAGCGGGCGCAGCGGCCCGGCGGGCACGCTCGGGCCCACGTGGGCCCCCGTTTCGGGGCCGTTGTGCAGGCTGGGCTGCGGGACGGGCGCTGCGCCGGAGCTTGGGGCCGGCGCGTCCATCACCGCACCGCTTCGATGGCCTTGTAGAGCTCGCCGAACTTGGCACCGAACTTCAGGTCCACGGCCTTGCGCACGTTGGTGCGGAACGCGGCGACGTCCAGGCCCTCGGCGGGGCCGATGACTGTCATCTTGAGCTTCTTCAGTTCGGCCGTCTCGCTCGCTTCCTGGCCCCGCACCATCTCGGTGGCGCGGCGGCGCACCTCGGCGGCGGAGGCGGTGATCTGCTCGCGCTGCGCGGCGGACAAGCCCTGCCAGGCGCGCTCGTTGATGACGATGACCTGGGCGTTCATGATGTGCCCGGTCTGCATCAGGTGCGACTGCGTCTCGTAGAGCTTGGACGAGAGCACGACGTTGACCGGGTTCTCCTGCCCGTTGACCTTGCCGGTGGCCAGCGCCGTGGGCACCTCGGACCAGTCCACCGGCACCGGCACCGCGCCCATGGCCTCGACCGTGGTCATGTAGATCGGGAAGGGGATGGCGCGGATCTTCATGCCCGAGAGGTCCGCCGGCTGCCGGATTGCCTTGTTCGACGTGAGGTGGCGCGTGCCGAAGTAATAGGCGTAGAGCACACGCACGCCGGCGTCCTTGACGAGGCCTTCGTTGAGCTGCTTCATGACCGGCGAGCCGACGTCCATCACCTTCATCAGGTGGTCGACGTCGCGGTAGAGGTAGGGCGTGTCCAGGGCGGCGAAAGGCTCGTGCAGCGAGCCGATGCCGCCGGCCGTGTTGTGCGACAGCGCGATGGTGCCGGTGGAGACGGCCTCCGCCAGCTCCTGCAGCTTGCCCAGCTGCGAAGAGGGGTAGACGGTGACCTTGATGCTGCCGGCCGTGCGCTTGGCGATCTCCTCGGCCAGCCACTGCGCCTGCATGCCGGCGGCGCTGCCGGGCGGGTTCATGTGGCCGTAGCGCCACTCGAGGGACTTCTGCGCCTGCGCGGGCGGCGCGAAGGTGCCCAGGGCGCCGAAGGCACAGGCCGCGGCCAGCGCCAGCAGGCCACGCCGGGGAAGGGCGATGCGGTGGGTCAGCATGTCTTTGTCTCCTGGCCGGCTTGTGCGATGAGCGCTGATGGAATCTGATGCGCCGGCTTGCATCAAGGTGCACCTTAAGTTCGAATGCGGCCTGCGGCAATTGCTGCCCTTGATGTTTTTTGATGGACCTGCCTCCGCGCCGCCGCATCCCGGACATCGCGCTCGCCGCCGGCGTTTCGACCGCCACCGTCGACCGCGTCCTGCATGGCCGCCTGCCGGTGCGCCCGGCCACCGCGCAGCGGGTGCTCAAGGCGGCGGCCGAGCTGCAGTACCTGCCCGACGCGCAGCTCTGGCGAAGCCTGCGCCCGCCGCCGATGGAGCTCGCATTCCTGCTGCCCGCCGGCACCAACCGCTACCTGCGCATGCTCGGCGACAGCATCCGTGGCGCCGGCGACACGCTGGCGCCGTTCGACGTGCGCTGCCGCGTGCACTACATCGACAGCTTCGACCCGGCGCGCGTGGCCTCGGCGTTGCGCCGCCACGGCCGCCGGGCGCAGGGGCTGGCCTTCATGGCCCTGGAGCACCCGAGCGTGCGCGAGGCGGTGGACGAGTTGTCGGCGCAGGGCGTGCATGTGCTGACGTTGATCTCCGACCTCGCGCAGTCGAGGCGCGTGGCCTATGTCGGCATCGACAACCGCGCGGCAGGCCGCACGGCCGCCATGCTGATCGGCCGCTTCGTCGGCCCGCGCCAGGGCTCGGTGGCCATGATCGCGGGCTCGCTCGCCTACCGCGGCCACGAGGAGCGTGAGATGGGCTTCCTGCGCCTCATGCAGGATGAGTTCCCGGCGCTGAAGGTGGTGGGCGTGCGCGAGGGCCGCGACGACGCCGACACCAACTACCGGCTGGCGCTGGCGCTGCTCAAGCAGCACCCTGACCTCGTGGGCCTTTACAACATCGGCGGCGGCGCGGAGGGTGTCGGCCGTGCGTTGAAGGAGCGCCGCCGCGAGCGTCAGACCGTCTTCGTCGCGCACGGCCTGACGCCGGACACGCGGGCGCTGCTCATCGACGGCACACTGGACGCAGTGCTCAACCAGCATCCGCAGACCTTGCTGCTGAACGCCGTGCGCCTTTTCACCAACCTGCGCGAAGGGCGCAGTCCCCATGGGGGCGTCGAGTCGGTGCGCATCAGCATTGTGCTGCGCGAGAGCCTGCCTTGAGCGGCGGCTCCGGCCCGAGTTGGGGCCGTGACTGCACCGGCAGGCCGGCGCGCACCGGTTGCCCGGGAGGCTCCCGGGCCTGGCGCTTTCCTAGAATGCGCCGATGAGTCGCACCTACCGCATCGCCCCCAGCCTCCTCTCTGCCGACTTCGCCCGCCTGGGCGAGGAGGTTCGTGCCGTGGTTGCCGCCGGCGCCGACTGGCTGCACTTCGACGTGATGGACAACCACTACGTGCCGAACCTCACCTTCGGCCCGATGGTCTGCCAGGCGCTGCGCAAGCACAGCACGGTGCCGATCGACGTGCACCTGATGGTGCAGCCGGTCGATGCGCTGGCGACCGCCTTCGCCAAGGCGGGGGCGGACCTGATCAGCTTCCACCCCGATGCAAGCGCGCACGTCGACCGCACGTTGCAGCTCATCAAGGCCGAGGGCTGCCAGGCCGGGCTCGTATTCAACCCGGCGGCGCCACTGGACGTGCTGGAGTGGGTGATCGACAAGGTCGACCTCGTGCTCATCATGAGCGTGAACCCCGGCTTCGGCGGCCAGAGCTTCATCGACTCGGCGCTGCGAAAGGTGGAGCGGGCGCGCCGCCTCATCGAAGGTTCGGGCCGGGACATCCGCCTCGAGGTCGACGGCGGCATCAAGGTCGACAACATCCGCCGCGTGGCCGACGCGGGTGCCGACACCTTCGTGGCCGGCAGCGCGATCTTCGGGCAGCCCGACTACAAGGCCGTGATCGCCGCGATGCGGCAGGCGCTCGCCGCCTAGAGCGGGCCGGGCGGGCCCGCCTCGCCCAAGTGGGCGCATCGCCCCGCGGCTCGGGCGCGTCGGCCGCGGCTCCTCGTCAGGCCGTGCGGTCGATCCGCCGCGCCAGCACGACCGACGTCATGGTGCGGGTGACTCCGTCGATGGCGCCGATCTCGTCGAGCAGCGCGTCCAGCCGCGTCGTGCTTTCGGCGCGCAGCAGGGCCAGGTAGTCGAACTCGCCGCTCACCGAACAGAGCTGCCGCAGTTCGGGCAGGGCGGCCAGGCGTAGCGACACGTCGCGCCCCGATTTCGGGCTGGTGGTGATGCCCACGTAGGCCTCGACGCCCCGCTCGCCGGTGTCTGCGGCAAGGCGCACCGTGAACCCGACGATGACGCCCTCCCGCTGCAGCCGGGTGAGCCGGGCGAGGACGGTGGTGCGCGCGACCCCGAGCTTGCGAGCGAGGTCGGCGGCGGAGCTGCGGGCATCGGCCTGCAGCAGGGCCAGAAGGCGGCGGTCGAGGTCGTCCGGGTTCATCGCCGGCATCCGGTCGAGCTGTCGCCGGTCCCGGCGCGGCCGCTCCCGCCCGATCCGCCGGGCGGCGTCTCTTCTGCCGCCTGCCGCGGATGGCACGTCAGCGAGGCACCCGATTGCGCGGGGATCAACTTTGCGATCACAGTTGGCCAATGAGGCCTGTCATTTATTAGCATTGGGCGCCAGAGATTGCTATCAATGAAGGCCGATGACGCGGCGAGGGCGGGTTCATGATCTATCGAGACGTCGAGATCTTCAACGGAGACCGGTACCGGGTGCCGCAGTGCATCCAGCGCATCGATCACCGGGCCACGCACGGCTGGCAGCTGCGCTACGGCGGCACGCGCCTGTTCTCCGACCACAGCAACGACGGGAGTGGTGCCGAGGCGGCACTCGCCCTGGCGACCAAGGAACTCATCCGCCGCATCGGCACGCTCGAGGCGCCCACGACGCTGCAGCGAGCGCCGAGCGCCAACAAGTCGAGTACCTTGCCGCCGGGCATCTCCGGGCCCATCGTGCGCGGCCGTTCGGGCGGGCGGGCCCGCGATCTGAGCCTGGCGGTGCTGCTGCCGCGCTTCGGCGAGGCTGCCCTGCGCCGCTCGGTCTACATCGCCACGGAAGGCACGTTCACGCAGACCAAGCTGCGCGGGGCCGTCAAGCGAGCGGTGCTCATGCGGGCCGAAGCGGAAGAGGCGTATCGGAAGGCGGCCACGCGGGCACGTCGTGCCGAGGCGAAGATCCTCAAGGGGATGCTGACAGCCGGCGAGTTCCGCAAGCGCCCGCGGCGACCGATGAGGAAGGCCGCGTGAAGATGTTTCGACAGCCATCTTCGTCATTTCGACCAGACTAGCATCCGTTTCGACGGAATGGCTGTTTATTTCGGCATCGCATCTCCCTAGACTTCCCGCAGACGAGCTTTGCTGAGGGAGAGGGTGCCATGCGCATCGCCTTGCTGGGGGCCGGCCACATCGGCCAGACCATCGCCCGCTTGCTGCAACGCTGCGGCGACTACCAAGTCACCGTGATCGACCGCAGCGCCCAGGCCCTGCAGTTGCTGGCCCCTGACGCCGCCTCGGCCACGCGCGTCATCGACACCGGCGACGCCGGTGCGCTGCGCCAGGCGCTGCAGGGCCAGGATGCCGTGCTCAATGCGCTGCCCTACCACCTGGCCACGCTGGCCGCGAGCGCTGCGCGCGAGGCGCACTGCCACTACTTCGATCTCACCGAAGACGTGGCGGCGACGCGCGCCATCAAGCAGCTCGCCGAAGGTGCGGCCACGGCCTTCATGCCGCAGTGCGGCCTGGCGCCCGGCTTCATCGGCATCGTCGCGAACCACCTTGCCCAGGGATTCGAGACGCTGCACGACGTGAAGATGCGGGTCGGGGCGTTGCCCGCGTTCCCGACGAACTCGCTGAAATACAACCTCACGTGGAGCGTCGACGGGCTCATCAACGAGTACTGCCACCCCTGCGAGGCCATCCGCGAAGGGCAGAACATCGAAGTGCTTCCCCTCGAGGGCCTGGAGCACTTTTCGCTCGACGGCACCGAGTACGAGGCTTTCAACACCAGCGGCGGCCTCGGCACGCTGTGCGAGACGCTGGCCGGCCGCGTGCACAACCTCGACTACAAGAGCGTGCGCTACCCCGGGCACCGCTTCCTGATGAAGATGCTGCTCGAGGAGCTCAACCTGAACAAGGACCAGGAGACGCTGAAGGAGATCATGCGCCGCTCGATCCCGAGCACGATGCAGGACGTGGTGCTCGTCTTCGTCACCGTCAGCGGCATGAAGCGCGGCGCGCTGGTGCAGGAGGTGTTCGCGCGCAAGATCTTCGCCGAGCGCGCGCCGAGCGACGGCGGGGAGCCGCTGTCGGCGATCCAGATCACCACGGCCGCCGGCATCTGCGCCGCGCTGGACCTCTTTCGCGAGGGCAAGCTGCCGCAGCGCGGCTTCATCCGGCAGGAGCAGGTGGCGTTGCCGGACTTCCTGGCCAATCGCTTCGGTGCCGCCTACCAGCAGAGCCGGCAGGTGCAGAGCATCGGTTGAAGCGCCTGCCGGGCCGATCCCGGCCGTCTCTCTAGACGGCCCTGGCGGCCGGCCGAACCGGTGCGGCCGCGCGCTCGACCAGCCAGCGCGGCATGCCGTCGAGGCTCACGACGTCCTCGGCGGCGCCCAGCTTGATGGCCTGCATCGGCATGCCGAAGACGACGCAGCTCGCCTCGTCCTGCGCCGCAGTGCGGGCACCGGCCTTGCGCATCTCCAGCAGACCACGCGCGCCGTCGTCGCCCATGCCGGTGAGCAGCACGCCGATGGCGTTGGCGCCGGCGCTCTGCGCGACCGAGCGGAACAGCACGTCGACGCTCGGCTTGTGGCGGTTCACGAGCGGCCCGTCGGTCACGTCGGCCAGGTAGTGCGCGCCGCTGCGCTTCAGGCGCAGGTGGCGGCCGCCGGGGGCGATGAGCACGCGGCCGTTCACGAGGCGGTCGCCGGTCTCGGCCTCCTTCACGTCCATCGGCACGAGCTTGTTCAGCCGCTCGGCGAAGGCCCGCGTGAAGCGCTCGGGCATGTGCTGTGTGATCAGGATGCCCGGCGTCGTGCGCGGCATGCGCAGCAGGATCGATTCGAGCGTCTGCACGCCACCGGTGCTGCTGCCGATGGCGATGACGCGGTCGGTCGTCTCGGCCATGGCGGCCAGCATCGGCGCGGGCGCTGCCGGAAGCGCCGGAGCGGACGCATCCGCACTCGGCCGCGGCGTGTTCGTCCCGGTCGCCCGGCCCATGGCGCGCACGTTGGCGCGTGCGGCCGCGTTCACCGCCTCGACGAGACCGTTGCTGCGGTCCTCGAGGAATTCGCGCAGGCCCAGCTTGGGCTTGGTGACGAAGCTCACGGCGCCGGCAGCCAGCGCCTGCATGGTCGTGGCGCAGCCGGCCTCGGTGAGCGTGCTGCACATGACCACGGGTGTCGGCCGCTCGGCCATCAACTGGTGCAGGAAGGTGATGCCATCCATGCGCGGCATCTCGACATCGAGCACGATCACGTCGGGCCAGCCGCCACCCTGCGCTTGCCGGGCCTGCAGCTTGGACCATGCGAAGACCGGATCCTGCGCGGTCAACATGACCTCGATGCCCCCGCGCTGCAGCAACTCGGTCAGGTGGGTGCGCACGACGGCCGAGTCGTCGATGAGGGCTGCACGGACAGTCATGGGAGAGCTCCGATCACGGTTCTTGTTGCGGATTGCCGCGCCGGCAGTCGATGGCGCCGGTGTCCAGCTTGAGGGTCACGGTGCGCGGCACGTTGTCGCCGACGTCCACCCCCTCGAGCGAGAAGCCGAAGTGGTCGAGCAACGACCAGCCTCGTTCGATGTTGCGCTCGCCGACGTTGAACTTGACGCCGGCAGCGTCGGCCATGGTGTCGGCGCCACCGTAGAGATGGGCGACGAACTCGCCGGCGCGGCCGCCATGCCGCTCGAGCAGGTTCACCATCGCGAGCACGGCCTCGTCGCCGTAGCGGCCGTCCAGGGGCTCGCCATCCTTGCGCCTGCGACTCGGCAGGAGGTAGTGGCACATGCCGCCGACCCGCAGGCGCGGATGCCACAGGGTGAGCGCCACGCACGAGCCGAGCAACGTCCGCACGCTCGTGGCCTCTGCGCCGAACCACAGCTCTCCGGGCATCAGCGATACCGCGGCGCCGGGTTGCGCCATGCACCAGCCGATGACGGGCGGCGTCATGGCGCGGGCCGGCGACGCCACGGCGCGGACCGGCGGCGCCGTCGGCGGCCGGGCGAGGGTCTGTGCCACACGGCTGGCGAGGTCGTGCAGGCGAGGCTGATGCTTCATCGCCGGACTCACGCGCGCACGTACACCGCGGGCGCGATGCTGCGGATCGGCAGGCCGAGATTGGCCAGCGACTCGGAGTGACCGGTGTAGAGCAGGCCCTGTGGCGCGAGGGCGGAAATGACGCGGCGGACGATGGCGACCTTGGCCTCGTGTTCGAAGTAGATCAGCACATTGCGCAGCCAGATCGCGTCGAACGGTCCGAAGGCCGCGGGCAGCGCCTGCATCAGGTTCAGCGTCTCGAAGTGCGCGCGCTGGCGCAGGCGGCGGTCGACCAGCAACTGGCCCTCGTACTCACCGGTGCCCTTCAGGCAATAGCGCTTCAGGTAGGCAGGGGGAATGCCCTGCGTGCGGCCCTGGCTGTAGAGCGCCCGGCGGGCCTGTCCGACCATCGCCGTGCTGAGGTCGGTGCCGACGATGCCCCACGGATGTGAGTCCAGCCCCAGCCGGTCGGCCATCAGCATGGCCAGGCTGTAGATCTCCTCGCCCGACGAACTGGCGCCGCTCCACACGCGCCACGGTCGCTCCGGATGGCGCTCGAGCACGTCGGCGAAGTGGCGGAAGTGCTCGGGCTCGCGGAAGAAGTAGGTCTCGTTGGTGGTGAGTCGGTCGATGACGCGCGTCACCTCCTCGTCGGGCAGCCCGCCGGTGAACAGGCTCTCGACGTAGCGGTCGAGGTCGACCTCGCCGGACTCGTGCGCCAGCTTGGCGAGGCGGGTGACGACGAGGGCGTGCTTGGCCTGCGTGAGCTTGATGCCGGAGACCTCCCGGAACAGCGTCGTCACGCGCTCGAAGCTGCGCGCCGAAAGCTGCGGCGTGCTCGGGGCGACCCGCTCAGGCAGGGTCTCAAGCGGCATGGGCGGCGACCAGTTCGGTGAGCTCTGCCTGCGAGAGCACGCGCGGCACGTCCAGCAGGTGCAGCAGGCGACCCTGAAGTTGCAGCACGCCGCTCAACATCTCGGGCGCGACACGGGTGCCGAGCGCGGGTGCCGCGCTCACGCTGGCGGGATCCACGTCGACGACCTCGAAGACAGCGTCCACCATCACCCCGGCCACGAGCGGCGGGCGGTCCGCCTGTACCGCCTGCTCGACGACGATGATGCAGCTGCGTCGGCTCGGCGTCACGGCGCGCGTGCCCAGGCGCACGCCCAGGTCGATCACCGGAACCACGGCGCCGCGCAGGTTCATGACACCGCGGATCGCCGCCGGCAGCCGCGGCAACACCGTGAGCCGGCTCACCTGGAGGATTTCGCGCACCTGGTCGATCGGCAGGGCATACACCCCGTCGCCGACCGCCAGGCGCAGCCACTGGCGCGGCGCGCCGCCTTCCGGCGCGGCGAGGGTCTTGGAGTCCGGGTTCATGGGCAGGGGCTCGGCTGTGTGAGGTGTTCGGGGGCTGTGCGGTCTCGTGTCAGGCGGCGGTGACGATGGCGCGGGCGCGATCAGAAGCGCACGAAGCCCTTGTCTTCGCTCTCCGCCTCGGTGGCGGTTCTTGCCGCAGACCGGTGCCCCTTGGCGAGCCGGGTCGCCAGGGCGGCCGGGCTGCTTGGGGCCTGGGAGCGCGGCGTGCCACGCGCGCCGGCCGAAACCCTGGCCGCGGCCAGCGTGGTTGTGCGGGCCAGGGCGGCCGGGCTGTCGAGGCTGCGACGGGCGCCGAAGTCCAGCGCACCGCCGTCCTCGTTCGAGCCGATGCGGAAGAAGCCCATCAGCTCCTGCAGCTGCGTGGCCTGGGCGGAGAGTTCCTCGGCGGTGGCGGAGAGTTCCTCGCTGGCGCTGGCGGTCTGCTGGGTGGCGGTGGACAGGTGGCCCATGGCGGCGGTGATCTGGCCCACGCCCTCGCTCTGCTCGCCGCTGGCGGCGCTGATCTCCTGCACCAGCTCGCTGGTGCGGCGGATGGAGGGCACC
>JAEUPE010000249.1 GCA_016790435.1 Rubrivivax sp. | reverse complement strand
TCAAGGGCTGGATCCTGGCCGCCCGGCCGGCCCTCGTCGTCGACCAGTGCTTCACCCGCGACGAGGCCGAGACGGCGCTCGAGCGCCAGCGCTACGACGCCGTCGTGCTCGACATCGAGCTCGGTCGCGAGCGGCATGCCGGCGTGGCCATCATCAACACCATCAACAAGCGGCATCCCGGCACGCCGGTGCTCGTGGTCTCGGCGATGCCGGCGGCGCTGTACCGCAGCATCATGAAGGCGCTCGACGCCTGGGACTACCTGCAGAAGACCACCTTCGACGAAGGCGAGTTCACCGAGACGCTGCTCGAGATCCTGCGCGCCAGCCAGGTGCGCGGCGACAAGGCGCGACAGAGTGCCGGTGCCGCCGACGAGCTGGTGCTCGACCCGTTGCGCCAGGCTGCGGCGCTGTACCGCGGCCAACGCGTCAACCTGCCGCTCACGGCGCAGCGCATCCTCGCCGTGCTGCACGCCCGGCGCGGCGAGGTCGTCTCCTACGAGGAGCTGTACGCGGCCATCAAGAGCGGGCGCAATCGCGACAACGTGCGCAAGCACGTCAGCACCATCCGCGAGGCGTTGCGCGAGATCGAGCCGGCCTTCGACGCCATCGAGAACGTGCCGATGCGCGGCTTCCGCTGGCGGCCATGACGGCAGGGCGCGGCGACCCCGGGTCGCCTGGGCGCATCGAGCCCCGTTGGGACGTTGCCGGCGCGCCGGCCAGGCCTGATGCGCGGCGCGCGCCCGAGCTCGTCGTGCCGCGGCGCCTGCGCCTGCTCTTCCGCGGCGCCTTCGTGCTGCTGCTGGCGGCCACGCTGGCGCTCGCGCTGGACGTGCTGCACGACGAGAAGCAGCGCAGCCACCGCGCCTATGCCGTGGGCCTGCGCAAGAGCGAGGCGCAGATCGCGGCGCGGCTGCGCCACCCGACCGGGCAGCTGATGCTGCTCAACGCGGCGGCGGCCGACCTGCCGGCGACGCCGCTCGTGCCGCTGGTGCTGCCCTTCGGCGCCATCGACTTCGACGACCGCGCCAAGGCGCAGCAGGCGGTGGAGCTGGCCGGCTGCGGCGTCGTGTACGGCGACGGGGCCAGCCTGTGCGCCGGCATCGGCAGCAACCCCTTCGCCGGCGCGTTCGTCTATGTCGTGGGCCAGATCCCCACATCGGCCCTGGTACCGCATCGCGCCGGGCAGCTGGACTTCAGCCAGTCGCACCGCGCCTGGGTCGAGGTGCGGCTGGCGGGGGGCGAGAGCTGGCGCTGGATCGCGCCCTACCAGTCGCAGGGCGATGCCCCGGCGTCCGCCTCGCCAACGGCGGTGGTCACGACGACGGCCGCGGGGGCGCAACGGGGGCGCCTGATCGCCTTCGATGCCGATGCCGAGGTGAGCGGCGAGTCGCGACCGCTGCGCGACCTGCGCGGCTGGATGTGGCAGGAGGGCGGATGTCTCGACGGCCGAGCGGTGCCCGCCGGCGTCACGGGCGCTGCCAGCGCGCCAGCGGCCGCGCCTTCGGCTGGGCTTGTGGCGGCCTCAAGCGCTTCGACGGCGTCGGCCGCAACCGGGGCGGGCGTGGCCGCAAGCGGCATGCCTGCAAGTGCGACGGCGGCCAGCGCCCCGGCGCCTGCCCATGCGGCCTCGGCGGCCGATGTCTCCGGCACGCCGGAGGCCACCGCGAGCCCGGGCGCGGCCGCCGACTGCCCGCGGCGCACCTACGTCTCGCTGCGCTTGCCCGTGCAGCCCTGGCGCGAGGCGCTCGACGCCCGGGGCGCCGCGGCCTGGCCGCCGGTGCAGCTGGCGGGCACGCAAGTGCGGCTGCAACTGCTCGGCCCCGGCGAAGGCAACGTGCTCTTCGACAGCGACAACCCCGGGCGCAGCGGCACGGCGGCGGCGAGTGCGCCTTTCGCGTTGGCCGAGTTCCGCCGCCTGCTGCTGCCCGGCGAGACGCTGCGCGTGCAGCGCGAGGGCAGCGACGGCGTCATCCTCGAGGCGCGCGGCGCGGATCTCGAAGGCGCGGGTCTCGACGAGCTGCCGCTGCCCTGGATCGACGCCCTCATCCGCTGGCTGCCCGTGCCCGGCTACGACGCGCCGATCGAGCAGCGCGCCACCATCGCCACGCGCCTGGGCAACTACAGGCTCACGCTGCTGGGCGACCTGCGCAGCGTCAACCGCCAGCTCGCCGCCGTGGCCACGCGCCTGGGCGGCTATGTCGGCGCGATGCTGGGCGTGGTGATGGTGGTGTGGCTGCTGCTCGAGGTGGTGGTGATCCGCCGCATCGCGCTCTTGACGCGCCGCGCCGCCGCCGTGTCCGACGGCATGCGCGCCGCCACCCTGTCGGCCGCCACTGGCGGCGGGCCGCAGCGCCTGGACCTCACGCTCGATGTCGGCGACCTCATCGGGCGCGACGAGCTCGGCGTGCTGGCGCAGGGCCTGCGCGACCTGCTCTCGCGCGTCAACGCCGACGTCGAACGCGAGCGCATCCGCACGCGCCAGGAGCGCGACCAGTGGCACGCCGTCGGGCACGAGATCGTCTCGCCGCTGCAAAGCCTGATGGCCTTGCACGGCGACGCGGCCGACCCGGCCGCGCGCTATTTGCACCGCATGCAGCAGGCCGTGCGCGTGCTCTACGGCCAGGCCTCGCCGAGCGAGGCGTTCGAGTCGACCCAGCTCACGCTGGCGCCGCTCGACCTCGACGCCTTCGCCGCGATGGTGGCCGGCAACGCGCACCACATCGGCATCGCCGATGTGATGTACCAGGGCCCCGGGGCGCCGGCCTGGGTGGCGGCCGACGAACACTCGCTCGAGGACGTGCTCACGCACGTGCTGCGCAATGCCGACCGGCACCGCGTGCCGGGCACGCCGATCGCGCTCGAGCTCGCGCCCGCAGGCCCGCCGGGGCCGGCCGGGGCCACGGGCGGCGGGGCCGCTGCGGACGCCAACGGTGAGTGGCAGCTGAGCGTGCACAACCAGGGTCGGGGCATCGACCGCGCCATGCTGGAGAGCATCTTCGAGTACGGCGTGTCGGGTGTGCCCGGCGGCGCGGAGGCCACGGGGGCAGCGGGCGCTGCAGCGAGCCCGGGCGCCTCGGAGCCGGCCGTCGCGGCCGCCGACGAGGCCGCTGCCACGCAGCGTGGCCAAGGCCTCTTCGTGGCGCGAACCTACATGGCCAAGATGGGCGGCACGATCGTCGCCCGCAACGAGCGCGGCGGCGTGCGCTTCATCCTCTCGCTGCCCCGGCTGCCGCCATCGGCCGGCTGATGGCCTGCGCCGCGGCCCTTGCGGCGCGCCAGAAGGGCCGTGCTACATTCGCGCTCATGCGCTTCGCCGCTTCGTTCTACTTTGCGTACTTTTGGTTCTCGCACCGCACGGCGGCTGGAGAGGCTCAATCGTCCAAGTAACGAAGCAGCGCACCCAGACAAACCGCCGGCCACCCCGGCGGTTTTTTCTTGCCCGCGCAGAACACACCACCCTTCATCCACGAGCAGCCGCCATGAACGCCAAGACCTCGAGTTATTCGGACGAGCTTCTGTCGCAAAGCGAAAGAACAAGCCAGACCGACGACCAACGCATCGAGGACGTCATGCCGCTGCCGCCGCCCGAGCACCTGATCCGCTTCTTCCCGATTGCCGGCACGCCGGTGGAGGCGCAAATCGCGGCCACGCGCAGCAAGGTGCGCCGCATCATGAGCCGCGAGGACGACCGGCTGCTGCTCATCATCGGCCCCTGCTCCATCCACGATCCGACCGCGGCGCTGGAGTACGCCAAGCGCCTGCGCGCCGAGCGCGAGAAGCACGCCGGCGAGCTCGAGGTCGTGATGCGCGTCTACTTCGAGAAGCCGCGCACGACGGTCGGCTGGAAAGGGCTCATCAACGACCCGTACATGGACGAGACCTACCGCATCCACGAGGGTCTGCGCATCGCGCGCCAGTTGCTCGTGGACATCAACCGCGCCGGCGTGCCCGCGGGCAGCGAGTTCCTCGACGTCATCAGCCCGCAGTACATCGGCGACATGATCGCCTGGGGCGCCATCGGCGCCCGCACCACCGAGAGCCAGGTGCACCGCGAGCTCGCCTCGGGCCTGTCGGCGCCCATCGGCTTCAAGAACGGCACTGACGGCAACATCAAGATCGCCATCGACGCCATCCAGGCGGCCGCGCGCCCGCATCACTTCCTCTCGGTGCACAAGAACGGCCAGGTCGCCATCGTCACCACCAAGGGCAACAAGGACTGCCACATCATCCTGCGCGGCGGCAGGAAGCCCAACTACGACGCCGAGAGCGTGGCCGCCGCCTGCCAGGAGATCGAGGCGGCCAAGCTCGACTGCCGCCTGATGGTCGACGCCAGCCACGCCAACAGCGAGAAACAGCACCAGCGCCAGATCGACGTCGTGCGCGACGTCGGCGCGCAGCTCGCGGCCGGCTCGCGCTGCATCTTCGGCGTCATGGTGGAGAGCCACTTGCACGCCGGCGCGCAGAAGTTCACCCCCGGCAAGGACGACCCGGCCAAGCTCGAGTACGGCAAGAGCATCACCGATGCCTGCATCGGCTGGGACGACTCGGTGGAAGTGATGCGCGAGCTGGCGGCGGCGGTGAAGGCGCGGAGGCGGCACTTGCGGTGAAGGTGCATGGCAGGCCGTTGCCTCGGCGCCTGCGATGTCCCGATGTGCGCTGAGGGTGCGTTGATGGTCTTCCTGACGGCGCGCGCCGGCGCTCGTCACAATCGCGGCCTTTTCATCAGGAGGCTCCGGCCATGAAGACGCCCGCTTTGCCGCCGACCCGCTCGCCCTCGCGCCGCCGCCTGCTGCAAGGGGCGGCGGCGCTGACTTCGATCGCCGCGCCCGCCTGGCCGCTCACCGCCTTGGCAGCCGCGGCCGGCCCGAAGGCCCCGCCGCGCCCGCCGGTGGCGCGCATCGAGCCCGTCTCCGAAACCTTCTTCGGCGAGACGGTGGTCGACCCGTACCGCTGGATGGAGAACGCCAAGGACAAGGACTGGGAGCCGTTCATGCGCGGCCAGGACGCGCACGCGCGTGCCGTGCTGGGGGGGATCCCCGGGCGCGAGGCGCTCAAGCGGCGCATCGGCGAGCTTTCGGGCGGAACGCCCGTCGCCTACGGCGTGCAGAAGGCGGTCGAGCGCCTCTTCTACCAGGTGCGCCCGGCCGGCGCCGACAACTTCAAGCTCGCCGTGCGCCCCGGCGCGGGCGGCGCCGAGCGCATCCTCATCGACCCCACGACGATGAAGGGCGAGGGCGGCGCGCATGTCTCGCTCGACTGGTGGGTGGCCTCACCCGACGGCCGCCATGTGGTCTACGGCCTCTCTCCCGCGGGCAGCGAGAACTCGGTGCTGCACGTGATGGAAGTGGAGACGATGCGCGTGCTGCCCGAGCGCATCCCGGGCACGCAGTACGCCGGCCCCTCGTGGCTGCCCGATGGTGGTGGCTTCTTCTACTGGCGCGTGGCCGATGTGGCCAAGCTCGGCACGGTGGACTACTACAAGCGCTCGCAGGTGCTGCTGCACCGGCTGGGCACCGACCCGAAGGACGACATGCTGCTCGTGCAGCACGGGCGCAACACGGCGCTGCCGCTGAGTGACACCGAGTTCCCGTCCATCGCCTGCGCCCGCACCGGCAACTGGGCCGTGCTCGGCCTCTACGGCGGCGTGCGTCGCGAGAACCCCCTGTTCGTGGCGCCGCTCGCCGATGTGGTGGCCGGGCGGGCGGCCTGGCGACAGGTGTGTGCGATCGAGGACGAGGTGACCGACTTCGCCATCGACGCCAACGACCTGTACCTGCTCACCACGCGCGGCGCGGAGAACGGCAAGGTGTTGCGCCTGCCGCTGGCCACCGGCACCTACGCCGGCGGCACGACCGCGGTACCCGAGGGGCCGCTCGTGGTGGAGCGGATCGCGCTGGCGCGCGATGGCCTCTACCTGCTCGACCTCGACGGCGGCTATCACGGCCTGCGCAGGCTCGGCCGCGACGGCACGCTCAAGGCCGTCGCGCTGCCCTTCGAGGGCCAGATCGAAGGCCTGTTCGCCACGGCCCTGGAGGACGGCTGCTGGCTCGACGGCACGGCCTGGCTGCTGCCGTTCTCCACCTTCCGCCACGATCCGGCCACAGGCCGCACCGAATCGGCGGGCCTGGCACCGCCGCCCAAGCTCGATCTCTCGGGCTACGAGGCCATCCGCACCTTTGCCACGGCGCGCGACGGCACCCGCGTGCCACTGTCCATCGTCGCGAAGAAGGGCCTGAAGCGCGACGGCCGCAACCCCACGCTCGTCAGCGCCTACGGCGCCTACCAGATCAGCAGCGGCCCCTACTTCAGCCCACGCACGCTGGCCTTCCTGGAGCGCGGCGGTGTCTTCGCCACCGCGCACGTGCGCGGCGGCGGCGAGTACGGCAAGCGCTGGTGGAAGGGCGGACAGAAGCTCGCCAAGCCCAACACCTGGCGCGACCTCATCGACTGCTGCGAGCACCTGATCAAGGAACGCTGGGCCTCCAAGGCCACGCTCACCATCCAGGGCGGCTCGGCCGGCGGCATCACGGTGGGGCGTGCGCTCACCGAGCGGCACGACCTCTTTGCCGGCGTCATCTCCAACGTAGGCGTCTCGAACGCGATGCGCGCCGAGTTCGGCCAGAACGGCCCACCCAATATCGACGAGTTCGGCACCGTCAAGGAGCGCGCCGGCTTCCTCGGCCTGAAGGCGATGGACGCGCTGCACCACGTCCAGGACGGCACGCGCTACCCGGCCGTGCTGCTGACCATCGGCATGACCGACCCGCGCGTCGAGGCCTGGAACGGCGGCAAGATGGCGGCGCGGTTGCAGAAGGCCAACCGTTCCGCCAACCCGATATTGCTGCGCGTGAGCTTCGACGCTGGCCACGGCCTGGGCAGCACGCGCAGCCAGGTCGACGAGGAGCGCGCCGACGAATTCGCGTTCGTGCTGTGGCGCGCGGGGCGGCGCACCGTGGCCTGACCCGGTGCTGCGGGCCCTCGCGTCGTGGGCCGTGGGGACGGAGCGCGGGGCGTGATGTCGGCCGACGCCCGCCGGCCCCGGGCCGCGCCGGCTGCGACTCAGCGCGCCAAGGCTTCGTCGCGCGCCTGCCAGCGGCTGAACATGCCGGGTGCCCTGGCCCCGGGCGCCGCCTTCCACTCGGCCAGCGCTTGCCGGGCCAGGGCCCTCGCCTCCGTGGGCGCGCCCTCGGCCGCGGCGGCGGCGGCCTCCTCGCCGAGGGCCTGCGCCAGCGCCCAGCGGCGGGCGGCGTTGTCGTCGTCGCCGGCCATGAGCGTGCGCGCCTCGCGTGCCAGCCGGCGCGCTGTCGCGGCCTGCGCCGCTGGCAGGGAGCGTGCCAGCCACAGCAGCGCCTCGGTGCGCAGGCGCGCGACGTAGAAATCGCCGCGCGCGCGCAGCTCGTCCGTGGGCGGCAACGTGCCGAGCGCGGACTCCAGCAGCGCGCGCGCGGGCGCGGGCGCGCCGGCAAGGGCCTGCAGACGGCCGGCAGCGAGGCCCATCATCGCCGCGTCGCGCGCGGCGCTGCGGTTGGCGGCATCGGCCGCGGCCGTGCGGCGCGCGATCTCGGTGGAGGCCTGCTGCTGCGCCCAGGCTTCGTCGTGCCGGCCGAGCAGCGCCAGCACGAGCGCATGGGTGGCGCCGGCGCTGCTTTGCTGGTGCCTGTAGTGCGCGTTGCTCGGCTGCTGCTTCGCCGCGGCGTGGCGCAGCTCCACCGTGCGTGTGCTGAACGGCAGCGCTTCGTCGGCGCGTCCCGTCAGCAGCAGCACGCCGACGAGGTTCTGGTTCGCCCAGGCCGCCTGGTGCAGCCACTCGGCGTCGCCCGGGTCGCGCCGCGCCAGCTCTTCCATCAGCGCCAGCGACCGGCGCAGGTGCGGCTCGGCCTCGGCCGGGCGGCCGAGGCTGGCGCCGATGGCCGAGTGGCCCAGGGTCTGCCCGAGTCGCCCTTCGACGGTGGCCAGGCGCGACGTGGCCTGCAGCCAGGCGGCCGCGTGCGCGGCGCTCCCGCGCGGCGGTAGAACGGCCACGGCGCGCTCGGCCAGCGTGCGGGCGCGCTGCAGGGCCTGCAGGCCTTCAGCCAGCCGTGCCTCGCGCAGCGACTGGCTGGCACGCGCCAGCCACATGTCGGCGGCGGCCAGCAGGCCCATGGTGTCGATGCCTGGTGCATCGACATAGGCGGCCTGCAGCGCCAGCGCCTTCTGCAGCTGCACGCGCGCTTCCTGCACCCGCTCCTGGCTGGGCGAGAACTGCTCGCCGAGCATCGAGGCGACGCGGTGGTAACCCTCGGCCACCTCGCGCGCCAGCGCCGGGTCGGCGAGCTCGTCGGCGCGCAGGCCGTCGAGGAAGCGCACCGCATCGGCCAGCAGCGCCTCGCGCGTGGCCGTGGAGCCGGGCAGCATCGCAACCTGGTCGTGGTGCCGGAAGATCATGTCGTGGGCCAGCTGCCGCACCTGCGCGAAGCGGCGTTCGGCCAGCTCGCGCGCCCGCTCGGCGCGGTGCGCCTGCCACAGCGCGAGCGTCAGCGCCGCAAGCACCGCGGCGCTGCCGAGCGCCACCGCCGCCACCGCGAGGCGGTTGCGGGCGACGAAGCGGCCGAACACATAGCGCCACTTCGCCGGCCGCGCGCTGATCGGCAGGCCGGCCAGGTGGGCGCGCAGGTCGGCCGCCAGCGCATCGACGCTCGCATAGCGTTCGGTGGCCGGCTTGGCCAGGGCCTTGAGGACGATGGTGTCGAGATCGCCGGCGAGCTGCCTGCGCGTGGCCAGCCATTGCGGGTCGCCCACGGGCTCGGGCAGGAGGGCGCTGGGCCGCGTCGGCTGCTCCTCCAGCACGCTGCGGGCCGCCTCGCGCGGTGTCGTCGCCGCGCGGCCATAGGGGCGCCGGCCGGTGAGCAGCACGTACAGCAGCACGCCCAGGCTGTAGATGTCGGTGGCGGTGCTCACCGGCTCGCCGCGCACCTGCTCGGGGCTGGCGTAGTGCGGCGTGAACGGGCGCTCGTCGGCGAGCGTCAGGCCGGCGTCGCCGCTCTCGAGCGGATCGAGGGCCTTGGCGATGCCGAAGTCCAGCAGCTTGACCTTGCCATCGCCTTCACGTTCGCCTTCGACGAGCACGTTGCCGGGCTTCAGGTCGCGGTGCACGAGCAGGTTGCGGTGCGCGTGCGAAACCGCGTCGGCCAGTTGCAGGAAGAGGGCCAGGCGCGCCGGCAGCGGCAGGCCACGGGCGGCCTCGTCGATGGGCCGGCCGCGCACGTGCTCCATGACGAAGTAGGGCAGGCCGTCGGGTGTGGTGCCGGCATCGAGCAGGCGGGCGATGTGCGGATGCGTGAGCCGCGCCAGCGCTTGCCGCTCGAGCGCGAAGCGCGCCAGCACGCCCTGCGAATCCATGCCGCGGCGCAGGATCTTGATGGCCGCCTCGCCCTGGAAGGCGCCGTCGGCGCGCTCGGCCAGCCAGACCTCGCCCATGCCGCCGCTGCCCAGCCGCGCCACGATGCGCCAGGCGCCCACGCGCTGGCCGTGGCGCTCCAGCGGCTGCGGCCCGGCGGCGGGCGTGGCAGCCTGCGGCGCGGAGTCGCCCGCGGCGTGGCGCTCCGCACCGCCCGTGCCGCTCAAAGAGCCCAGGGCGACGGCGCCCGTGGCCAGCGTGCGCGCCGCGGCCGGCTCGCGAAGAAAGTCGTCGGCCACGTCGGCCGCCGCCGCATGGGCGAGCAGCGAGCGGACTTCGGCCGCCACGCCGGCCGGCCGGCCGGCGAGCAGGGCTGCGCGCTCGGCGTCGGGCAGGGCCAGCGCCTGTTCGAACAGTTCGCGGACGGCCGTCCAGTCCGGCGCGGGAGCGCGCGGTTCGGAGTCGGCAGGCGCGGGGTTTCGCGATGGCATGGCGGGATACGCAGCAGGCGCGGGTGCCGGGGCTCGCGGCGGGTGACATGGCCGGATCGCGGCCGGATCACGCTCCGATCGCGGCCAAGTGCTGCCTGCGCGTGGCCTGCACGCCGCCTCGGCGTGGCGAGACGCGCACCGTGCGCGCCGGCGCTGCGGATTAGGCCACGCCCCACCCTCGGCGCCGGGCCCGCCGCGGCCCTGCGGCGCGGTGGCGGCGGACAGAATTCGCGCCATGGCCGCCATTTCCGACGCCTTGCAGCCGGACCCGATCTCGGAGGATCCGGGCGAGGTGACGATGTGGCTGCGCCAGCTCGGCGAAGCAAGCCCGCAGGCCTCTTCGCTGCTCTTCGAGCGCCTGTACGACGAGTTGCGCCGGCTGGCGCGCAGCCACCTGCGCCGCGAGAACCCCGGTCACACCCTCAGCGCCACGGGGCTCGCGCACGAAGCCTGGTTCCGCATGGCCGAACAGAGCCGCACGCACTGGCGCAACCGCGGCCACTTCATGGCGGTGGCGAGCACGATGATGCGGCGCATCCTCGTCAACCACGAGCTGGCGCGCCGCGCCGCCAAGCGCGACGTCGAGCTCGTTGCGGTGACGCTGTCGGGCCTGGAGCAGATCGGCTTGGCCCCCGATCGCGACATCGTCGCGGTGCACGATGCGCTGCTGGCCTTCGAGGCCGTGGACGCCCGCGCCGCCAAGGTAGTGGAGCTGCGCTTCTTCGGCGGCCTCGAGAACGAGGAGGTGGCCGAGGCGCTCGAGATCTCCCTGGCCACCGTGAAGCGCGACTGGGCGGTGGCGCGCGCCTGGCTGCATCGCGAGCTGAGCGCCAACTGACGCCCTGGCACCGCCTCGGCGCTACCTCGCACCACCTACGCGCCACCTGAGCGCGAACCGGAGTGCGAACACGAGCGCCAACCTGAGGGCCAACCCGGCGCCTCAGCGGGCTCGCGATCGTTGCGCCAATCAGCGCCCGGACCGCAGCACCGCCTGCATCAGCCAGTCGGCCAGCCGTTCGGCCACCGCGGCCGGCTGCTCGAGCGTCAACATGTGCCCGCAGCGGGGCAGCACCTCGAACCGCGCGCCGGGCACGCTGTCGGCGATCTCGCGCGACACCCCGGGCGGCGTGAGCCCATCGGCCTCGCCGCACAGCACCAGGGTCGGGCAGGCACGGGTGTCGATGGCGGCCAGGTGCGGCCGGCTGTCGTCGCGCGCCATCACGGCCTGGTTCTGCGCGATGAGCTGCTCGGCACCGGCGCGCCGCACGATGGCGAAGTAGCGCGCCACCATCGCCGCGTCGGCGGCATGCTCGGGATGGAAGGCGAACGCGACGTTGGCGCGCAGCACCTCGTCGAGGCGGCCGGCGGCGAACTGCACGCAGGCATCGCGGCGCAGCTGCAAGAGCTCGGGCGTGTCGGGCCGGGCCGTCGTGCCCAGCAGCGCCAGCCCGACCACGCGCGCCGGCGCCAGGCGCACCGCATGCAACGCCAGCATGCCGCCCATCGAGTGCCCCACCAGCACGAGTGGACCGGGGTGTTCTTCGAGCAGCGCCTGCGCCATCTGCGGCAGCGTGGCGTGGCGGGTGTGCAGGTCGCCGACCTGCGCGGCCGCGAGCAACGGCTGCAGCGCCGGTGGAGCCACGCGCTGCAGGGCCACGCGCACGTCGGCCCAGACCTCGGCGTCGTTGGCCAGGCCGGGCAGGAAGACAAGCTTGGCGGCCGCCGGCGGCGTGGCCCAAGCGGCGGCGGCGGTCGCATCGGCGGCGTTGGCGTCGTGGGTGGGGCTCATCGAGGCTCCGGGTGCGTCGGTGCGACGAGCATACGAGGCACCGAAAGCAGGGGACGAAGGGGAAACAGAGGCCTGCGCAGGTGACAGCGCCGTCCCGGCCCTGCCGCTATGCTCGCTGCACCCCTCCACGAACGTCTCGCACCCGACCCATGCCCGGCATCGCGCCCTTCCACCTCGCCTTCCCCGTCGACGACCTGGCCGCCGCGCGCCGCTTCTACGGTGGCCTGCTCGGCTGCCCCGAGGGGCGCAGCAGCGACGAGTGGATCGACTTCGACCTCTTCGGCCACCAGATCGTCGCCCACCTGTCGCCCAAGCCTGCAGGCGCGCACCACAACCCGGTCGACGGCCACGACGTGCCGGTGCCGCACTTCGGCGTCGTGCTGGATTGGGACGTCTTCCACGTCCTGGCCGACCGGCTGCGTGCGGGCCGCATGAAGTTTGTCATCGAGCCCTACATCCGCTTCGCCGGCCTCGTCGGAGAGCAGGCGACGATGTTCTTCCGCGACCCCGCCGGCAATGCGCTGGAGTTCAAGTCGTTCAAGGACCGCTCGCAGCTGTTCGCCAAATGAGCGCCAAATGAGCGCCAGATGCGTGCCATGAACAGGCGCCCGTGACCGAGCTGCTCTTCATCCGCCACGGCGAGACCGACTGGAACCGCCAGCAGCGCTTCCAGGGCCAGATCGACGTGCCGCTCAACGCCACCGGCCTGGAACAGGCGGCGCGCCTGGGCGCCCGGCTGGCCGCCGACCCGCACGACGTGTTGGTCGCGAGCGACCTGACGCGCACGCGCGAAACCGCCGCGCCGCTGGCCGCGAACTGGCGCCTTCAGCCGGGCCTGCACAAGGGCCTGCGCGAGCAGCACTTCGGTGTGCTCGAAGGCCTCGACGTGCCCACCATCAAGGCTCGCCACGCCGACCTGTGGGCGCGCTGGCTCGAACACCGGGGCGACTTCACGCTGCCCGGCGGCGGCGAGAGCCTGCGCCAGTTCCACGCCCGCGTGCTGGCCACGGTGCGCGAGCTGGCCGAGGCGCACGCCGGCCGGCGCCTGGCGGTCGTCACGCACGGCGGCGTGCTCGACATGCTGTGGCGCACCGCGCGTGGCGAGCCCATCGAGGGCCTGCGCACCTGCGAGATCCCCAACACCGGCCTCAACCGGCTGCGCTGGAAGGACGGCACGCTGATGATCGAGACCTGGGGCGACGCCACGCACCTGGCCGACCTGCCGCCGCAGCCGTCCACGCGCACCGGCGAGCGCTAGCGGCGGACGGAGGCGAGCGACGCGTTGCGTGCATGTCGACGCGGACCTTTCGAGAAGGGAAGACAACGCATGACCGGGACCTTTCGCCACACGGTGGTCGTCGGCGCCGGCGCCGTCGGCAGCTTCTTCGGCGCCATGCTCGCGCGTGCCGGCCATGCGGTGACGCTGGTCGGTCGTGCCGCGCACGTGCAGGCCATCGAGCGAGATGGCCTGCAGCTGCACCTGGCCGGCAGCACGGCCGGCAACACGGCCGGCAGCACGGCCGGCAAGGCGGAGACCGTGCGCCTGCGCGCCACCACCGACCTCGCCGCCGTGGGCGAGGCCGACCTCGTGCTCTTCTGCGTGAAGTCGACCGATACCGACGCCGTGGCGCGCGAGATGGCACCGATGCTGGCCGAACGCGCGCTCGTGCTGAGCCTGCAGAACGGCGTCGACAACCCGCCGGCCATCGCGCGTCACGTGCACGGCGCGGGCCGCGCCGTCGTGCCCACGGTCGTGTACGTCGCCACCGCGATGCCCGAGCCCGGCGTGGTTCGGCACTTCGGCCGCGGCGACCTCGTCGCCGGCCCGCTCACCGCCGCCGAGGCGGCCGATGCGGCGCACGCGGCCCGGCTGCAGGCGCTGGCGGCGTTCTTCGCCGCCGCGGGCGTGCCGGTGCGCGTCTCGCCCGCGGTGATGGATGAGCTGTGGAGCAAGCTCATGGTCAACTGCGCCTACAACGCCATCTCGGCGCTGGCGCAGGTGCCCTATGGCCGCATGGTCGAGCTGCCCGAGATCCGCGAGCTGCAGCGCGCCGTGGTGCGCGAGGTGGTGGCGGTGGCCGAGGCCGATGGCCGCCATTTGCCGCTGGCGCCGGCGCTGGAGGCGATGGAGCGCATCGCCACCGCGATGCCGGCGCAGTTCTCGTCCACCGCGCAGGACATGGCGCGCGGCAAGCCGACCGAGATCGACCACCTCAACGGCCATGTCGCGCGGCGCGGCGCCGAGCTCGGCATCGCCACGCCGGTGAACCAGGCGCTGCATGCGCTGGTCAAGTTGGCCG
>JAEUPE010000241.1 GCA_016790435.1 Rubrivivax sp. | reverse complement strand
ATCGACGTGCTGGTCAACAACGCGGGCATCACCCGCGACCGCATGTTCCTGAAGATGTCGCGCGAGGACTGGCAGGCGGTGATCGACACCAACCTGACGAGCATGTTCAACGTCACCAAGCAGGTGGTGCCGGGCATGGTGGAGAAGGGCTGGGGCCGCATCATCCAGATCAGCAGCGTCAACGGCGAGAAGGGCCAGGCGGGCCAGACGAACTACAGCGCCGCCAAGGCTGGCATGCATGGCTTCACGATGGCGCTGGCGCAGGAACTGGCGAGCAAGGGCGTCACGGTCAACACCGTGAGCCCAGGCTACATCGGGACCGACATGGTGCGCGCCATCAAGCCCGAGGTGCTGGAGAAGATCGTCGCCACGATCCCGGTGAAGCGCCTGGGCACGCCCGACGAGATCGGTTCCATCGTCACCTGGCTCGCCGGCGAGGACTCGGGCTTCACGACGGGCGCCGACTTCAGCTGCAACGGCGGCCTGCACATGGGTTGATTCGGACGGCTGGCGCCAAAGCCACTGCACGGTGGCCGCGGCGCTGGCCCCGGTGTCAGTGCGGAGGCGCCTGCAACGCCGTCAGCGCCGCGATCACTGGCGGCAACGTGCCCAGCGTGCGCTGCAGGGCAGCTTCGTCGACCCCACCGGCCTCGGGCCCAGCTGGAGCGCGCAGCGATTGCTCGAGCGCAGCCGCGTGCTCGGCGACGGCGAGAGCGCCGACCGACGAGGCCACGCTCCTCAAGTCATGCGCCAGACGGAAGGCCGCCTCGCGGTGGCCGGCGGCTTGCAGGCGCTCGAAGCTTGCCGCCCACCCCGACATGAAGCTCACCGCCTGCCCGGCCAGGCGCTGGTAGAGCGCCGTGTCGCCGCCCAGTCGTTCGACCGCGCCCATGCGGTCGAGCACCGACTCGACGGGAGCGGGCGCCGGCGGTGGCGGTGGGGCCAGCGGCGCTGCGAGTTGCTGGATCGCCTCGATGAGCTGGGCGCGCGAGTAGGGCTTGGCCAAGTGCCTGTCGCAGCCGGCGTCGAGGCTGGCGCGCACGTCGGCGGCGTAGGCGTTGGCCGTCAGCGCCACGACCGGCGTGCGCGCGCGGGCGCTGGCCGCCTCGAGCGTGCGCAACTCGCGGGTGACCGTCAGCCCGTCGACGCCCGGCATCTGCACGTCGATGAAGGCGATGTCGTAGCGGCGCTGCCGCAGCCGCTCGAGTGCGGCGGTGCCGTCGGACGCGAACTCCAGCGCCAGCGGCTGGCCCTCCAGCATGTTGCGGAAGAGGTAGGCATTGACCTCGTTGTCCTCCGCCAGCAGCACCGAAAGGGGCGCACCCTGGGCCACGCCGCTCTGCAAGGCGATTCCCGGGGCGGTGGTCGGGGCGAACGCCACTGTCGACCCTTCCGGCAGCGTCGGCTGCGCAATGCGTGGCTCGGGCGCAGGCGCTGTGCCCGCAGCGGTTGGCGTTGTCGGTGCGCTCGCGGTTGACCCCTCGGCCGACCCCTGGGCAGGCCCCTCCACAGGCAGCGTCGCAGGCAACTCGGCCGCACGAAACGGCAGGCGCAGGGTGAAGGTGCTGCCCGCGCCGGGCACGCTTTGCACCTGCACCGAGCCGCCCATCAGGTGCGCGATGCTGCGCGTGATCGAGAGCCCGAGGCCCGTGCCGCCGTACAGGCGCGTGATGCTGCCGTCGGCTTGCGCGAAAGGCTGGAAGATCTTCTCCAGCGTGCCCGGCGCAATGCCGATGCCGGTGTCGATGACATCGAAGCGCAGCATGCCCGGCACCTGTGGGTCGGGCAGCGCGGCCAGCCGTACCTCGCCGCGCGAGGTGAACTTGACGCCGTTGCCCACCAGGTTGATGAGCGCCTGCTCGAGGCGCAGGCGGTCGCCGAGCACGCCCGTGGGCAGTGCCTCGGCGATGTCGAGCACGAGGTTGAGCCCCTTGTCCTCGGCGCGCGGGCGCATCAGCGCGACGAGTTGCGAGAGGGCGTGGCGCAGGTCGAACGGCGCCGGGTTCAGCTCCATCCGACCGGCCTCGATGCGCGACAGATCGAGCAGGTCGTTGATGAGCGAGTGCAGGGCCTGGCCCGACTCGCGAAAGACCTGCACATGCAGGCGCTGCTTGGGTGTGAGCTCGCTTTGCGCCAGCAACTCGGCCACGCCGAGCAGCGCATTGAGCGGCGTGCGGATCTCATGGCTCACGTTGGCGAGGAAGGCGCTCTTGGCGCGTGTGGCTTCCTCGCTGACGGCAAGCTCGTGGGCGAGCCGCCTGCGTGCCGCAGCTTGACCGCGGTGGTGCACGAAGCGGGCGGCCAACCATCCCGCGGCGAGCGTGGCAAGCGGCGTCACCCAGTCGCTCGGCTGGCGCCACTGGAAGAGGGCCCACAGAGCCACCGTCACCATGCCAGCGAGTGCGAGCGCCGCGCCGGCCAGGTCGCGCGGCGGCGAGGGACGGCCGCGCCAGACCGTTGCGAGTGCGGGCAGCATGGCCAGCAGGACGAGGGCGACATCGAGCGCCGGCGACGGCGGGCGCACCCAGCTTCCCTGGCGCAGCGCCGCGGTGGCCTGCGCCAGCACCATCGTGCCCGAGACCTGGCCCTGCGGCGTCATCACCGCGTCGGCGAGCAAGGCGCTGCTGCCGACGTAGACGACACGTCCCTGCACGGCCTGCCGCAAGGGTGCCGCATCGCGCTGTCCTAGGGCCACCTGGGCGAGTTCGGCGAAACGGCGCGTCGCCGGCCACGCGTTGGCGGCCGGCATGGCCAGGTGATAGGCACCGCGGCCGTCGACGGGCGGCGAGGCTGCCTCGGCACCATGAACCGCCGTGTGCACGGCCCAGGGCATCACCGGCACGGGTTGCTGCGCCGCGTCCTGGTGCCAAAGCGGCAGGGTGCGAAGCACGCCGTCTTCGTCGAGCGGCGTCGTGATCACGCCCAGCATGGGCAGCCGACCTTCGGGCCACACGCTGGCGGTGGGCAGGGCCAGGGTCGGCCAGGCGTAGGCAGGCGCCTGGGGCTTGGGCGTCGTCGCGGCGGCTGCCGCTGCGGGCGCCACGACCCGGGTGCTGCGTGGCAGGTCGCTCGCGTGCCGCAGGCCGGCGGCGGCCAGCACTACCGGCGCGCCGGGGCGGGCGAGCGTGCGCGAAAGGGACGCGTCGCCTTCGCCGCTGTCGGCCAGCAGCAGGTCGATGGCGATGGCGCGCGCACCGAGGTCGCGCAATTGCTCGACAGCCAGCGCGTAGACGTCGCGCTTGAACGGCCACGGCCCGAAGTGCGACTTCAGCTCGGCCAACGAGGCGTCGTCGATGTCGAAGACGATGACATCGGGGCTCGGCTGGCGCGGTGCCAGCAGGCGCAACTGCACGTCGCGCGCATCGCGGGAAAGCGGTGCCAACAAGGGCGTCAGCGACACCAACCCCGCGACCAGTGCCGCGGTGGCCACGATGGGCCAGGGCCGGCGGCGCGCGCCGGCCCTCAGAAGAGCAGCAACAAGGGGAGCAGCCACAACCACCACATCGAGCGCGGAACCTCGATCTCCTGTGCGGCGCCGAAGCCGCCGGCGCGGCCATCGGCCCCGATGGTGCGTACGCGGACGTAGTAGATGCCGGCATCGGGCTTGGCCAGCAGCGCCTCGGTGCGCGCAGTCCGCTCGTCGAGGACGATCTGGGTGAAGGCGGCATCGCGCGCGATCTGCACCTGATAGCTTGCCCCCGCCAGCGGCGTGGCGGCCCAGTTGACCACGACACCGTCGCCCGCGACCTGCGAAGACTGGCTCGCCGGAGCCGACGGCGGCGGTGGCGGCGGTGGGCGCTCGACACGCTCGAGCGTCTGGGCATCGCTCCACGGGCCGGTGTCGCCGTCGGCACGCACGGTGGCGACGCGCCAGTGGTGCGTGCCCAGCGCCAGCGGCACGCGCAATTCGGTCGCGGTGAGGTCGTCGCGCTGCACCGTGGGCGCGGCGAAGTCGGCCTGCGGCGCGATCTGTACCTTGTAGCGCGCCGCCTGCGGGTTGCGTGCCCAGGCCAGCGTCACCTGCTCGTCGGTGATCTTCTCGCCGGCGCGCGGGCGCAGCAGGAAGGGCGGTTCAGGACGTGCCTTCAGCGTGAAGGCCCGGCGCGAGGTCTGGCCCTCGACCCCATCGGTGTCGCTGGCGCGTACGCGCAGCTCGTAGCGGCCATCGGGCAGGTCGTCGGCCCAACCGGCGATCGGTTGCTCGAAGAGTCCGTCGAGCAGCAGGCGTGGCACCTCGGCCGTGTCGAACACCTGGGCGCGGATGGCGCGGGCGCCTTCGATGCGCGGCAACGGCAGCTGCAGCGGCATGCGCTCGATGCGTGCCGGCAGCGCTGAAAGGTCCGGGGCGGCCAGCAGCGGCCGTGGTGGCGCCACGCCGGCGGCGGTGGCGACTGTGCCGAAGCCCGCGTCGAGCGTCTGCGTGCCCGCCGCGACACGCCCTTGCACCACCTCGGCCAGCGTGCGCGCGCCGTCGACGCGGCCGCGGAACTCGGTGCCGCGCACGCCGAGGTTGACCACTGGCGTGCGCATCTCGAAGCGCGGTGCCGCCCGTGCCGGCGTGGCAGGTGGCACCTGCGCCTCGGCGCCGCCGGCATCGAGACGCACCCTCGTCTCGACGCTGCCGCTGGCACCCAGGCGCACATGGCGGTCGACGAGAAGGCGGCCGTTGGGGCCGAGCTGCGTGCGCGCGCCGTCGGCAAAGCGCAGCGAAACGGAAGACTGGGCACCTGTGACCACGGTGTCGCCGGCGTGCACGGGCGCGGCGGCGGCCAGCGCCTGCCGCTCGGCGCCGGCGCGCTCCAGCCAGACTTCGCCGTGCACATGCAACACCTCGGCGTTCGCTGCCTCCTCGCGCAGCAGGGCGATCGGGATGCGCAGCGTGCTGCCCGGCTGCAGCCGCAGCGGGTCGGCGATGCGATTCAGGCGCTGCACCTGACGCCAGCTGGCCTCGGGGCGCATGAGGCGCTCGTGCAGGCCGATCAGCGTGTCGCCGCGCTCGATGCGGTAGCTCCACTCCTCAGCGGCGGCGGGCTGCGCCAAGGCCACCGAGGCGGGCAGCATGGCCGCCAGAGCCAGGGCGAAGCCAGCTCGCCAGCGGCGACATTGCGCATCAAGGGCCAAAGGGGTGCTCCTGGATCAACGCCGCGAGCGCGCCGCGACGCGCTCGCGCGGGGAGGGGGACTGCGGGCGGGGTGGGCACTATGCCATGGGCCGCGCAGCGGCGAGAGCAGTCCCATTGGGGGAGTGAAGCGGCGCCGTGGATTCCGGCCCCGCTACACCGCGAGATATCGGCCGGGGCGGTGGTTGACGGCGATGGCGAAGTTCAAGGCCGCCGCGCCGGCGATCGACAGCGCCAGCTGCCATGGCGACAGCCACGGCAGCGATGCGAGCAGCACCAGGCAGTCGAGTCCGAGCTGCACGTGGCCGGCGCGCCAGCCGCGCCTCTCCTGCAGCCACAGCACGAGGACATTGAGGCCGCCCAGGCTGGCATGGTGGCGGAACAGCATCAGCATGCCGGCGCCCATCAGGAGCCCGCCGCCCAGTGCCGCGAAGAGCGGCTGCACCGACTGCAGCACCAGCAGCCCGGGCAGCCACTCGGCCACGGCCGACAGCAGTGCGACCGCCGCGAAGGTCTTGAGCGTGAAGCGCGCGCCCATGCGGCGCCAGGCCAGCGCGTAGAAGGGAAGGTTGATGAGGAAGAAGGCGACCCCGAAAGGCAGGTCGGTCGCATAGTGCGCGACGAAAGCGAGCCCGGCGGTGCCGCCAGTGACGAGGCCCGCGTGCCTGAACAGCGTCAGCCCGAGTGCCACGAACAGCGTGCCCGTGATCAGTGCCTGCGCATCGTCGAGCCCGCTGTGCTGCGGTGGCGTCGGGGCCGGCAGGGGTTGGAGCATGGCGTTCACTCGACGCCCATGATGTACTTGATGATGCCCTTGGCCACGAAGCCGATCAGCCCCACACCGAGCGCGAGGAAGAGCACGAAGGTGCCGAAGCGGCCGGCCTTCGACTCGCGCGCCAGCTGGAAGATGATGAACACCATGTACAGCATGAACGCGCCGACCCCGAAGGTCAGCCCGAACCATGCGATCTGCTCTTCCGTGTAGCCGAACATCAGCGCGGCTCCGGGGCTCCCGCGGGTCGCGCGCCGGCGGCAGCGGCATCGTCCTCGGGGGCGACGAGGTCGCGATAGGCATGCCAGCTCGCGTGAGCCAGCCAGGGCACGACGACGACGAGGCCGACGAGCAGCGTGGCCATGCCGACGAGCGTGATCACCAGCAGCATGCCGGCCCAGAAGGCGAGCGGCGCAGGCGAGGCCAGCACGGCGCGCCAACTCGCCAGCACCGCCTGCAGCACGCTCACGTGGCGGCGCTCGAGCAGCAGCGGAATGGCGACGACACTGCTGGCGAACATCGGCGCCGCGAGCAGGGCGCCGAGCATGAGCCAGATCTCGAACAGCCAGGACTTGTGGTCCAGCACCACGTGGTAGATGAAGTCCACCGGCCGCAGCACCGGCAACGTGGCGAAGCTCGTCACCAGCGACGCCGAGGTGAGCACCCAGCCCGTGCCGGCGAAACCCAGCAGCACGCCGAAGTGAACGAGCCTCGGGTCGTGCCCCCGCCACACGCTCCAGGCGGTGGCAAGCGTAGGGCGCTCGCCACGCTCGAGCGCCTGGCTGATGGCATAGAGGCCGGTGGCGACGATGGGCGCGACGATGAGGAAGCCGCTGAACGCACCGGCCAGGATCCAGAAGTGCTCGTGCGCAAGCCAGACGAGGCCGATGCCGAAGAGCGCAGACGCCGCACCATGGGCGAGCCCGGGCCACGGGCAGCGCAGCAGGTCCTCGAGGCCCCGGCGCAACCAGTCGAGCGGCTGGGCGAGGCTCACCTCGCGCACCTGCACCTGCACCTGCACGGCACTGGCGCCGGGTGATGGGGAGGGCGCTGGCATGGCGTCTGGTCTTGGCGGGGTGGACGCGCGAGTCTAGGGTCGCGCCCCCGGCCGGCGCTTGATGTTGGTCAGGTCGCGGCGGTGGCCGCTACCCCGTGGACAGCCCGAGGGCGGCCTGGGCGAGCGAGGCCCCGCTGCCGTCTGCCAGATGCAACCCTTCCGCCTGGTCGAAGCCGGCGTAGTTGCGGCTCATCGAGCGCAGGTAGATCGGGTCGTAGTGCTGCAGCAGCAGGTCTTCCACGACCTCGGCATGGCGACCGGCACGCGCCATGGCCTGCCAGCGGGCCACGGTCTCACCCCCGCGCAGCTCGCGCAACGCAGCCAGACGTTCGCAGAAGCTTTCGGTGTCGAGCACGAAGTGACTGTAGTCCTGCAGCAGCAACTGCACACGCGCGGGCAGCGGCATCTCCATCGCCACGCAGGGCGATGCGCGCAGCCGGATCAACAGCGCCTCCGGCACGCGCAGGCGGCCGATGGTGCGGCTTTCGCTCTCGGCCCACACCGGGCGCGCAGGGTCGAAGGCGCGCATCGCGGTCCAGAGCGCCGTCTCGAAGCCCTTCTGCGAAGGTTGGGGCTGCCCCGGCAGCGGCCCGAGCACGCTGCCGCGGTGGCTGGCCAGCGCCTCCAAGTCGAGCACCTGCTCGCCTGCTTCGGCCAGCGCACCCAGAAGCCGGCTCTTGCCGCTGCCCGTGCGGCCACACAGCACACGGAAGTCCAGCCGCCCGGGCTGCACTTCGAGCTCGCGCAGCACGGCGCGGCGGAACTCGCGGTAGCCGCCATCGAGCACGTGCGTGCGAAAGCCGATCGCATCGAGCACAGTGGCGAGCGAGCCCGATCGCTGCCCGCCGCGCCAGCAATAGACGAGCGGCGACCATTCGCGCGGCAACCCGGGCGGCGGGTTGACGACATGCCGCTCGACGTGGCGGGCGATGTTGCGCGCCACGAGCACGGCACCGCGCTTGCGCGCCTCGAACGCCGACACCTGCTTGTAGGTGGTGCCGATGTCGGCGCGCTCGGCGTCGTTCAGCGACGGCCAGTTCTGCGCACCGGGCAGGTGGTCCTCGGCGTACTCGCTTTCGCTGCGCGCATCGATGACGGCATCGAACGAGGCCAGCCGCTCGATGGCGGCGTCGGCGGTGATGCGCAGCAGGGCCACGGGGCTGCTGCCTGCTCAGGCGGGTGTGGCCACGGCGTCGAGAATCTCGCTCTCGATGCGCAGCTGGGCCTTGGGCTGCTGCAGCGCCGGCCCGTCGACGAGGAACGTGTCTTCCACGCGCTCGCCGAGCGTCGTCACCTTGGCCAGCTGCAGGTTGATGCGGTGCGCGGCCAGCACCCGCGCCACCGCGTAGAGCAGGCCGCTGCGGTCGCTCGCCGACACCGTGAGCAGCCAGCGCTGGGCGCGCTCGTCCGGGTTGAGCGAGACGCGCGGGATGACCGGGAAGGAGCGCACGCGCCGCGAGACGCGGCCGCGGCGCGGTTCGGGCAGCGGGCCGCTGGCGGCCAGGGCGGCCGCGGCCTGCGTCTCGACGAGCGAGATGAGGCTGCGGTAGTCGACCTCGCTGTCCTCTTCGACAAGGGTGCTCGCGACCTGGAACGTGTCGAGCGCGTAGCCGGCGCGCGTCGTGTGGATCTTCGCGTCCTGGATGCTGAAGCCGGCGTTGTCGAAGTAGCCGCAGATGCGGGCGAAGAGGTCGGGCTGGTCGGGCGAGTAGACGAGCACCTGCAGCCCTTCGCCGACCGACGAGGGGCGGGCGCGCACGATGGGCTCGGTGGTCTGCACATGGCGCCACAGCGAGCGGGCATGCCAGGCAATGTCGGCGGCGTCGTGGCGTGCGAAGTAGCTCACCTCGAGCGTCTTCCACAGCGGCTCCTCGGTGCCGGGCAGCGCCGAGTGCAGCGCCAGCATCTGCCGCGCCTCGACCTTGCGCGACTCGATCTCGGCGTCGGCGTTGGGCTGCGCACCGCCCAGCGCCCGCAGCGTCAGGCGATAGAGGTCTTCGAGCAGCTTGCCCTTCCAGGCATTCCATACCTTGGGGCTGGTGCCGCGGATGTCGGCCACAGTCAGCAGGTACAGCGCGTTCAGGCGGCGCGGCGTGCCCATGAGCCGGGCGAAGCCGCGGATGACCTCGGGGTCCGACAGGTCCTCCTTCTGCGCCAGGTGGCTCATCGTGAGGTGGTGCTTGACGAGGAACTCGATGAGGCTCGCGTCCTCCTCGTCGATGTCGTGGTCGCGATTGAAGCGGCGCGCCTCGACGGCGCCGAGCTCGGAGTGGTCGCCGCCGCGGCCCTTGGCCACGTCGTGGAAGATGGCGGCCACGTACAGCAGCCAGGGCTTGTCCCACTGCGCCGCGAGCTGGCTGCAGAACGGGTACTCGTGCGCATGCTCCGGGATGAAGAAGCGGCGCATGTTGCGCACCACCATCAAGATGTGCTGGTCCACCGTGTACACATGGAACAGGTCGTGCTGCATGCGCCCGACGATGCGGCGGAAGACCCACAGGTAGCGCCCGAGCACCGAGGTCTGGTTCATGAGCCTGAGCGCGTGCGTCTGCCGGCCCGGCGCGCGCAGGATCTCCATGAAGAGCTTGCGGTTGACGGGGTCGCGGCGGAACTCCGCGTTCATCACGGTGCGCGCGTTGTAGAGCGCCCGCAGCGTGCGTGCCGAGAGACCCTGCAGGCCCGGCGTCTGCCCGAAGACGAGGAAGGTCTCGAGGATGGCGTGCGGGTGCCGCAGGTAGAGGTCGTCGCTCGCCACCTCGAGCGCGCCGCCGCGGTCGAAGAAGCGCATCGACAGCGGCCGCATCGGCGCCTTCTCCGAGCCGACGATGCGCTCCTCGATGTTGAGCATCAGGATCTGGTTGAGCTGCGTCACCGCTTTCGCCGCCCCGGAGTAGCGGTGCATCAGCGCTTCCGAGCTGCGCTGGCCCTTGGTCGGCTTGAGGCCGAAGCTCTCGGCCACGGAGGTCTGCAGGTCGAAGACGAGGCGGTCCTCGCGGCGCCCGGCGATGGCGTGCAGGCGGGCGCGGATGAGCTTCAGCGTGCCCTCGTGCTTGACGAGCTGGCTGGCCTCGAAGGGCGTGATCAGCCCCTTGGCGGCCAGCTCGGCCCACGTGCGGCCGAGGCCGGCGGCGCGGGCCACCCAGATCACCACCTGCAGGTCGCGCAGGCCGCCGGGGCTCTCCTTGCAGTTGGGCTCGAGCGCGTAGGGCGTGCCCTCGTACTTCACGTGCCGCTGGCGCATCTCGAGCGTCTTGGCGGTGAAGAAGGCGCGCGCGTCCATCGCGCGGTCGAGCGCGCTGCGCAGCGTGTTGAACAGGCGCTTGTTGCCGCACACGAAGCGCGCCTCGAGCAGCGAGGTCTGCACCGTGACGTCGCGCGCCGATTCGGCAAGGCACTCGGCCACCGTGCGCACGGCCGAGCCGCATTCGAGCCCGATGTCCCAGCAGGCGGTGACGAAGCCGGCCACCGCGTCGCGGGCCGGGGCGGCCGCGTGTTCTTCGTCGGCGCCGCCCTTGGCCTCGGGCAGCAGCACGAGCAGGTCCACGTCGGATTGCGGGAAGAGCTCGCCGCGCCCGAAACCACCCACGGCCACGAGCGTGGCGCCGGGCGCCAGCGCGTTCAGTCGCTGCTGATCCCACAGCTCGCACAAGGTGCCGTCGACATGCCGGGCCAGTGCGCGCAGCAGGCGCGTGGCCGAGGCGGCGCTGGGTCGATGCGTGCGCGCGAAGCGCTCGACCAGTTCTGCCTTGCCGCCCTTGAACTGGTGGCGCAGCGCCGGCAGGGCCGAGGCGGCCGGTGGCAGCGGAGAGGTGGTCAGCGGGCCGGGCCCTGGGCCGCGGCCCGGCTCGGGCAAGGCCGACATGGGCGGAGACTTCGTTGGGGTCAGGGGCCCGTCAGGGGGCGGTGACCGCGGCCGCTCCGGCCTGCCGCGCAACCGCATCGGCAGGCGCGCCGTAGCCGAGGGGGGCGAAGTCCGGCGCCGGCGGGCTCCCGGCCGACACGGTGAGCACCTCGTAGCCCGTGTCGGTGACGAGCACCGTGTGCTCCCACTGCGCCGAGAGCGAGCGGTCGCGCGTGACGATGGTCCAGCCGTCGTAGGGGCGGTTGCCGCGCCGGTCTTCCTTGATCTCGCGGCGGCCGGCATTGATCATCGGCTCGATCGTGAAGATCATGCCCGGCACGAGTTCTTCCAGCGTGCCCGGGCGGCCGTAGTGCAGCACCTG
>JAEUPE010000228.1 GCA_016790435.1 Rubrivivax sp. | reverse complement strand
GGCTTCCTCGCTCTCGGTGGCCGGGTCGGACGACTCGAGTTCGTAGGAAGCACCAAGCATCGCCAGCCTGCCGATGACGCCGTACATGTAGAAGCGGTTCGGCGCACTGGCGCCGGGCTTGGCGCCACGGCGCGGGAGCTGGTGGCTCTCGGCAAAGGCGAGCGGCACGTACGCCGAACCGGGCGCATCGAGACTCTCGTCGCTGCCGCGCGCGGCGTGCACGCGGTAGAAGCCGCCGACCACGTAGCGGTCGATCATGTAGACGACGGGCTCAGCCACCGCGTCGTTGATGCGTTCGTAGGTGGGCACGCCTTCCTGCACGATGACGTCGCGCATCGCCGGGGACGATGCCGGTCGCGCGGGCATGCTGCGCGCCAGGCGGGCGCGCCGCTCGGAGTCGTCGAGGTCCTTGGCGTCACGCACCGTGAGCACGTCCGAGCCACCTGGGCCGTCGGACTTCACAACGACGAAGGCACGCTCGGCGATGCCGTACTCCTTGTGCTTGCGCCGCACCTTGGCCAGTAGCGCGTCGACATGCGTCTTCACGCAGTCGAGGCCCGCCTCGCTCGTGAAATCAACCTGCCCGCACTGCCCGTGCATCGTGTGCAGCAGCCACGGGTCCATGCCGAGCAGCTTGGCAAAGCGCTTGGCCACCTCCTCGTAGCTGTGCAGGTGGCGCGACTTGCGCCGCGAGGCGGAGCTCGCGTGCAAGGGCGGCAGCAGGTACTGTTCGTGCAGGTCCTCGAGCAGCCCGGGCACGCCGGCGGCAAGGTCGTCGTTGAGCAGGATGGTGCAGGGGTCGAAGTCGGGCAGGCCGAGTCGCCGCGCGCCGCGCACGAGCGGCTCCAAAGTCAGTTCGCCTCCGTCGGGTAACGCCAGTTTGCGCGGCTTGTCGAGCCCGCGCGCCAGGCTGCCCAGGCGCACGTTCAGCCCGGCCAAGGTGAACACCTCCATCAGCCGCTGCAAGTGCGTGAGGTAGAACGGATTGCCGTCCAGCACCTGCGGCCCGGGCACGAGCAGCAGGTTCTTGGCCTCGGGGCAGATCTTCTCGATCGCCGCCATCGCTGCCTGCACGGCGAGCGGCAGCATTTGCGGCGTGAGGTTGTTGAAGCCGGTTGGGAAGAGCTCCGTGTCCACGGGTGCCAGCTTGTAGCCGGCATTGCGCAGGTCCACCGAGGTGTAGAAAGGTGGCGTGTGTTCCATCCACTCGAGGCGGAACCAGCGCTCGATGGCAGGCATCGACTCCAGGACGCGCGCCTCGAGCTCGTTGATGGGGCCGGTGAGCGCCGTGATCAGATGCGGAACCATGAGGACATTCTAGGGAGAGCGCATGGCGCCCGGGTGGCCTGAGCCGGCGGACATCAGCGTGTGAAGTCGGCGAACCACGCCAGCAGCGGCGCGTTATAGGCGTCCTGCCAGTAGTGCACGTCGACGTTGCGGCTGCCGCCGGTGAGCGTGAAGGGCTCCGATTCTGCGTAGCCGCGCGCCGCGAGCTGGCGGCGCTGCTTCTCGACGCAGCTGCGGTCGAGAATGCCGTCCTCGGCGTGGTGAAACACGCGAAATGGCGGCTTGGGAGTCAGCGTCGTGCCGTCCCAGGGCTTCTCGTTGGGATAGGCCGCGGCATCGCAAGCGCCCGGCTCGATGATTTGCCGCCGGGTCTCGCTGTCCAGCCCGATGCCGGCCACGTTGGCACGGTCACCGGCTCGGCGCGTGCAGTCACGGAACCAGCCGTAGGGGTCGCCGCCCGCCACGGGCGCGAAGGCGGTGACCAACGGCCCGAAGCGCGTGGCGGCCCGGACCGTCATGAAACCGCCGGAGGACAGGCCGGTCAGGAACGTGGCGGCGGGGCTGCCCGCCGGCCGCCGTGCAGGGATCACGGTCGCCAGCACCTGCTCGAGGAAGGGCAGGTCGAGGTTCGAGCGCCCGCGCACTTCATCGTCCCAGACCTTGCCGCAAAGCCGCGACTCGTTGTCGGTCACCTGGTCGGACGAGTCGAGCAGGAAGACCGCGAAGCCTTGGGCCAAGGCCTGGTCGGTGAAGCGCACCTGCGGCGCGATGATGGACGCGTTGGCGACGCAGAAGTTGGTGTGCGAACCGCCGCCTCCATGCATGACGACGATGGCCCCGCGCGTCCACGCGCCCGCCGGCGCCTTCCACAACGCCAGCCGCGGCAGTCCCTCGGCGCGCACGACAAGCCGCTGCCAGCCGAGCGCCCGGCACTGCTCCTCCTGCACGGTGGGCACCGGTTCCGCCTGCACGCCGTCGCCACCCCCGCCGCAGCCCAACAGCGTCGCCACCAAGCCCAACCCAAGGAACCGTATCCGCCGCATCGCCAACGGTGCCCCCCAGAAAGCGCAAAGGGCCAGGCGTTCCCGCCTGGCCCCGCCGGACTGACTCGCGCGCCGCAGGCGCGTCGAGTCCAGCCCGGCGAGATACTCCGGCCGGCCGTGAGGCCGGTCCGGAGTATCGTTAGTTGTACGCCGTCTCGCCGTGCGCCGTGATGTCCAGGCCCTCGCGCTCCTCGTCTTCGGGGACGCGCAGCCCGATCGTCAGATCGACGACCTTGTAGGCGACGAAGGCCACGACGCCCGACCACACGACGGTCACGAGCACGGCCTTCAGCTGGATCCACACCTGCGCACCCACGCCGTTGCTCGTGACGCTCGCGGTGACCCAGTCGCCCACCAGCCCCGGGCCGCCGAGCGCCTGGTTGTTGAAGACGCCCGTCAGCAGCGCGCCGACGATGCCGCCGACACCGTGCACGCCGAACACGTCGAGCGAGTCGTCCGCGCCGAGCAGCTTCTTCAGGCCGTTGACGCCCCACAGGCAGGCGACACCGGCCACCGCGCCGATCACCAGCGCGCCGACGATGCCCACGTTGCCCGCCGCCGGCGTGATGGCCACGAGGCCGGCGACGGCGCCCGAAGCGGCACCCAGCATCGAGGCCTTGCCGCGCATCAGCGCTTCAGCCGCGCACCATGACAGCACCGCCATCGCGGTGGCCGAGAAGGTGTTCATGAAGGCAAGCGCGGCGCTGTTGCCGGCTTCGAGCGCCGAGCCGGCATTGAAGCCGAACCAGCCCACCCACAGCAGCGAGGCCCCCACCATCGTCAGCGGCAGGCTGTGCGGCGTGAGCGCTTCCTTGCCGTAGCCGACGCGCTTGCCGAGCACATAGGCACCCACCAGGCCAGCCATGGCAGCGTTGATGTGCACGACGGTGCCGCCCGCGAAGTCGAGCGCGCCCCATTGCCAGATCATGCCGGCCTTGCCGTTCATCGCATCGACCACTTCCTTGCCCGTGTAGGCGTCCGGGCCCATCCAGTACCACACCATGTGCGCGATCGGCAGGTACGAGAAGGTGAACCACAGCACCATGAAGAAGAGCACTGCGCTGAACTTCATGCGCTCGGCGAAGGCGCCGACGATGAGGCCGCAGGTGATGGCCGCGAAAGTCGCCTGGAAGGCCACGAACACGATCTCCGGAATGACCACGCCCTTGCTGAAGGTGGCGGCCATCGCGAAGGTGCCCGCCGCGGGATCGAACACACCCTTCAGGAAGAGCCGATCGAAGCCGCCGACATAGGCGTTGCCCTCGGTGAACGCAAGGCTGTAGCCATACACCACCCACAGCACGGTGATGAGCGAGAAGGTGACGAACACCTGCATCAATACCGAGAGGATGTTCTTGCTGCGCACCAGGCCGCCGTAGAACAGCGCGAGGCCGGGGATGGCCATCATGATGACGAGCAGCGTCGACACCAGCATCCAGCTCACGTCGCCCTTGTTGGGCACGGGAGCCGGCACGGCAGCGGGTGCCGCCGAGGCAGCCGCCGCCGGAGCGGCCGCGGCCGCTGCCGGAGCCGCCGAGGCGGCCGCTTCGGGTGCCGACGCGGCCGCGGTCGCGGCCTGCGCCAGCACCTCGGGCCCGGTGCTGAGGAGCACCAGGCCGAGGGCCAGGATGGAAAGCAGTCTTTTCATGGTTCGTGTCTCGTGGTGGAAGGGCCGCCCTCGAGCGGCATCACGCGATGGCTCTGTTTGGTGAGTCGGGTTAGAGCGCGTCCTTGCCGGTCTCACCGGTACGGATGCGCACCACCTGCTCCAGCGTGGTGACGAAGATCTTCCCGTCGCCGATCTTGCCGGTGCGGGCCGAGGCCTCGACGGCCTCGATGACGCGCTCGACGAGCGCGTCGTCGACAGCGGCTTCGATCTTCACCTTGGGCAGGAAGTCGACCACGTACTCCGCGCCGCGGTACAGCTCGGTGTGGCCCTTCTGGCGTCCGAAGCCCTTGACCTCGGTCACCGTGATGCCCTGCACCCCGATGCCGCCGAGTGCTTCGCGCACTTCGTCGAGCTTGAACGGCTTGATGATGGCAGTGACCATCTTCATGGCTGGGTCCTCATGTTGTCTTGCGATCGGATCGACATGCCGCGCGGCTCAGAACACGTACTTGACGCCGACCACGGCGCCGGCCTTGCCGAGGTCCTTGCCGTTGGCGGGCGAGGCGTAGGCCTTCGTGCCGGCGATCGACTTGGTGTCCGCGCCGACCACGCCACCGCTGACGGTGAGGCCCTTCACGACCTCCTTGCTCACGAGCAGGGAGTAGTCGGTGTACGAGAAGTCGCCGTTCTTGGACACCTTCTGGTAACCCAGGTGCGGCGACAGCACGACCGGGCCGACCTCGAACGAGGCGCTCAGGTCGACGTAGCTGCTGTTCTTGCTGTCGGCGAAGCCGAACAGGTTGGTGACGCTGTGCGAGTACTTCAGCGTCGCCGGGCCGTAGGTGAGCGCGCCGTAGATCTCCGTCGTGTTCGGGCTCGTCGCGAGCTTGTGGCCCGGGTACTGATAGGCCAGCACGCCCACGTCGTAGGCGAGGTCCTTCATGATCTCGCCCTTGTAGCCGCCGTAGATGTCGATCTCGGCCTTGTTGCTGCTGGAGGGGTTCGCATCGTCGATCCACTTGATCGACGAGGCCCACACGCCGACGTAGAACGGACCGGCGCTCCAGTCCGCGCCACCCTGGACGGCCGGCTTCAGGCGCGACTGCGAGATGCCGCGATAGCGGTAGTCGGAGACGCCGCCGACGTTGAACGACAGGTCGGCCAGGGCCACCGAGGGCAGCGCCAAGGCAGTGACGAAGGCGGCCGACGAAGCGGCCAAGGCAAACAACGAGGTGGACTTCTTCATGGCGTGCTCGCTCCAGGGGTCTAGTGGTGATCGACAGGGAAAGAAATCAAGCTGTGCACCGGTTAGCAGCTTCCATGCCACTCGCCGCCGGTTCCACCGTGCGGGGAGCGCGTGCGCATCGCTGACCGACTCCTGGCGGGCGCCTCTCGCGACCGAGCCCCCCAATCCATCGCCCATTTGGGTGCGCCCGGCCAGGGGCGCCCCTTTGTGCGCACACGAATGGTGCATTGGCGCGATCCGCGCGCGCCACAGAATGGGCTGCAGCGGCCTCTAACCCAGCCCATACCGCCGCTTGCCATCGCTCGCCGCAGCCCGGCCGCCCATCGCCCGCCCATCGCCCTTCGCGCACCCCTGCACCTGCAGCCATGTCGCTGGCCATCGTCTACACCCGCGCCCTTCTGGGCATGGAAGCGCCGGAAGTGCGCGTCGAGGTCCAGTTGGCCAACGGCCTGCCCTCTTTCACGCTCGTCGGCCTGGCAGAGACCGAGGTGAAGGAGTCGCGCGAGCGGGTGCGGGCGGCGCTGCTGCAAAGCGGCTTCACGTTCCCGCACAACAAGCGGGTCACGGTCAACCTGGCGCCGGCCGACCTGCCCAAGGATTCGGGCCGGTTCGACCTGCCGATCGCGATCGGCATCCTGGCCGCCGGCGGGGCCCTGGATGCGGCCAGGGTGGCCACTTGCGAGTTCGCAGGCGAGTTGTCGTTGGCCGGGGCACTGCGAGGCGTGCGCGGCGCGCTGGCGCTCGCGCTCGGCGCACGGCGCGCCGCCAGCGGCCGGCGCCTCGTGCTTCCGCGCACCGACGCCGCCACCGCCGCACGGGTGCCGGGGCTCGAAGTGCTCGCCGCGGACACGCTGGCCGAGGTGGCGGCCGCGCTGCTGCCCGGCGACGCCGCCGTGCCGCTGTCGGGCCCCGCTGCAGCCGGCGGCGCCTCGACCGGCTCACCGCCGTTCGGCGGGCATCGCGCAACCCACCTCGACCTTCGTGACGTGAAGGGTCAGGCAGGCGCCAAGCGGGCGTTGGAAGTTGCCGCTGCGGGGGCGCACAGCCTGCTGCTGGTGGGGCCGCCCGGCACCGGCAAGTCGATGCTGGCGCAGCGCCTGCCGGGGCTGCTGCCGCCGATGCGCGACGAGGAGGCGCTCGACAGCGCCGCGTTGCTCGGCCTTGCGGGCGACGACTCGGTGCCGTTCGGTGAGCGAGCCATGCGTGCGCCGCACCACACGGCCAGTGCCGTGGCCCTGGTGGGAGGTGGCTCGCCGCCGCGGCCGGGCGAGATCTCGCTCGCGCATGGCGGCGTGCTGTTCCTCGACGAGACGCCCGAGTTCCCGCGCACCGCGCTCGAGGCCCTGCGCGAACCGCTCGAGACGGGCTCGATCTGCATCGCGCGTGCGGCCAGGCGCGCGCGCTTCCCGGCCCGCTTCCAGCTTGTGGCGGCCATGAACCCCTGCCCGTGCGGCTGGCTTGGGGCCCCGGCCGGCACCGGCCGCGCCTGCCGCTGCACGCCCGAGGCGATCGCTCGCTACCAGGGGCGCCTGTCGGGCCCGCTGCTCGACCGCATCGACCTGCAGGTCGAAGTTCTCGCCGCGCGACCCGAGGAGATGCTAGCGGCGCCGGCGGGTGAGTCCAGCGCCGAGGTCGCCGGCCGCGTCGGCGCAGCCCGCTCGCGGCAGGTAGAGCGGCAAGGCAGCGCCAACGCGCTGCTCGATGCGGCGGGTGTCGACCGCCACGTCACGCTCGACGAGCGGGCGACGGCCTTCCTCGAAGGCGCGGCCCGGCGCCTCGCCTGGTCGGGGCGCCGCATGCACCGGGTCCTGAAGGTGGCACGAAGCGTCGCCGACCTGGCAGGATGCGACACCGTGCAGGTGGCGCACCTGGCCGAGGCGCTGCAGTACCAACGGGTACTCGCGCCTTAGCGGCCGCCAAGGCTGGCCGATACGGCACCCCTCAGTTGGGTGTCACCTGCAAGACCTTGCAGGTTCGCCCGCTCGCACCTCGTTGTAGCTTTGAGGCTCACATCTGGAATCGAGGGAGGCGTCGGTATGCGCGGAGTCGTCTTTCTTCTCGGGGGCTACGTGGCGGTGGCTTGCCTTGTCCTGGTATTGGCGACGCTGGCTGCGGCCCAGGCCTCGCCGGCGCGCGGCCCGAAGCTGGCCCCGGCACCGCTGCCTTCACTGGTATGGGCACCCACGCGCGCAGGTGAATTGCCCGGGATCCCCCACTGAGCCACCTGGGAGCACTGCCGCAGGTGTCGCGGCGGCAGCGCCTGTTCCGGTTGACCTTAGATCGACAGGGGATCCACGTCCACCGCCCAGCGGATCACGCCCTTGTGCCGACCACGCAGGGCCACGAGGCCGGGCAGCCAGGCAGCCAGCGCGCGCTGCAGCGCCGGCCGCGAGGCTGATTCGACGAGCATCTGCACGCGCTCGACATCGGCCACGCGCGAGAGCGCGGGCGGCACCGGCGGATAGGCCCTGACGCCGGCGGCGACCTCGAGCGCCTGCAGATCGGCGGCCGCTTCGCGCAGGAAGGCCGTGGCCGCGGCCGCCTCGCGAGCCTCGGCGCGCACGAGCGCGAGGTGCGCGAACGGCGGCAGGCCCGCCGCGCGGCGCTCGTCCAGTTGCGCCTGCGCAAAGGCCTCGTAGTCGTGCCGTGCCAGCGCGGCATACAGCGCGTGCTTCGGGCTCGTCGTCTGGATCCACATCTCGCTGCCCGCCGATTGCGCCGCGTCGCGCCCGGCGCGGCCCGCCGCCTGCATCAGCAAGGCGAAGAGCCGTTCGGGGGCGCGGAAGTCGCTCGTGAACAGCGCGCCGTCGGGGTTCACCGCCGCCACCAGCGTGACGCGGCGGAAGTCGTGTCCCTTGGCGAGGATCTGCGTGCCGACGAGCACGTCGACCTCGCCGTCGTGCACGGCGGCAAGCTGGCGTTCGAGCTCGCCAACGCCGCGCGTACTGTCCGCGTCGATGCGCGCGATGCGTGCGCCGGGCAACACCGCGGCGAGTTGCTCCTCGAGCTTCTCGGTGCCGCGCCCGAGCGGCGAGATGTCGAGGTTGCCGCACTCGGGGCAGGCGCGCGGCACGCGCTCCGCCAGGCCACAGTGGTGGCAGCGCAGCGTACGGTCGGCCTTGTGGAAGACACGCCAGGCGCTGCAGTGCGGACAGCCGCTCTTCCAGCCGCAGGCCGAGCAGTGCAGCACCGGCGCGTAGCCGCGTCGGTTAAGCAGCAGCAGGCTCTGCTCACCGCGCTGCAGGCGCTCCCTCAGGGCGACCAGGAGCGGCGGCGCGAGGGGCATGGCGTCGCCACCGGCGGCCGGCTGCCCTTGGCTCGGCAGGGTGCGCATGTCGATGAGCCGCACCCGCGGCAGCTCGCCGCCGCCGATGCGCTGCGGCAGCGCCAGGCGCCTGTAGCGCCCCTGCAGAACACGCTGCCAGGTCTCCAGCGAGGGTGTCGCCGAGCCGAGCATCACCGGCACGCCGAGCTGGCGAGCACGCCACACCGCCAGGTCGCGCGCCGAGTACCGCGCACCCTCCTGCTGCTTGAATGAGGCGTCGTGCTCCTCGTCGACCACGATCAGCCCCAGGCGAGGCAGCGAGGCGAACACCGCCAACCGTGTGCCGAGCACGAGGTCGGCCCGCCCCTCGTGCGCTAGCAGCCAGTGGCGCAGCCGCTGCGCCGGCGTCAGGGCGCTGTGCAGGCTGGCCATCACGCGGCCGGGAAAGCGCTCGGCGAAGCGTGCCTCCAGCTGCGGGGTGAGATTGATCTCTGGCACCAGCACCAGCACCTGCCGGCCCGCCTGCAGCGCCTGCGACGTGGCGCGCAGGTAGACCTCGGTCTTGCCGCTGCCCGTCACGCCGTGCAGCAGGGCCGGCGTGGTGCTCTCGGCGAAGGCTGCGAGCGCCGCCGCCTGGTCGGGGGTCAACGACACCGGCGCTGGATCGTCGCCCGGCGATGCACCAGCCACTTGGACCGCACCTTCGAATGGGTCGCGCTTCTCGAGCCGCCGCAAGCGCCGCGACAGCTGCGTGTCGTCGATCCGCCGCAGTTGCGGCGGCAACACGGCCAGCGCCAGCTCGCCGAGGCCGCGCTGGTAGTAGGCGGCTGCGAAGTCGATCAATGCGCGCCAGGGCGCGGAGAGCAGCGGCATCGCGTCGAGCACCGCCTTCACCGGCTTCAGTGCCGGCTCCTCGATCGTCGCGCCCGGGGCCGGGTCCGGCAGCCGTGGCCGGTCCCAGACGATGCCGGCCACTTCGCGCCGGCCCAGGGGCACGCGCACCAGCGTTCCCGGCGCGAGCGGGCGCTCGCTCGTGTAGTCGAGCAAACCGGTGGACGCACCCAGTGCGGCGTGCCGCGGTGCCTCGATGGCCACGGAAATGCGCGCCGAGGCGCCGGTCTCGGGGCTCATGTAACAGCGCGCCGCGGGCGCGCCACGAGGCGAGGCACGACCTGAAGACCTCCACCCAAGTTCATGATTCCCAACGACTTTTCGAGCTATCCAGAGAAACTGTGGATAACAATGTGATCAAGCTGCGCTCAGGCACCGCAAGTGGTTGATTTTTCGACCCCTGGCCTAGCTTGCTCGCGGATGAGGCAGAGCCCTCCTCTAAGCGAAATCAAGCACTTAGCACGCAACTCGTGCGTTTCCCGCGCCGCGCGAACCCACTCGAACACGGGGGGCCCCTAAACCATGGGTCGTGGGGATAAGTCAAGCCCTGAGCGCTCACTTACCCGCAGCGCGCGTTGCGGCGCCGCCGTGCCGCACAGCCCGGCCGTTACTTCGCGTTGCGCAGATGGCGCGAGTGGGCATGCACGGCCTCGACAAGGGCAGCCACATGCTCGGGCGGCGTGAACTGGCTGATGCCGTGGCCGAGGTTGAAGATGTGCCCGCCGTGGCGGCCGTCGGCCCGCAGCGGGGAGCCGAAGCTGTCGAGCACGGCGCGCGCCTCGGCCGCCACCACCTCGGGCGGCGCAAACAAGACGGCCGGGTCGAGGTTGCCCTGCAGCGCCACGCGGTCGTCGACGCGCTGGCGGGCCCGGCCGAGGTCGGTGGTCCAGTCGAGGCCGACGACATCGGCGCCGCAACCCCGCACCGGGTCGGCGATCTCTTCGAGCCAACCGCCGCCCCCCTTGGTGAAGACGATGCACGGGACGCGCCGCCCCTGCGCCTCACGCTTCAGCTGGCTCACCACGGCGCGTGTGTAGGGCAGGCTGAAGCGGCGGAAGGCCGCATCGGCCAGCACGCCGCCCCAGGAGTCGAACACCATCACGGCCTGCGCGCCGGCATCGATCTGGGCGTTGAGGTAGGCGGCCACGGCCTGGGCGTTGACCTCGAGCATGCGGTGCATCAGGTCGGGCCGGGCGTACAGCATCGTCTTCACGGTGCGGTAGTCGTCGGAGCCGGCGCCCTCGACCATGTAACAGGCCAGCGTCCATGGGCTGCCCGAGAAGCCGATGAGCGGCACGCGGCCGTCGAGCGCCTTGCGAATGGAGCGCACGGCATCGAACACGTAGCGCAGGCGCTCCATGTCGGGCACCGCGAGCCGCGCCACCGCCGCCTCGTCGCGCACGGGGTGGGCGAAGCGCGGGCCCTCCCCAGCGGCGAAGCTGAGGCCGAGGCCCATGGCATCGGGCACGGTGAGGATGTCGGAGAACAGGATGGCGGCATCCAGCGGCCAGCGCTCCAGCGGCTGCAACGTCACCTCGGTGGCGAAATCGGGGTTGGTGGCCAAGCCCATGAAGCTGCCCGCGCGCGCTCGAGTGGCGTTGTATTCGGGCAGGTAGCGACCGGCCTGGCGCATCAGCCACAGCGGCGTGTGCGCCGTGGGCTCGCGCAGGCAGGCGCGCAGGAAGGTGTCGTTCTTCAACGCAGTGGCAGGCTCGCTCATGCGGGGCATTATCCGGGCGCGCGCGCGGCGGCCGGCGCGGCCAGCCAGGCGCGCGAGCGCGCCTCGCCACCGTCGGCATCGTGCACCAGTTGCCACAGCAGCGACTGCGGCACGACCTGCGTGCCCGAGGGCGCCGACGGCAGAACGCGCGCCAGCATCACGGCCAGCCGGGCCAGCACCACGGCGCGCAGCGGCTGCTCCCGCTGCGGAATCATCCAGCGCAACTGGGCCAGCCACCAACGGGTGAAGCGCTCGAGCAGGCTGCCCGTGCGCGCCACGGCCAGGTCCTGCGAGGGCTTGAGCAGCAGCAGGTGTTCGAACCCGAGCGCGGCGACGGCGGCCTCGTCGTGCGTGGCCAGCCCCTCGGCCAATGCCTGCGGCAGCATCGAGCTGGCGTGGGGCAGCACGACGACCAGCCGCCGCACACCTCCTTCCCGCAGCCGGCTTGCCAGGGCCGGCAATGCCACGGCCTGGGGCATGACGAAGGCGTCGTCGCGGCCGTTGCTGAAGCGCTCACGCTCGAAGACGATGAAGGCCGTGGTGGCGCGCAGGGGGCCCGGCCGGTCGAAGTCCGCCTCGGAGAGCGGCGACAGACCACGAACGGTGCTCACGAGCGGCGCGGCCACCCAGGCACGCACCGAGGCGAAGCGCCCGGCCACGAGGGCCTCGGCGAGCAGCGCCGAGCCCAGGCGTCCACCCGCGCCAAGCACGAGCGCGTGCTCCAGCGGCGCCAGCGATGCCGCGGAGGATGGCGAAGCAGAGCTGGGCGCCGGTGCGCCCGACGCCGCGCGCAGGGCATTGCCGAGGCGGTCCATGCATCTCCCGATTGACGTTGCGGCCCCGGCTGCTTGAGCACCTCGGGCCATCGGTGCGCCTCCGATCCACCTCCAGGGCAGGCCGCGGACCGAAGCCGACTTGAACTCGCATTGTCCTGCCCCATCTGGCACGGCGGGTACGATGCGTCCGCCCTTGAGGCGGCGACCCGGCAGGTTTCAGGAGGACGAACATGAATACCGATCGAACGGCCCGCGCCGGCTGGCGCGGCCTTGGCACGATGCTGGCGCTGCTGTTCACCACGCTGCTCGGTGGCTGCGGCTACAACGACTTCCAGCGCCTCGACGAGCAGGTCAAGGCCTCCTGGTCCGAGGTGCTCAATCAGTACCAGCGGCGTGCCGACCTCATCCCGAACATCGTCAACACGGTGCGTGGCGAGGCCAACTTCGAGCAGGAGACGCTCACGCGCGTGGTCGAGGCGCGGGCCAAGGCCACCGGCATCCAGGCCACGCCCGAACTCGTCAACAACCCCGAGGCCTTCGCCAGATTCCAGGCCGCCCAGGGCGAACTGACGAGCGCGCTGTCGCGCCTGATGGTCGTCGTCGAGCAGTACCCCAACCTCAAGGCGAACCAGGGCTTCCAGGACCTGCGCGTGCAGCTCGAAGGCACCGAGAACCGCATCACCGTGGCGCGCAACCGCTACATCAAGGCCGTGGCCGACTACAACGTGCTGGCTCGCCAGTTCCCGAGCAACCTCACCGCGATGGTGTTCGGGTACGCCGTGAAGCCGAGCTTCACGGTGCAGAACGAGGCGCAGATTGCCACGCCGCCGGTGGTGAACTTCGACAAGCCGGGCGCCGCGCCGGCAGCCGCGGCCTCGAAGTAACCCGGCTCGACCAGCGGGGGAGTCACCCCTGATGCACCTGCGGGCACCCTGGCTTCTGGTGGCGGCCGCGTGGGGCGCCCCAGGCGGCCGCACGCGATGGCGTTCACCTGGGTGGCTCCGGGCCCTGCTCTGGGCTTTGTGCTGCGCCGTGGCGCCGGCCTGGGCGCAGTTGCCGGTCCCGGCGCTCTCGGGGCGCGTGATCGACGAGACTGGCACGCTCAACGCCGCGCAACGCGCCGCCCTCGAGTCCAAGCTCGCGGCCTTCGAGGCGCAAGCCGGACCGCAGATCGTCGTGCTGATGGTGGCGAGCACGGCACCGGAGGACATTGCCGCCTACGCGCAGCGCGCGGCCGACACGTGGAAGATCGGCCGCCGGGACCAGGGCGATGGCGTGCTCGTGGTCGTGGCCAAGACCGACCGCCGCGTGCGCATCGAAGTCGCCAAGGCGCTCGAGGGCGCCATTCCGGACCTGGCGGCGCGGCAGATCATCGACGGCGCCATCCGGCCGGCGTTCCGCGCCGACGACTATGCCGGCGGCCTCCAGGCAGCCGTCGACCAGCTCATCGCACGCGTCCGCGGCGAGGGCCTGCCCGCTCCCGCGCCGCTGCCCACGCGAGATGGCGCGCTGCCCGGGCTTCAGTTCGACGAACTGGCGATGTTCCTGTTCGTCGCCGTGCCGATCATCGCATCGGTACTGACACGCCTGCTGGGCCGCAAGTTCGGTTCGCTGCTGGCGGCGGGTGGTGCCGGCTACGCGGCCTGGTGGTTCACGGCGAGCGCATGGATCGCTGCGGGCGTCGGACTCGTGGCGCTGGTGCTCGTCGGCATCATCGGCTTCGGTGCGGCCGCCGGCCGCGCCATGAGGCGCGCGGGGCATCGCGGCCGAACGCTCCCGCACGTGGGCGGCTGGGACGGCGGTGGCTGGGGCGGCGGCTGGAGCGGTGGCGGCTCGGGCGGTGGGGGCGGCGGCTTTTCCTCTGGCGGTGGCGGCGACTTCGGTGGCGGCGGCGCCTCGGGAGACTGGTGAGACCGGCATGAGCGAGCAGGGACTTCACACCACCGCCCGCGACAACGGCGCGCAGGGAAACCGCTTGCTCCGCATCCTGCGCCACCGCTGGTTCGACGAGCGCGACACCGCGCGCGCCCTCGACCCGGCGGCGCTCGCGCGGCTCGAACGGCAGGTGGCGGCCAGCGAACGGCAGCACAGCGGCGAGATCCGGCTGTGCGTCGAGGCCGGCCTGCCACTGTCCTATCTCTGGCGGGGCGCTTCGGCGCGCGAGCGCGCCGTGGCCCTGTTCGGCAAGCTGCGCGTCTGGGATACCGAGCACAACAACGGCGTGCTCATCTACCTGCTGCTGGCCGAGCACGCGATCGAGATCGTGGCCGACCGCGGCCTGGCACGGCTGGTGCCGCCGGCGCATTGGGAGGAGGTGCTGTCCGGCATGCGCGAGGCCTTTCGTGCCGGGCGCTTCGAGCAGGGGCTGCAGCAGGCAGTGCGGGCGGTCGATGCGCTGCTCGCGAAGCACTTCCCGCTGGCGGCGGGCGCAACCAATCCGAACGAACTGCCGGACAGCCCCGACCTGCGCTGAAGCGGCAGCCCGCTAACAAGCGCGGACGCACCCGCTTAGGGCAGGCATCTTCGGACCGCCCTCGCCTCGTGCGCCGACCGCCCGCGACAAGAGCGCGAGGGGGTTGGTCGAGGGCGAAATGGGCACCCCATGCGCGAGGCGCATGGGCCGATGCTACGTAGAAGCGCGGGGGCTCCCACGAGGAGCCCACTTCTATACTGCCGCCCGATTTTGGGGCTCTTTCATGGGCTGGTCGGCATCTTGCTTGCCTCTCTTCAGCGCCCCAGTCGGGCCCTCGATTCCACCGCCTTCTTCCCTCCAGGAGTTCGTCCATGTCCCGAAAATTCGTCGTCACTCTGGGCGCTGTCGCCGCCGCACTCGGCTTGGCGAGCACATCCGCGATGGCCGGCAAGGACCTCGATGCCATCAAGGCGCGCGGCGCACTCGTCTGCGGCGTCAACACCGGCCTCGCCGGCTTCTCGGCCGCCGACAGCCAGGGCAAGTGGACCGGCCTGGACGTCGACTACTGCCGCGCGCTCGCCGCTGCCATCCTCGGCGACGCCAACAAGGTGCGCTTCAACCCGCTCACGGCGCAGCAGCGCTTCACGGCGCTGCAGTCGGGCGAGATCGACGTGCTGTCGCGCAACACCACCTGGACCCTGACGCGCGACGTGTCGCTCGGCATGCACTTCGTCGGCGTCACCTTCTATGACGGCCAGGGCTTCATGGTGCCGAAGAAGCTCAACGTCAAGAGCGCCAAGCAATTGAAGGGCGCCACCGTCTGCGTGCAGTCGGGCACCACCACCGAACTCAACCTCACCGACTACTCGCGCGCCAACGGCTTGAACATGAAGCCCGTGGTGTTCGAGAAGCAGGAGGCCTCCACCGGCGCCTACTTCTCCGGCCGCTGCCAGGCCTTCACCACCGACGCCTCCGGCCTGGCGTCCATCCGCAGCAAGGAAGCGCAGAAGCCCGACGACCACGTCATCCTGCCCGAGCTCATCTCCAAGGAGCCGCTCGGCCCCTCGGTGCGCCGTGGCGACGACGAGTTCTTCGGCATCGCCAAGTGGGTGCTCAACGCGCTGCTCGAGGCCGAGGAACACGGCATCACGCAGGCCAACATCGACGAGATGAAGAAGGACAGCAAGAGCCCCGGCGTGATGCGCCTGCTCGGCTCCGGCACCGAGGACACCGGCAAGCTGCTCGGCCTCGACAAGGAGTGGGCCTACCGCGCCGTCAAGGCCGTGGGCAACTACGGCGAAGTCTTCGAGCGCCATGTCGGCCCCAAGACCTCCATCGGTCTGCCGCGCGGCACCAACAACCTCTGGAGCAAGGGCGGCGTGATGTACGCGCCGCCGGTGCGCTGAGGCCGCAGCCGGCCGCACCCGCGGGCGGAACCTGGGCCGACGGCCCAGGCCCCGCCCCAACAGCTGCGATGGCGGGCCCGGAATCTGCTTCCGGGGTCCGCGTCCCTCCCTCTCTCTCCTCATCCGGGAGCCCGCAGTGCAAGCACGTGCCCCTGTGAAGCGCCGCACCTGGAACTGGCGCAGCCGCGCCGCGCGCGGGCTCGTCTACCAGGTGGTGGCGCTCTCGCTCATCGCCCTCGGCATCTGGTTCCTGGCGTCGAACACGCAGCGCAACATGGCGGTGCGCGGCATCCAGAGCGGCTTCGACTTCCTGCAGCAGGCAGCCGGCTTCGACATCGGCGAGACGCTCGTCTCCTACGACCCGAGCCAGTCGTACGGCAAGGCGCTCCTCGTCGGCGTGCTCAACACGCTGCGCGTGGCGGTGGTGGGCATCGTCTGCACGACGATCCTCGGCGTGCTCGTCGGGGTCGGCCGTTTCTCGCGCAACGCGCTGGTGCGGGGCCTGTGCTATGGCTACGTCGAGCTGTTCCGCAACATCCCCATCCTGCTCCAGCTGCTGATGTGGTACCTGCTCTTCGTCGAGGTGCTGCCCGCGCCGAACGAAGCCTTGAACGTGTTCGGCCTGTTCTTCCTGAGCAAGGGCGGCTTCGCGTTCCCGGTGCCGGTGTGGGTCACTGCGCACGCACTCACCGCCGCAGGCGCGGTCGCCGGGCTGGCCGTGGGGTGGTGGTGGCGCCGCCGCGTGCAGGCCCAGTTCGAACTGACCGGCCGCAACGGCAATCGCTGGGCCGTGCCGCTGGCCGCCATCTTCGGCCTCGCCTTGCTCGGCTGGATCGTCGGCGGCGCGCCCACGGCGTGGTCGGTGCCGCAGCAGGAGGCCTTCCAGGTCGACGGTGGCGCCGCGGTGACGCCGGAGTTCATGTCCGTGCTCGTCGGCCTGACGATGTACACCGCGTCCTTCGTGGCCGAGGTGGTGCGCGGCGGCATCCAGTCGGTGAGCCACGGGCAGACCGAGGCGGCCGGGGCGCTCGGCCTGTCGCGCGGCCAGACCATGCAGCTCGTCGTGCTGCCGCAGGCGTTGCGGGTCATCATCCCGCCGCTCACGAACCAGTACTTGAACCTGACGAAGAACAGCTCGCTCGCGGTGGCCATCGGCTACCCCGACGTGGTGTCGATCGCCAACACCACGCTCAACCAGAGCGGCCGCGCGGTGGAGTGCATCACGATCATCATGCTCGTGTACCTGACGACCTCGCTGTCGACGTCGGCGTTGATGAACGCCTACAACAAGCGCGTCGCGATCAAGGAGCGCTGAGATGGCCGACGCAGCATCCACCGCCTCCGCCGGCGACACTTTCAAGCCCATCGCGGCGCGCCCGGCGCCAGTGCGCACCGAGGGCCTCGGGCCGTGGGTCAGGAAGAACCTGCTCGCCGACTGGCGCAGCGCGCTCACCACGGTGGTCCTCATCGGTCTCGCGCTGTACCTGCTGCCCAGTCTTGCGAGCTGGGGGCTGATGCAGGCGGTGTTCGGTGCCGACGCCAATGCCTGCCAGGCGGCGCGCGGCAACGGCGCCTGCTGGGGCGTGGTCACGGAGAAGTGGCGCGTCATCATCTTCGGCCGCTACCCCTTCGAACAGCAGTGGCGCCCGGAGATCGCCACGGCCGTGATGGTGGCCGCCCTGGTGCTGAGCTGCGTGCGCTGGTTCTGGAAGCCCTGGCTGGCGGTGATGTGGGTGGCCGTGCTGGCGCTGTTCTTCACCTTGATGGGTGGCGGCATCCTCGGCCTGGCGCCCGTGCGCACCGACCTCTGGGGCGGGCTGCCGCTCACGGTGATGCTGGCGACGCTGTCCATCTTCTTCGCCTTCCCGCTCGCGGTGCTGGTGGCGCTCGGCCGGCGCAGCAACCTGCCGGCCATCCGCACCGTGTGCGTGATCTACATCGAGCTCATCCGGGGCGTGCCGCTCATCAGCGTGCTTTTCATGGCGAGCTTCATGTTCCCGCTCTTCATGCCGCAGGGCGTGTCGATCGACGTGCTGGTGCGCGTTCTGGTGGGCATCACGCTCTTCGCCGCCGCCTACATGGCCGAGATCGTGCGCGGCGGCCTGCAGGCCATCCCGAAGGGGCAGATCGAGGCGGCGGCCACGCTCGGCCTGAGCTACTGGCAGACGCAGCGCAAGATCGTGCTGCCGCAGGCGCTGGCGATGGTGGTGCCGAGCATGATGAACAACTTCATCAGCATCTTCAAGGACACGTCGCTCGTCACGATCGTCTCGCTCTACGAGCT
>JAEUPE010000156.1 GCA_016790435.1 Rubrivivax sp. | reverse complement strand
GGTCACCGCGTCGCGGTTGCTGAACGGCACCACGCCCATGCGCAGGCCGGTCATCGGCTCGAGCACCTTGCCCATCGCCGCGGCCAGCATCAGCTTGCGCTTGCGGTGGTAGGTGAACCAGTTGGCGAAGTTCTGGATCTCGTCGGCGTAGCTGCGACCCGAGGGGAAGGTGTTGCCCGACTTGATCTCGTAGCGCTTGAGCGTGCCGCTGCCGTTGGGCGCATTGACGCAGGTGCTGCCGTCGACGGTGCAGCTCTCGCTGTGCCAGAAGGTCGCAGGGAAGTAGGGGATCGCGGCCCAGCAGGCATTTCCCGACGGCACCGTTTGCGCCGCCGTCAAGGTGCGCCAAGCGGCTCCGCCGCTCCACCAGTTGCAGGCCGTGCCGGAGCCATCATTGGCAGTCGACCATGTCTGCGTCCCAGCCGGCAACACCATGCCGGCCTGCACATAGAACATGAAGCCGTTCGATGCGAAGTTGCCGTTGCTGGAGGTCCAGTCGGCCGTCAGGTTCAGCGTCGGGGGGCTGGTCACCGCCGGGTGCGAAGGCGCCGAGGTGCTGCTGGCGTTGCTGTAGCTGCGCAGCGCGCTGTCCACGTAGGCCGGGGCCCAGGGCGCGTAGGTGGTCTGCGTGTTGTAGTAGAGGTTGTTGAACGCCGCGGAGCGCAGCCAGGCGAACTGCGCCGTCGGCGGCACCGTCTGTCCCCACCAGTTGTTGTAGGCGTAGATCTGGCCGCCCGTGGCCGTGCCCATCGGGAACAGGTAGCTCATCGGCACGAAGCCGCTCGTGCGCAGCGGCCGGCCGTTGGTGCTGTCCCACGCGCTCGCGCCATCCCAGTAGGCGGTGCCGGAGGAGGTGTCGAGCACCATCTCCCAGTCCATGGAGCCCGAGTCGTCCATGCCGAAGATGACGTTGGGCTTGGCCAGCGCCGAGACCTTGAGCGGCAACTCGGAGAGGTTGGTGGCGTGCGCCGCAGTGGCCCAGGCGAGGCCGGCCAGCGCCAGCGCACTCACCGCGGCTTGCAGGAGACTCTTTTGGATCATGGTGTCCTCACGGCGGTGTGGCCGAGCCCTTGCTGACCAGCGTCTGCACCCAGGTCTCGGTGTCCTTCGGGCCCGTGACACGCACCGTGATGCGGAACTGGCGCGTGTTGGGCGGATCGACTTCCTCGTGGCCGACCCGGCTCGAGCTCACCTGCGGCACCTGGCGCACGAGGCACTGGCGCAGCGTGTCGGTGACTGGCGCGACGGTGCACAGGCGCTCGACGATGTAGCGCACGCTGTAGCTGCCGACCACGGTCTCGGGCGCGTTCGCCCAGGCGACGTTGGGCATGCCGTTGACATCGGCCGCCTGCGTTGTCGCCCAGTACCAGGTGCCGCTGTTGGCCTCTTCGCTGGCCAGCGCCTGCGTGGCGACGTAGGCGGTGTTGATGCCGACTTCGCTCGCCTGCAGTGAGGCCTCGCGCGTGGCGTTGTTGCCGGTGGCGAGCGTGCCGATCTCGGTCATTCGCGCCAGCGCCATGCCGCCGAGCACCATCACCGACATCAGCATGAGCACGACGAGGATGGTCACGCCGCGTTGCGCGCGGCGGGCGATGCGATGCTTGCCTTGCCGTCTCATGGCACCATCCCCAGCACCAGGTTGCGCAGCGGCACGACGAGCATGGCGCTGCGGTAGCGATAACACTGCCAGTCGGCCACGTCGGCCGTGACGGCAGCGCCGAAGAGCGTCGGCATCGCGGCGCTGGCCTCGCAGTCGCCGGCGGCGTTGGGCTTCTCGCGCTGCGTGCTACGCGTCACGAGGCCGATGCGCAGTGCGCGCACACGCGGCAGGTTGGCCGGTGTCAGCGTGGCGAAGCCGCCGGTGGCCGCCTGCCATGACGCCAGCGCCGTGGTACCGGCGTCGGCCAGGCCGTACTCGGCGCGGAAGGCGATGACGTTGCGCGCCAGCACGACGGCGTCGCCGCCGAGCGGCCGCTCGAGCACGAGGTCGGTGCCGACGAGGCGGTAGCGCGACCAGCGCAGGTCGCCCAGCAGCGTGACGCGGCCGCGATCGGGATAGGTCGGGTTGGTGGTGAACGCGGCGCGATTGAAGCGCGCCGTGCTCACGTTGGCGTATTCGATGCTCTGCGGCGTGTCGACGCCGGCGGCATTGTTGGTGGTGACGGTGCGCACGACGCAGGGGTCGCCCGGCGTGGCGGGCGCCAGCAGCACGGCCTGGCCCACGGCCACCGGCAGCAGCGAGCGCAGCGGCGCCGAGGCGGCCGTGGCCGGTGCGTTCAGCAGCACGTTGGCGCCGGAAGACACGTCGGTGGCGAAGAGCACGTCGATGCGGTCGCCGGCGGCTTCGCTGGTGATCGACACCGGAGTGAAGTCGACGCCGTTCAGCAGCACCGTGGTGTTGACGCTCAGGTTCAGTCGGCGGCACAGGAACTGCGAGTCACCGAAGAAGCCGAGGCCCGCGGCGGAGACATCGTCGCGCAGCGCCGCCAGGGCAGTGCCGGCGCTGATCAGCGTGCCGCCCGTGCCGATGCCCTGGCGCTGCGTGGCCGTGAACAGCATGGCGCCGCTCGTCGCCGTGAGACTGACGAGCAGGGCGATGACGATCCCCACCATCAGCTCGAGCAGCGAGAGGCCGCGGACCACGCCGCGGGCCGGGCCGAGCCCGCGAGGCAGCGCGCGGCGCTTCGGTGTGGGGTCAGCGCACATCGGTCACGGTCTCCAGGCGTCGGGCGTCGCCGCTGTCCTTGCCGGTCCAGCTCACGAGCACGGTCATGCGGCCGGTGGCGGCATCGAGCGTGGCGGTGCTGCCCACGGTGCCGGGCAACGCCGCGGCGACGCGGGCGGCCCAATCGGTAGCGCGCGCCTTGGCCGCGTCGTTGGTGCAGGCGCCGGCCTGCGGCAGCGTGTAGCAGGCGGCGTTGGGGGTGTCGACGAGCACGGTAGCCAGCAGCTCGGAGGAGAACTGCGTTGCCACCTGGCGCGTCTGCGCCTCGGTGGTCTGCGCCACCATGCGACCCTGGAACCGCGTCATGGCAAGCATGCCGAAGGCGAGGATGGCGAGCGCGATGAGGCCGTCGAGCAGCCCGCTGCCGCGCCGGGCCATGAGGAGTCCGCCGTGGCGCCCGGCCGGCATCGGCGCCGACAACCGCGACTTCAGTTGCAGCCGGAGAGCTTGTTTCCGCATAGCCTGATTCCTCCACCGGCATCGACACGCAGGCCGGGGCAGCGCTGCTCGGACGAGCAGGTCACGCCGGGCAGGCCCAGGTCGATGGCGGCAGCCACGAAGTCCACCGAAGGGTTGACGGCGCGGTTCACCGGATAGCCGCGCGGTGTGAAGTCCACCGTCGCGGTGCCGGCGGTGACCCCGCCGGCGAGCGTGCGCTCGCGCAGCAGGGTGGTGTTGGCCGCGTCCTGCGCCTCCAGCACCTGGACGGTCGAGCCGGAGGTCGTGAGGCGCACGACGCGGTTGCGCTTGATCGCCTCGCTCTGCGCGAAGAGCGCTTCGGTCTGCAGGGTCGTGCCCCCCTCGCGCAAGCGCGAGTTGTTGGAGTAGTCGGCGAAGTGCGGCGCCGCCGCCATCATCAGGAAGGCGGCGATGGTGATCGCCACCATCAGTTCGATGAGCGTGAAGCCGCGCGCCGCGCGCTGGGCCGGTCGAGCGGCCTGCAGCGATTGGGCTTGCGCCACGTGAGGACTCAGGTGTCGCATGTGCCCCCCCGTGTGGACCAGCAGGCGGAGCCCGGCGTGCCCTTCGGGTGCGCCGTGGTGTTGCGCGCGCCCTGGTGGTTGATGGTGTACGTGTAGCCGCTCATCGACCCGGAACCGGTCGCCGTGGCCGTGAAGCCGGTGCCGCCGCCGGAGATGGCGCAGGTGATGGTGAAGTTGTTCACCGTCGGCACCGCGACGGCGCAGGCCCCGGCGTTGGCGTAGTTGCCGACGTCCTGGAAACGCTGCTCCATGCGCACCGCGTACGAGCTGAGCCCATCGAGCGCGGCGGGGACACGCGAGCGCTGCACATGACTGTTGTAGGAAGGCAAGGCGACGGCGGCCAGGATGGCCGTGATGGCCATTGCGACCAGCAACTCGATGAGCGTGAATCCCCGTGCCGACGGGTGGCGACCAGCGAAGCTGAATTGATTTCGAACCATGCCGAACACCTTGCTTGGAAGGCTTGGCAACGGCGCGCCACGGGGCGTGCCAGAAGCCAATGCCATGCCCTCTGGTATCGGCAAGGCCGCTCGGCGACTTGAGCGCCGTACATTGATTCGAAATGTGACGACGGCACGCACGCGTGCCCGCGGCGATTCAGGCCGTGACGCGCATCACGGCTGCGCCACGCCAGCGCGGCTCAAGTCCCGAACAGATCGTCCGAGGCCGGCCGGCCGGGCGGCGCAAGGCCCAGGTGGCGCCAGGCAGCCGCCGTCGCCATGCGCCCGCGCGGCGTGCGCTGCAGGAAGCCCTGCTGGATGAGGTAGGGCTCGATCACGTCCTCGATCGTGCCCGCTTCCTCGCCAATGGCGGCGGCCAGGTTGTCCAGCCCCACCGGGCCCCCGTCGAAGCGGTGGATCACCGCCTCCAGCAGCTTGCGGTCCATGACATCGAAGCCGAGCGGATCGACGTCGAGCATGACCAGTGCGCGGTCGGCGGTGGCGACATCGATGTGGCCATCGGCGCGCACCTCGGCGTAGTCGCGCACGCGGCGCAGCAGCCGGTTGGCGATGCGCGGCGTGCCGCGCGAGCGGCGCGCGATCTCGATCGCGCCGGCATCATCCACCGGCACCTCCAGCAGCCCGGCCGAGCGGCGCACGATGCGCGCCAGTTCCTCGGCCGTGTAGAACTCCAGGCGCGCGACGATGCCGAAGCGGTCACGCAGCGGGTTGGTGAGCATGCCGGCGCGCGTCGTGGCGCCCACGAGCGTGAAGGGCTGCAGGTCGAGCTTGATCGAACGCGCCGCCGGGCCGTCGCCGATCATGATGTCGATCTGGTAGTCCTCCAGGGCCGGGTAGAGGATCTCCTCGACCACCGGCGAGAGGCGGTGGATCTCGTCGATGAAGAGCACGTCGTGCCGCTCCAGGCCGGTGAGGATGGCGGCGAGGTCCTTCGGCTTCTCGAGCACCGGCCCCGAGGTCTGGCGCAGGTTCACGCCCAGCTCGGCGGCGATGATGTGCGCCAGCGTGGTCTTGCCGAGGCCAGGTGGGCCGAACAGCAGCACGTGGTCGAGCGCCTCGGCACGCTTGCGCGCCGCGCCGATGAAGATCTCGAGCTGCTCGCGCGCCTTGACCTGGCCGACATACTCTGCCAAGCCCTTGGGCCGCAGCGCGCGTTCGATGGCCTCTTCGTTGGGCGAGGCGGCATCGGCCGCCAGCACGCGCGCACGCCCGCCGGCCCCGGCTGCACCCGGGTCGCGGGCGGGGCCGAAGTCGTCGGTCTGGATGGCCATGGCGCGATTATCCGTGCCGGCACAATGGGGCTCGCTCAGAGACCGTTCGACCGTCCACCCGAGGAGACTCCGATGATCACGCTGCACGGCGCCACGCTGTCCAACTACTACAACAAGGTCAAGATCGTGCTGCTGGAGAAGAACCTGCCCTTCACCGAGCAGCTCCAGCGCACCCGCTCCACCGACGAGGCCGTGCTCAATGCCACGCCGCTGGGCAAGATCCCGTTCGTGACCATCGACGGACGCACGCTGTGCGAAAGCCAGGTCATCGTCGACTGCCTGGAGGCGATGCACCCGAACCCGCCGCTCGTTCCCGCCGACCCAGTGGGCGCAGCCAAGGTGCGCGAGCTGTGCGCCTTCATGGAGCTGTATGTCGAGCTCGTCGGGCGCGAGCTGTATGGCGAGGCCTTCTTCGGCGGCAAGGCGAGCGAGGAGGTCAAGGCCAGGGTGCGCGAACAGCTGACGAGGAACCTGGCGGCTTTCAAGCGCCTCGTGAAGTTCTCGCCCTACATCGCAGGCCCTGACTTCACCCTCGCCGACGCCGCGGCCTACGCGGCCCTGCCCGCCGCGGCGCAGGCGTCGAAGGCCGTGCTCGGCGAGGACCTCGTCGCCGCGGCCGGCATCGACTGGAAACCCTACTTGAAGCTGCTCGGCGAGCGGCCCTCGGTGCAGCGGGTGAACGCCGACCGCAAGCGCGACGCCGAGGCATCCGCCGCGAAGGCGGCCGCTGCCGCAGCCCCCAAGGGTTGAGTGGCCGGCCAGGCGCCGGCCTCGGCCACCTTTCGCGGATCACACCGGCGCCACCTCCGCTGGCTGATAGCTTCATGTTGCCGACCGTGACCCCCCTGCCCGCAGTCGCAGCGGACGGCACGCCGCCGCACGTCCAGCAACTCCGCCTGGCGTTGCTGTGGCCGCTCAGGCTGATGCAGGCGCCCGGCCCGGGCGGCACAGACGAGTCGGTGGCGGCGCGCGCGCCCTGGCAGGCGCTGCGCGATCTCGGCGAGCGCTCGCCTTGGCGCGAACAGTTCGACGAATACACCGGCGACGCGGAAGGCTTCCACGAGCGTCACTACAACGAGTTCGTCGCCTTCCTGCCCTACGTGCAGCGCTTTCTGTACGGGCACGGCCGCGCCGCGCGCGGCCACGACGACGCCGGCGCCGCCGGGTCGCCGATGCGCGTCTTCCGCCGCACCGACATCGCGGCAGCCCGTGTGGTGCCGAGACCGGGCGACGCCCCGGTCACGCTGTCGGTGGTGCACATCGACCTCTACTTCTTCTACGGCGTGGAGGTCGTGCTGCTGAATGTCGAGGTGGCCTGCGAGGACCTGCCGCTGCCGCTGGCACAGGACTTGATGTACCGCTTCGGCCGCGCCTACCCACCCGGGTGGGACGCGGCCGGCCAGCCGCTGCACTGCCTGGCGGGGTTCGAGTGGCTCGACGCAGAAGGGCGCGTGCTCGCCGCCAGCGACGCGCAGGACCGCGACGCCTTCCTGCGCCACGTCGCGGAGCACCGGGCTCCCCGCATTGCGCGGCACTGGGAGTTCGTGCTCTTGCCGCTCGTCAACCACCACTCGCCGGCCGAGGGGCCGCTGCGCTACCGGCAGATCGAGTACTACCGCATGCCCATGACGGCCTACCTGGCGCTGGACGACCCGCGCCGACTGAGCCGGCACGATTTCATCCGGCTCGGCCTCGTCACCGGCGGCAACGAAGCGCTCGCGACGGCCGCCGGCGCGTCGGGGCCGCTGCCGTTCGCCGAGTCGCACCTGGCCGACTTCGAGCAGCAGTTCTGCTACGACCGCTTCTGGGCCGACGCAGGCGCAGCCCCGCACACGCGCTACCTCTGCTCGGGCCTGGCCCTGGTGGTGGTGGGCACGGCGGGCAGCGAGTTCTACCGCTGCAAGGACCGCGGCGTGCTGGCGCAGTTCCGGCACCAGCACTTCCTGCTCTTCCTCGTCGCGCACCTGCAGAAGGCGACGCTGCTGATGTACTCCGACCGCCTGGCCGAGGCCCTGACGGCCATGGACGTCACGCAACCGTCGAGCGTGAAGCGCTTCAAGCGCCAGATCCGCCTCACGTACGTGGGCTTCCTCGGTTTCACGCACCGCTACTGGTTCCACGAGGTCAGCGAGCAGGCGCACGTGAAGGCGCTGTTCCACATGTGCACGCGCCACCTCGGCATCGACGCGCTCTATGGCGAGGTGAAGGAGCGCGTGCGCGACATGAACAGCTATCTCGACGCCGACAGCCTGCGCCGGCAGGCGAACACGGTGGTGCGCCTGACGGTGGTGACCATCTTCGGCCTCGTCGGCACCGTGACCACCGGATTTCTCGGCATGAATCTGCTCGCCGAGGCCGAGGCGCCGCTGGCCAGGAAGGCGGCGCTCTTTTTCGCCATCTTCGTGCCCACCATCGCGCTCACCATGTACACGATGGTCAAGTCGAAGCGGCTGTCGGATTTCCTCGACGTCGTTTCCGACGAGAGGGTGCCCGCCTGGACGAAGATCAAGGCCTTCTTCGCGGTGTGGCGTTCGCAGCGCGAGTAGAGGCGCCGGTTGCCCTGCCGCCGCGTTGGCAATCTAGGGGGGACAGGCCCTCCCGGCCCGCCGCGGCACCCCTAGAGCGGAACTTTCGGCCCCTGGCTGCACTCAGAAAGCTTCACACTGTCAGCGCTGCTGTTCGCCTTACTGGAGAGGCGCGTTGTCACCGACAGCTGTGGGGTTTCTCTGTTGTGCAGCCGGTCCAAGCGGCTGCAATCTCCGGGCGGTTCTCCTCCTCCTCCCTCCCTCCCTCGTTCGCCCGGGGGCGCTGCACAACAGCATTTCTTCGAACGTGGCCCGTGGGCTGTCCACGGGCCAGGGCGCTCAGGGTGGCGTCGCCGTGAGTGGCGACGCCACTTCCGTCGGCGGCACGCCCTTCTGGCCTTCGGTGAGGGAGTAGCTCTGGAACAGCCCGGAGCGGTCGACGAAGAATGTCTCGACGAAGCGGACCACGCCGCCCGGCAACTTCGCGGGCACCGGGAAAGGCGCGGCGCGGCGCAGCAGCGCGATCATCCAGGGTTCGACCACTTCAGCGGCGGGCTTGCGAACGACATTCATCGTCGCGATCTGCCCCTTCTCGTCGATGTCGGCCTCGACCGTGATGACCCCGTAGATCAGCGGCGGCAACACCCCCAGGTAAACGCGCCCGGGAAAGCAGTTGTAGATGTGTCGCGAGGCCTCGAGGCGATAGTCTTCAGCGGTGGCCGCCGCCGCCGGGGACTGCGGCGGGCATTGCGGCGGTGGCACCATGTTGAATTGCGCCGCCGCTGGCACCGGCGCGAGCAGTGCCGCAAGTGTGGCCAGCCCGGCCAGCATGGAGCAACCGCCGCGCGAACGCGACCTCAACGCAGCCACCCCTTGCGCCTGAAGTAGATGAAGGGCGCGGCCACGCTGGCCACCATGAGCGCGATGGCGAACGGGTAGCCCCAGGGCTGCTCGAGCTCGGGCATGTGCTTGAAGTTCATGCCGTAGATGCTGGCGAT
>JAEUPE010000146.1 GCA_016790435.1 Rubrivivax sp. | reverse complement strand
CTACGCGCCGGCCGACTGGAAGGGCAAGCCGGTGGTGGCCATCGTCAACACCTGGAGCGACGCCAACCAGTGCCACGCGCACTTCAAGAGCCGCGTCGAGGACGTCAAGCGCGGCGTCTTCCAGGCCGGCGGCTTTCCGCTGGAACTGCCGGCCATCAGCCTGTCGGAATCAATGGTGAAGCCCACCACGATGCTGTACCGCAACTTCCTCGCCATGGAGACGGAGGAACTGCTGCGCAGCCACCCGGTGGATGCCGCGGTGCTGATGGGCGGGTGCGACAAGACGACGCCCGGCCTGCTGATGGGCGCCTTCTCCGCCGGCCTGCCCTGCCTGTACCTGCCCGCCGGCCCGATGCTGCGCGGCAACTGGAAGGGCCAGGTGCTCGGCTCGGGCTCGGACGCCTTCAAGTACTGGGACGAGCGCCGCGCCGGACGCCTTTCGGACCAGGCCTGGCAGGAGATGGAGGCCGGCATCGCGCGCAGCCACGGCACCTGCATGACCATGGGCACGGCGGCGACGATGATGGGCATCACCGAGGCGGTGGGCCTGGCGCTGCCCGGCGCCAGCAGCATCCCCGCGGCCGACGCCAACCACATCCGCATGAGCGCCGAGTGCGGCCGCCGCGCCGTCGAGATGGCCTGGGAAGACCTGACGCCGGCCAAGCTGCTGACGCGCGACCACTTCCTGAACGGCATCGCCTGCGCGATGGCCATGGGCTGCAGCACCAACGCCATCATCCACCTGATCGGCATGTCGCGCCGCGCCGGGCACCCGGTGACACTGAATGACTTCGACGCCGCGAGCCGCAAGGTGCCTGTGATCGCGAACATCCGACCGAGCGGCGAGAAGTACCTGATGGAGGACTTCTACTACGCCGGCGGCCTGCGCGGCCTGCTGGAGCGCATGCGCGTGCACCTGAAGCTCGACGCGCGCACCGTCAACGGCCGCACGCTCGGCGAGAACATCGCCGGCGCCGAGGTCTACGACGACGACGTCATCCGGCCGCTCACGAACCCGATCTACGCCGAGGGCGCGCTCGCCGTGCTGCGCGGCAACCTCGCGCCCGACGGCGTGGTCATCAAGCCGAGCGCCTGCGCGCCACATCTGCTGCAGCACACCGGCCGCGCGCTCGTCTTCGACGACTATCCGTCGCTGAAGAAGGCCGTCGACGACCCGGCGCTCGATGTCACCGGCGACGACGTGCTCGTGCTGCGCAACGCCGGCCCCAAGGGCGCCGGCATGCCCGAGTGGGGCATGCTGCCGATCCCGACCAAGCTCTTGAAGCAAGGCGTCAAGGACATGCTGCGCCTGTCGGATGCGCGCATGAGCGGCACCAGCTATGGCGGCTGCCTGCTGCACTGCTCGCCCGAGGCGCACATCGGCGGCCCGCTGGCGCTGGTCAAGACCGGCGACCGCATCACCGTGGACGTGCCGGCGCGCCGCATCCATCTCGAGGTGAGCGACGAAGAACTCGCGCGCCGCCGCGCGGCCTGGGTGGCACCGCCGCCGCGCTACCAGCGCGGCTACGGCTGGATGTTCGGCAGGCACATCCTGCAGGCCGACCAGGGTTGCGACTTCGACTTCCTCGAGACGAGCTTCGGCGCCCCGGTGCCCGAGCCCGACATCTTCTAGCCCTTCCGGCCCTTCCAGCCCTTCTTCCCCTGCGTCCAGGCGCAGCGATCGCGCGCAGTGCACGCGAGGCATGGCCATCCGGCCCGCCCCGCCCCCCCAGACCGACAAGGAGACACGAACATGCAACGACGCCACTTCATCCGCACCGTCGCCGCCGGCACTGCCGCCAGCCTGGGCCTGCCCGCCCTCGCTGCGACGTGGCCCAGCCAGCCATTGCGGATCGTCGTGCCTTTCCCGCCCGGCGGCACCTCGGACGTCATCGCGCGACTCATCAGCAAGCCGCTCGGCGATGCGCTCAACACCACCGTGGTGGTGGAGAACAAGACCGGCGCCAACGGCGCCATCGGCGCTGCCGCCGTGGCCCAGGCCACCGACGAGCACTCGATGCTGCTGTCGGACATGAGCTCGCTCGCCATCAACGCCATCGTCACCAAGGAGCTGCCGTACAAACCGCAGCAACTGGCCGGCGCCACGATGCTGGCTTACTCGCCGCACCTGCTGTGCACGAACCCCAACATCGCGGCCAACAACCTGCGCGAGCTGGCGGCGCTGTCGCAGACGAAGCCGCTGAACATCGCCTCGTCGGGCATCGGCTCGGCCAACCACCTGGGCGCGGCCGAGATCGCGCTCGCGATGGGCATGAAGTTCGTGCACGTGCCCTTCCGCGGCGGCGCCCAGAGCATCGCCGACGTGGCCGCCGGCAACACGCAACTCGTGCTCAACGGCATGCTGGCCACGCTGCCGCTCGTGCAGGGCGGGCGGCTGAAGCTGATCGGCATCTCCAAGCGCACGCGCATGGCTCTGCTGCCCGACGCGCCGACCATTGCCGAACAGGGGGTCAAGGACTTCGAGAGCGGCACCTACCAGGGCGTGGCCATTGCAGCGTCGATGAACAAGGCCAACGCGGCCAAGCTCTCCGCGGCGCTCGTGCAGGTGATCCGCATGCCCGACATCCGCGCCAAGCTCGTGGGTGCCGGTGCCGAAGTGATGACCTCGACGCCCAAGGAGACGAGCGACTTCCTCGCGCGCGAGGGCCAGCGCTGGAGCGCGCTGGTGCAGCGTGCCGGCGCCAAGCTCGAAGGCAATGCGTAGATGAGTTCCCCCCGAAGCGCCTGCGGCGCTTCCCCCCGAGTCCGTGAGCGGACTCCTCGGGTCCCTGGGGCAACACCTGCGGACCGGCAAAGCCGGATCCGCGCTATCTGCTTGGCGGACCCCGCGACATGAGCTGCGATTCGGTCGCGAAGCTCGAAGCGTTCGCCCGTGCGCTGTTCGTCAGCGCCGGCATGGACGACAACAAGGCGGCCACGGTCGCCCACCTGCTCGTGCTCACCGACGCGATGGGCCGGCGCACGCATGGCCTGGCGATGGCGCCGCTGTACCTGGCCGATGTCGAGAAGGGCCGCTCGAGCGAGGGCGCCGAGGCCGGCATGGCCGTGCGCGGCGAACCCGAGGTGATCAAGGACACCGGCGCCACCGCCGTCTGGGATGGCCGATACCTGCCAGGGCTGTGGCTGGTGGCGCGCGCCATCGAGCAGGCAATGCCGCGCGCCGCCGAGCACGGCCTGGCCGCGGTCGCCATCCGGCGCAGCCACCACATAGGCTGCCTCGCTGCGCTGGTGAAGCAGGCGGCCGACCGCGGCTTCATCGCGCTCATCGCCAACTCCGACCCCAGCGGGGCGCGCGTGGCGCCTTACGGCGGTACGGAGGCGCTGTTCACGCCGAACCCCTTCGCGGTCGGTTATCCCGGCGAGGCGAACCCGGTGCTCGTGGACATCTGCGCCTCCATCACCACGACGTCGATGACACGGCAGAAACACGCCGCCGGCGAGCTCTTCGAGCACCCCTGGCTGCTCGACGCCGAAGGCCGGCCGACGCGCGACCCGGCGGTGCTGGAGCACTGCGCGCCGCGCGGCAGCCTGCAGCTGATGGGCGGCACCGAGTATGGCCACAAGGGCTTTGGCCTGGCACTGATGATCGAGGCCCTCTCACAGGGCCTGGCCGGCCACGGCCGCGCGCAGGCACCCAAACGCTGGGGCGGCAACGTCTACGTGCAGGTGATCGACCCCGCGTTCTTCGCCGGCGGCGATGCTTTCCTCGAGCAGACCGAACACCTGGGCGAACGCTGCCGCGCCAACCGACCGATCGATCCGAAGCGCCCGGTGCGGCTGCCAGGTGACCAGGCCGCGGCCGGCATCGCCCAGGCCGCCCGCGAAGGAATTCGCTACGACGCGGCAACTTGCAGCGCGCTGAATCAATGGGCGGCCCGCCTCGGCGTGGACTCACCGCTCGCCTGAACCCACGAAGGAAGACCCGATGGCCCTGAAGCCCGAGACCCGCGCCTTGCTCGCCCAGGTGAGCACGGCCACGCTGTGCACCGCGCTCTTCAAGCGCGGCCTGCGCAACCAGTTCATCCAGGACGTGCGGCCGCTCAATGCGGGCCTGCCCAACATGGTGGGCGAGGCGTTCACGCTGCGCTACATCCCGGCACGCGAGGACCTCAATCCGATCGGGGTCTTCGCCGACCGTGCGCACCCGCAGCGCAGGGCGGTGGAGGAGTGCCCGGCCGGTGCCGTCTTCGTCATCGACAGTCGCAAGGACGCGCGCGCCGCCTCGGCCGGCGGCATCCTCGTCAGCCGGCTGATGAAGCGCGGCGCCGCCGGCGTCGTCACCGACGGCGGCTTCCGCGACAGCCCCGACATCGCGAGGCTGCCCTTTCCGGCCTACCACTGCCGGCCGAGCGCACCCACCAACATCACGCTGCACCACGCCATCGACATCAACGTGCCCATCGGCTGCGGCGACGCGCCGGTGTTCCCGGGCGACGTGGTCGTGGGCGACGGCGAAGGCGTCATCGTCATCCCGGCGCACATCGCCGACGAGGTGGCGGCCGAGGCCACCGAGATGACCGCCTTCGAGGACTTCGTGCAGGAGCGCGTGCTCGCGGGCCAGTCGATCCTCGGCCTGTACCCACCCACGGAGGAAGCGAACCGCGATGCCTTCGCCGCCTGGCGCAAGACGAAGGGGCGCTGAGGGGCTGCCCTCGGTCGGTGTCGCCTGCGGCCACTCGACGGGGCCCAACCCGGCCACAGCACCGGCCGAATGGCCGGGAGGTCTTGCACCTCGAAACGCAATACCTGCTTCCGGCGGTTCGGAGGTGGCAGGTGGTCTGATAACCTTTTCGCCCATGTCGCCCGCCGAAGTCCCGCAGCTCCGCGTCCGCCCCCTGGTCGAGCTTCCTGCGCTGGCCGAGGTGGCTGCCGGCATGCTGAGCCGGCCGAAGGCGATGGTGCAACTCACCCTCGAAGAGGCCCGTCTGGTGGTCACGCGCATGGGCCTCGTCGCCTTCCCGGCCGGCGCCACGCTGCTGCGCGAGGGCGCCGAGAGCGCCTCGGGCCACATGCTGCTGATCCTCGAAGGCGAGGTCAGCGTCGACAGCGAGTCGGCAGGTGGGCCGGACGCGCCGCTGGCGTTGTCGGTGCTCGGGGCCGGCGAGATCATCGGCGAGATGGCGCTGCTCGACGGCTCGCCGCGTGCCGTCAGTTGCACCGCCGTGAGTGCGGTGCAGGCGGCGGGCCTGTCGCGCAAGGGGCTCGAGGAGTTGATGGCCGAGAACCCCGTGGTGGCCGCCAAGCTCGTCGTCGTGCTGGCCACGCGCATCGCCGACCGGCTGCGCGCCGTGAGCCAGCAGGTGCAGGTCTACGCCCAGCTCGCCGCCGAGAGCCACCACGAACTGAGCCGCATCCGCAGCGCCGTCGAGCGCAGCAGCGCACGCTGAGCGCCCTGGCAGCCGGGGCCCGGGCGTCGGTGCTGCGGCCTCAGGCCCGCACTTCGTAGAGGCCGAGCTTGCGGTGCAGTGGCGCCTCGTCGGCAGCGAAGACGAAGGCCGGCGCCGTGGCCGAACGGTTGCGCAGGGTGATCGGTGTGTAACCCGGCGCGCAGCAGGTGTCGGCCTCGGCGAGGGCGAAGCGATCCGTCATCACCTGCACCTCCGCTCCGCCCTCGATGACGTGGAACACGCTCGCCGGACTGCGGGCCGGCAGCGACAAGGTCTGCCCAGGGCGCAGCATCAGCGCGTAGAAGCCGAGAATGTTCTCGGCGTCACCGCCCGTCTCCGGGTTCAGGTAGGTGACCATCACGCACTCGAGGTCGGGCTGGTCGACCGCGAGCGACTGCAGCGCCGCCTTGGTGTCGGCCCAGGGGTAGCGCAGCAGCGGGTAGGCCTTGCGCGTGCGCTCGAACACCGGCGTCGGCGCCACGCCAGCGCGCACGAAGGCGCGGTCGCCTCGCATCGCCAACTGCGCCTGGCGCTGGCCATTCACGTGGTAGCTCGCCTCGAGGTAGTGGACGAGCGGCAGGTCGAGCACGTCGAGCCAAACCACGGGCTGGTCGCCGTCGTGACCGTGTTCGTGCCACAGGCCGGTGGGCGTGAGGATGAGGTCGCCGCGGCCCATCGGGCACTTCTCGCCCTCCACCGTGGTCCAGGCGCCCTCTCCCTCCACGACCATGCGCACGGCGTTCGGCGTGTGTCGGTGCGAAGGCGCCCATTCGCCGGGCAGCAACAGCTGCATGCCGAGGTAGATGGCGCTGCTCGCCTGCATCTTCTCGAGCGTGTGGCCGGGATTGGCCAGCACGAGCACGCGCCGCTCGGCCTTCTCGATGGGTGTCAGCTCGCCGGCGCGCAGCAGCAGCGGCTTGAGCGCCGCGTACGACCAGCGGGTGGGCGCCGTGCGCGGCTGCGGCTTGCCGGCGGGCATGACCGCGCGCAGACTGGGCCACAGCGGCACGAGGTTCTGCGCGCGCAGTGCCGCCACGTAGTCGGCTGGCAGGTCTTCGAGGCGTCCGAGATCACTCATCATTTCGCTCCCGTGGAGGCGAGGCAGTTGTCGACCTTCCAGCCGTACAGCCACTCCAGCGCATCGTAGAACCGTTCTGGGCTGCGGCCGCGCCAGAGGTCGTTGCGCACCAGGCGCTCGACGCCCCGGGCATGGTAGATGCGGCCCATCTCGCGCGAGCTGAGCACGATGCGCGCCGTGCGGGCGATGCGCGAGCGCTGGTAGAGACCGAAGGCCGGGTCCCAGTCGTTGGCGTGCACGCGCAGCGCTTCTCCGAGCGTCACCGCGTCTTCCATCGCCATGCAGGCGCCCTGGGCCATGTACTGCGTCGTGGGGTGCGCGGCGTCACCGAGCAGCGTGGCGCGGCCGAAGGTCCAGTTGCCGATCGGCTCGCGGTCGGCGGTGGCCCAGCGCTTCCAGCTCCTGGGCAGGTCGATCAGTTGGCGCGGCTTCGGGTGGATGCCCTGGAAGTAGCTCTGCACCTCCTCACGGCTGCCCTCGGTGACGCCCCATTGCTCCGCGTCGCGGCTGTGGAAGGTGACGACGACGTTGTACTGCTCGCCGCCGCGCAGCGGGTAGTGCACGAGGTGGCAGTTGGGGCCGACCCAGATGCTCGCGGCGTTCCATTGCAGTTCGGCCGGGAAGTCCTTCTTGTCGACGACCGCGCGGTAGACGACGTGGCCGGTGACGCGCGCCGGATCGTCGACGTACTGTTCACGCACCACCGACTTCACGCCGTCGGCGCCGATGAGCGCCTGGCCGGTGAAGGCCTTGCCGTGCTGGTCGACGACCGTGACGCGGCCGTCCTGCTGCTGGACGCGGGCGACACGCGTCGACGTGTGGAACTCGACGTGGCCGGACTCCTGCGCGCCTTCGAGCAGCGAGCGGTGCACGTCGACGCGATGGATCACCGCGTACGGGTTGCCGAATCTCGCCCTAAAGGCCTCGCCGGTGGGGATGCGGCCGACGCAGGTTTCGTCCAGCGCGTCGTGCATGACCATGCAGTCGGTGTAGACGGCACGGGCGCGGGCGCGCTCGCCGACGCCAAGCGCGTCGAAGGCCGAAAAGGCATTCGGCCCGAGCTGGATGCCGGCGCCGATCTCGCCGATCTCCGGCGACTGCTCGAGCACGGTGACCGAGAAGCCTCGCTTGACGAGCGCCAACGCGGCCGCAAGGCCCCCGATGCCACCGCCGGCGACGAGGACGGGAAGGGTCGAGTTCCCGGAGGCCATGTGTGTCTCCCCTTCCAGGCGATGTCGTGCAACGCCTTGTAATCAGTATGCTGACGAAAAGTGTAGATGCAGGCCGCCTCAGCGTCAATCGCGAGTTGTCCTCGCCTGCGGTGAGTCCCGCGAGGTTGACTCGATGGACCCGGCCTCGGCGCAATCGCCAATCCGGTTCACCAGCCCCCGCGCGCGAGCCACTCCTCGAGCAACTCGAGGTTGTCGACACCGAAGAACGGTTCGCCGTCGGCGATGACGAACGGCGAGCCGAACGCGCCCCGCGCCACCGCGGCATCGACCTCGGCGCGAAGGATCTGTGTCGCATCGGGGCCGATGAGCACTTCATCTGCCAACACCGCCGGCAGTCCGGCGGCCTGCATGGCGCCACGCAGCGGCGGCAGCTCGTCGAGCGCCCGGCCCTCTGCCCAGTAGGCATGAAAGACAGCCTGCGCGAAAGCACGTGCGTGCACAGGTCGATGCACGCGCAGCCACGCAAAGAGCCGCCCAGCCGGCAGCGGGTTCATGGGCGTGCCCGCGGGGTCGCGCGCCAGCGTGAGGTCGTGGCGGCGCAGGTAACGCTCGATCTGGCGCGACAGGTACGCGCCCTTCAACGGTGTCTGCGGCAGTGGCTTCATGCCCATCACCTTGAGCACCGTCACGCCGACGAGCAAGGGATGCCAGTCGACGGCACGTCCGTGGCGCGCAGCCAGTTCGTCGATGCGCAGGCTCGCGAAGTAGCCGAACGGCGAGATGAAGTCGAACCAGAAGTCGAGTGGCGGTTTCACAGGCACCTGTTCGCTCATTCGCGCCCTCCCTCGATCACGTGATCGACCGCGAAGCCGGCCATCAGGGCGGACAGTGCCGGTGCCAGCGTGTCCCTCGACTGCCCGGCGCAGGCGACGAAGCGCACGCGCAGCCGGCCGCCGTCGTCCACGCCTTCGGCGCGCACGCGGCCCTCGAGCCCGGCACGTGCCAGCCGCTCCTCGACCACGTGCTGCAAGGCCATCGCGCGCAGCGCCGGCTTGTAGACCTTGCCGATGGCCGTCAGCGGCAGGGTGGGCAACACGGCAATGCGCTTGGGGCAGGCGGCACGTTCGTCGATGCGAGCGGCGGCGAAGGCCAGTAGTTCTTCAGCCGAGGGCGCCGACCCACCCGGCCGAGGCACCACGTAGGCCACCGGCAGTTCACCGGCGTATTCGTCCGGCTCGCCAACCGCAGCGGCCATCTGCACCAGCGGATGGCCCATCAAGGCTTCCTCGATGATGCCGGGGTCGATGTTGTGCGCGCCGCGGATGATCACGTCCTTGGCGCGACCGGTGACGAAGACGCGGCCTTCTCCGTCCACATGCCCGATGTCGCCGGTGACGAGCCAGCCTTCCTCGAAGGTGCCGGCATTGCGCGCTGCATCGGTGTAGCCCGGCCCGACATTGGGCCCACGCACGCGCAGAACGCCGTTCTCGCCCACGGCACAAGGGCGTCCATCGGCGGCCACCGCCTGCACCTCGGTGAACGGCAAAGGCAGTCCGCACGAGCCGGGCGTGCGCGGCGAACGCACCGGTTCGATGGCAATGACCCCGGCACACTCGGTCATGCCGAGGATGTTGCGCACGCCGATGCCCGTTTCGGCCTCGAAGCGGGCCGCGAGTTCGCCGGGCAGCGGCGAGCCGCCGGTGAGTTGCATGCGCACGCCGGTCGCGTCGGCCGCGCCCCGCGGCGCCGCGAGCAGCGCCGACATGACGGTCGGGACACCGGCGATCAGGCTGACGCGGTGCTCGCGGATCAAGGCCCAAGCGCGCGCCACGAAGGCGGCGTCGCGCCAGCCCAGCGGCGGCGGCAGCACGATCTGCGCGCCGCTCAGCAACAACGCCAGGCCGTAGACGAATGCACCGGCCACATGGAAGAGCGGAAAGGCATTGAGGATGACGTCGCGCTCGCTCGCGGCGTACATCTGCGCCGCGCCCCAGGCCGCGTGCAGCTGGTTTGCATGCGTGTGCTGCGCGAGCTTGGGCAGCCCGGTGGTACCGCCTGTGTGAAAGAGCGCAGCAATGGTGCCGGCATGGCGCGGAAGGTCGAACTCCAGCGCATCGCCGCGGTGGCGTGCCAGCTCGACAGCGAAATCCAGCGTGCCGGTCGTTGCGCCGCCCACGGTCAGCACGCCGAGCAGCCCGGGCACCGTCGCACGGAGCTTCAGGACCCGCGCGCCGATTTCGCCGCCCGCGTGCCCCGGCATCAACGTGACGACGAGGTTGACACCCGCAGCACGCAACAGCGCCGCGATGTGCTCGTCGCCGAGCGCATGGTTGATCGGGCAGGCGATGCCCGCCGTCTCCGCACCCCAAAGCGCCATCCACGCCTCCGGCAGCGGTGGCAGCAGCAGCGCCACGCGCGGCGGCTCGCCCGCGGCGATGGCCCTGAAGAGGTTGGCCGCGCGCCGCACCTGGGTCAGCAGCTCGGCGTGCGTCCAGCGCCTGGGCGCCAGGTCCTCCGCATGCGCCAGCGCGCACAGCGCCGGCCGCTCGCCATGCCTTCGGGCGACTTCGGCCAGCGCATCGTGCACGTGCGCGTGCGCCATGTAGTCCCGCGCCGGCCCGGACTCGACCATGCGCAGGTCGGCGCGCGTGGCGATCACGAACGGTTTCATGCCGCGCGATTCAGGGCCGCTTGCCGAACTCCGCCGTCTGCGCCGTCCAGCGCCGCGCCTGCTCGCTGAGCGAGAAGCCGAAGCCCGGGCGGTTCGGCACCTGCATGCGCCCGCCGCGGATGACGAGACGCTCGTTGAACAACGGCTCCAGCCACTCGAAGTGCTCCACCCACGGCTCGTGGGCATACGAGGCGCTCAGGTGCAGGTGGATCTCCATCGCGAAGTGCGGCGCCAGGCGGACGCGCGCGTGGTCGGCCAGGGCCATGATCTTCAGCATCGGCGTGATGCCGCCGACGCGCGGCGCGTCGGGCTGGATGAAGTCGACGCTGCGGTGGCGGATCAGCTCCCAGTGCTCGGCCACGCTCGTCAGCATCTCGCCGGTGGCGATGGGCGTGTCGAGCATCGCCGCCAGCGCCGCGTGCCCTTCGGCGTCGTAGGCGTCGAGTGGCTCCTCGATCCAGGTCAGGTTCAGCGGCTCGACCAGCTTGCCGAAGCGCTGCGCGGTGACGCGGTCCCACTGCTGGTTGGCGTCGATCATCATCTGCACGCGCCCGTCGATGAGCTTGTGCACGGCCCTCACGCGCTCGAAGTCGACCATCGGGTCGGGTTGGCCGACCTTGATCTTGATGCCGCCGATGCCGCGCTCGAGCGACTTCTCGACGTTGGCCAGCACCTCGGGCAGCGGGCTCGAGAGGAAGCCGCCCGAGGTGTTGTAGC
>JAEUPE010000145.1 GCA_016790435.1 Rubrivivax sp. | reverse complement strand
GCAGGTTGATGTCCTCCATCGGGATCACCTGCGCGTGGCCGCCGCCGGCGGCGCCGCCCTTCATGCCGAACACCGGTCCGAGCGAGGGCTCGCGCAGGCAGATCACGGCCTTCTTGCCGATGTGGTTCAGCGCGTCGCCCAGGCCCACCGTGGTGGTGGTCTTGCCTTCGCCCGCGGGCGTGGGACTGATGGCGGTGACGAGGATCAGCTTGCCGTCGGGCCGGTGGGACAGGGAGTTGACGAAGTCCAGCGACACCTTGGCCTTGGTGCGGCCGAAGGGCTCGATCGCGGTTTCGGGAATGCCCAGCCTGGAAGCAATGGCCAGGATCGGCTGCGGCGTGGCAGCCTGGGCGATTTCGATGTCCGACTTCATGCGCTTGATTCCTCTGTCCCCGGGGCACACCGCGCCAGACGCGACCCTGGCGTCTGTGACCGCGCCTCGACGGCTCCGGCCGCCATGGCAGACATGCGCGGGCGGCATCGTAAGCTGCCAGCGGCAGTGGGCAGCGGTGGCGGCCTCTGGTTCACCACACCGGCTGGCGACCCGATGCGGGCACACCGCAGGTCGGCCCGCTGGGCGACAAGCGCCGTCAAGCGCAGTCCGGCTGGGCGAACACGTCCGCTGGCGAGTGTCCCTACAGCGCGTTGATCTTCTCGAGCATGCCCGCCGGCCACGACTTCGACAGCGGCGACTGCAGGTACTGCTTCTGCGCGTAAGTGCGGAAGGCCGGCACGTCAGGGGTGTAGACGTCCAGGCCGGCGCCCTTGAAGAACGCTGACAGCTCCTGCTCCTGCTTGAGGTACTCGGCCGTGCTCCACGCGAAGGCCTTGCGCGCCGCCTCCGTCACCTTCTGCTGCTGCGCCGGGCTCAGGGCATCGAACACCTGGGCTCGCATGATGAGAAGGCCGAAGCCCACGTTGTGCCCGGTCAAAACGATCTGGTTGGTGACCTCGTGGAACTTCATCAGCCGCGTGTTGGGCAGCGGGTTGTCCTGCGCGTCGACGACGCCGGTCTGCAGCCCGACGTAGGTTTCGGCATAGGCCAGCGGCACCGGGTTCGCGCCGAGCGACTTGCCGAGGAACTGCCAGCTCTCGCCGCCGGGCATGCGCAGCTTCACGCTCGCCAGGTCTTCGGGCACGCGCACCTTCTTCGTACCCTTGAGGTTGAGTTGGCGTGTGCCGTAGTAGGCCGGCGCCAGGATGACGACGCCGAGCTTCTCCTTCGCCAGCTTCACGAACGACTGCCCGACCTCGCTCCTGAAGACCTTGTCGAGGTGGGCGGCGTCGCGCACCACGTAGGCCGCGCCCAGGATGTCGAAGGCCGGCAGCTGCGCTGCGAAGTCCGAGGGCGGCAGCAGCGCCATGTCGAGGTTGCCGCGCTGCACCGCGACGAGCTCGGTGCCCTGCTTGAACAGCGTGCCGTTGAAGTACGGCTGGAAGGCGAACTCATCGCCGATCTCCTTGGCGAAGATCTGCACCAGCGCCAGCGAGCGCGGTGCATCAGCGGTCGTCACGTCGGAGAACTTCAAGTTGATCTTGGGGCCTCCCTGCGCGAACGCCTGCCCGGCCAGGCACGCACCACCCGCGCCGATGACGGCACGGCGACTCCAGTTGTTGCTCATCTCATTGACTCCGTTTCGTTCGAGGTTGGGGCAGCCGTCGGCTGCATGCGAAAACGATGCTCGGGCAGTCCCTGGCCCAGGCCATGAACCGCGAACAGGCTGCCCGCGAGCGGCTCTGCGGCACGCTGTTCCGGCGTGAGGAACTTGGCCGCAGTCGTGATGTAGAGCGTCTTCAGGTCGGCGCCGCCGAAGCAGAGGCACGTCGGGTTCGTCACCGGCAGCGGCACCACGAGATCGACCTCGCCGTCGGGCCGATGGCGCACCACGCGCCGGCCGGCGAAGAAGGCCATCCACACGCCGCCGTCGGCGTCGACACAGGTGCCGTCGGGCCGTTCCTTCGTGCCACTGTGATCGGCAAAGAGTCGCCGGTTGGAAAGGCGGCCCGCATCGAGGTCCAAGTCGAAGCGCCAGCTCTGGTAGCGCCGCGTGTCGGTGAAGTACATCGCGCGGTGGTCGGGCGAGAAGGCGATGCCGTTGCTGACGATGACGTCGTCCAGCATCTTGTGCACCACGCCATCCGGGTCGACGCGATAAAGCGCGCCGTTCGGGCGGTGCAGCTGGTTGTCCATCGTGCCGACCCAGAAGCGGCCGCGGGCGTCCACACGACCGTCGTTCAGCCGATTGTCGAGCCCCTGCTCGACGCGCGCGAGCAGTGCCAGCCGGCCCGAGGCGCGGTCGCGCCGATGCAGCTCGAGGTCCAGCGCCAGCAGATGCGACCCGTCGTCACCCAGCGCCTGGCAGCCCAGGTAGGTGCAGTCGAAGGCCGTTGCTTCGTACCGGCCGCTGGCCGGGTCGAACGACTGCAGCTTCGGGCGCTCGATGTCCAGCCACCAGAGCTTGCGTTCGCGATCGCACCACAGCGGCGTCTCGCCGAGCTGGTCGACGCCACGCACCGCGCACTCGACACGCGCCGGGTCGACCGTCGTCATCGCCACGCCAGGCTCCTGGCAGCGCGGGTTGCGAACGACACATCTGACAACTGAGGAGAGGGGCCCATGGCTGACGCGGCAGTGGACCGTCGCCACGAGGCCCTGTCAAGGCAGCTGGGGCTAGGGGAAACCGGCTTGCATCAAATTGGCGAGGCTGTTAGTTTTACTGTCGACCTTGCCAATTCGGTCGATCGACACCGTCGACCGGGCAACTGGCCGGTCGACTGACCGGTCAACCGATCCCTCAGCGGATCTCTCAACCGAGGAACCCGGTGGCCCTGCAGTTCTCGCCCGACCGCACGCTCGCGATGCGCAAGCCCAAGTCGCCGGAAGCGAACCGCGCGCGCATCCTGGCGGCGGCCACGACCGAGTTCGCCGAGCGCGGCTACGACGCCGCCAGCATGGACGCCATCGCCGGGCGCACGAACACCACGCGCGCGCTCATCAACTACTACTTCGGCAGCAAGGAGAAGCTCTACCTCTCCGTGCTGCAGCAAGCCTACGCCGAGATCCGCGAGGCCGAGAACGAGCTCCGCCTCGATGACCTGGCGCCCCTCGAGGCCATCCGGCGCATCGTCGAGTTCACCTACGACTACTACGTCGCGCACGAGTACTTCGTGCGCCTCGTCGTCTCCGAGAACCAGGCGAAGGGCACGCACATGAAGCGCTCGCCGGCGCTGCGCCGGCTCAACCGGCCGATCGTCGAGCGGCTCTCGGCCGTCATCGAACGAGGTCGCGCGGCCGGCCTCTTTCGCAGCGACATCGAGCCGCTGGACGTGCACATGGCCATCGCCGCGCTCGGCATGTTCAACGTCACCAACCAGTTCACCTTCGGCACGATCTTCCAGCGCGAGATGGGTGCGAAAGGCGATGTCGCTCACCGCCGGCAGGTGGTGGTCGACATCGTGCTCACGTGGCTCGGTTCCACCCGGGCTGCGGCCCGGTCCCGGGCCCATTAGCCCCACCAGGCCCGCCCGTCCCGTCGTTCCCACCGCTCACATTCACCCAGTCCACCACGAGGAGACCGTCATGGACCACCGCATCGATCGTCGACACCTTCTGCAACTCGGGGCCGCGCTGGCCGTCTCGCCCGCCCTGCCGGCGCTGGCGCAGGCCAAACCCACGCTGCGCCTGGCCGCCGTGTTCTCGGACAAGGACATCCGCGCCGACATGGTCCGCCGCCTCGCCGCCGACGTGGCCGCCGACGTGACCATCGAGCCCTTCTTCGGCGGCACCCTGTTCAAGCAGGGCACCGAGCTCGTGGCGCTGCAGCGCGACAACCTCGAGCTCGGCAACGTCGCGCCGCAGGACATCGCCAAGCAGCTGCCGGCCTGGTCGATCCTGACCTCGGCCTACCTCTTCCGCGACGCCAACCACCTCAACGCCTTCTTCGCCAGCCCGCTCGCCACCGAGATGAAGCAGATGGCCGAGGAGCAGCTGAAGGTGAAGATCGTCGCGCCGGTCTTCTACGGCACGCGCCAGGTGGGGCTGAAGGGCAAGAAGAAGATCGCCACCCCTGCAGACCTCGCCGGCGTGAAGCTGCGCATGCCCCCGGGCGACGCTTGGCAGCTGCTCGGCAAGTCGATCGGCGCCAACCCCACGCCGATGGCCTATGCCGAGACGTACACGGGCCTGCAGACCGGTGCCATCGACGGCCAGGACAACCCGCTGCCGAACGTGCAGAACATGAAGTTCTACGAGGTCATGCAGCAGGTCGTGCTGACCTCGCACCTCGTCGCCTTCGACGTCATGACGATGAACCTGAAGGCCTGGAACGCCCTCGGCGCGGCGAAGCAGAAGACCTTCCAGGCCGCCATGGACAAGGCGGTGGCCTGGAGCACGGCCGAGCACCTGAAGCGCGAGACCGAGCTTGCCGAGGGCTTCAAGCGCCAGGGCCTGGACGTGTACGTGCCGGACATCGCCGCCTTCCGCGCGCATGCGCAGAAGATCTACCTCGCCTCCGACGAAGCGAGGGCCTGGCCCAAGGGCATGCTGGACAAGGTCAACGCGATGTAGTTGGAATGGGGCGGCACGCGCCGCCCGTGTCGAACCGCAGCCCGGCGAAATGCGACCGGCGCATGCGCGTCCCGGCTGCGTCGATCGGCCGGGTGAAGGAGGAGCATGCCCCCCGCATTGAAGCGCACCGTCGAGTGGATCCGCCGCCGGGCCGAGAACGTCGTCGCCGCACTGCTGGCGGTGATGTTCGTCGCCTTCATCGTCCAGATCGTCTTCCGCTACTTCTTCAACTTCCCGGTCGGCTGGTCTTCGGAGCTGTCGGTGATCGCCTGGCTCTACATGGTGCTGCTCGGCTCGGCCTTCTGGCTCAAGGAGGACGAGGAGATCCGCTTCGACCTCATCACCAGCGCCGTCGGCCCGCGCGCCAAGAGCCTGATCGCGCTGGCGGTGTCCGTCGCGGCGGTGGTGCTCTTCGGCATGGCGCTGCCGGCCACGGTGAGCTACGTCGCCTTCATGAAGGTGGAGAGCTCGTCGTACCTGAAGATCCGCCTCGACATCCTGTACTCGGTGTACGTGGTGTTCTCGGTCGCGGTGGTGGTGCGTTACGCCTGGGCTGCCTGGCGGGCCCTGCGTGGTGAAGCGCCCGAGGAAGTGGACATCGCGCACAAGGGGTACGGCCTGTGAACTGGACCAGCCCCTTCTCACTGGCGATCGCCGCCATCGTCGGCCTGAGCCTGCTCGGCCTGCCGGTGGGGCACGCGATGATCGGCGGCTCGATCCTGTACCTCTACCTCGCGGGCCTCGACATGGGCACCGCGGCCGAGCAGCTGCTCAATGGCATGTATGGCAGCTTCCTGCTGCTGGCCATTCCGCTCTTCGTGCTCGCCGCCGAGTTCATGAACACCGGCAGCATCATGGACAGGCTGCTGCGCTTCTGCAACGCCATCGTCGGGCGCTTTCGCGGCGGGCTGGCGCAGGTAAACGTGGTGCAGAGCATCATCTTCGCCAGCATGTCGGGCTCGGCATTGGCCGATGCCGCCGGCTCCGGCAAGCTGATGCAGACGCTGATGACGAAGGACGGCAAGTACCCGCCCGCCTACGCCGCCGCGCTGACCACGGTGTCGTCGGTGATCGGGCCGATCATGCCGCCGTCGATCCCGCTCGTGCTCTATGCGCTGGTGTCCAACACCTCGGTGGGTTACCTGTTCCTGGGCGGCGTCATCCCGGCCCTGCTGCTGGGCGCGGTGCAGATGGCGATGATTGCCATCAGCGCCCGCCGGCGCAACTTCCCGGTCGAGCCGCGCGTGCCGCTGCGCGACATGCCGCGCGTCACCTGGGAGGCCCTGCCCGCGCTGCTGATGCCGGTGATCCTGCTCACCTGCCTGTACAGCGGCGTCACCACGCCCACAGAGGCCGCCGCGGTGGCCGCGGCCTACGCGCTGCTGGTGTCGGTGCTGCTGTACCGCAGCGTCTCGGCGCGCGACGTCTACACGGCCTTGAGCACGAGCGCGCGCGTCACCGTCTCGATCGGCATGCTGATCGCCGGTGCGCTCGTCTTCAACTACGTCATCACGGTGGAGAACATCCCGCGCACGCTGAGCGGCATCCTCAAGGCCTACGAGCTGTCGCCGCTGGTCTTCCTGCTCGTGGTGAACGTGCTGCTGCTCGTGCTCGGCTGCTTCCTCGAGGGCACCACCATCATCCTCGTCATCCTGCCGGTGCTGCTGCCCACGGCGCAGGCACTCGGTGTCGACCCCGTGCACTTCGGCGTCATGGCGGTGACGAACATCATGCTCGGGCTCGTCACGCCGCCCTACGGCCTGCTGCTCTTCATGATGAGCAAGGTCGCCGAGGTGCCGCTGCGCGACATCGTGCGCGAGGTGATGCCGTTCCTGTGGGTCATGATCGGCGCTCTGGCGCTGATCATGCTGGTCCCCGATCTCGTGCTCTGGCTGCCCCGCCTGATGGGCTACAAGGGCTAGATCCCGGCGGTGCCGAGCGCGTCGGCCACCGCCCGCACCGCCAGCAGGTAGCCGGCGGGCCCGAGGCCGCAGATCACGCCCTTGGCGACGAGCGAGACGGTCGAGTGCGTGTAGGGCGCCGGCCGCTGGTGGATGTTGGTGATGTGCACCTCGACCAGCGGCTTGCTGATGAGCTTGAGCGCATCGAGCACAGGCACGCAGCCGAAGGAGAAACCGGCCGGGTTGATGATCACGGCCGCTTCCTTCTCGTAGGCCTCCTGGATCCAGTCGACGAGCACGCCTTCGTGGTTCGTCTGGCGGAAGTCGCACGCGAGGCCAAGTTCGGCGGCGAGTTTCTCGGTGCGGCCCTGGATGTCGCCGAGCGACGTGGTGCCGTAGAGGTGCGGCTCGCGCCGGCCCAGCATGTTCAGGTTCGAACCGTTGAGCACGAAGAGGGGATGGGGCTGGGCCATGGGGCGCTTTCGGAGGTTGGAAGTCGGCCGCAGGGCCTCGCACCGATTGTCACGCTGCCCTGGGCGCCAGGGGAGCCCAACGCATCCGTGAACGCGCTAGCGCCGGTCCACCCGCCGCTGCACTTCGCGCTGCCGCAGCACCTCGAGCATGACGTTGAACGTGCGGCCGAGTTGGCCGACCTCGTCGCGCGCGCGCACCGGCACGCGCGCCGCATCGAAGTCTCCCGCCTTCAGCGCGTTGGCGGCCGCCGTCAGGTCACGGATCGGCTGCACGATGCCACGCGAGAAGCGCAAGGCGAGCGCCGTGAACAGCGCCCCCGCCAGCAGCACGCTCCACAGCAGCTGGTGGTACAGCTCGCGCATCGGCGCCTCGAAGGCATGGCGCGAGGCGCTCACCGCGACGCGCCAGTCGTGCCCCGGCACGGCCGCGAAGCCGGCGATCTCCTCCCGCCCGTCCTGCACAGAGCGGTAGCTGCCATGCCCTGAGGCGGACCCGTTCATCATCAACCGCGCCAGGTCCAGTTCGTCGAGCGATGCCACCCGGTCGCGCCGGTAGCGCTGGTCGGCCCGCACATCGACCTGCTGCGGCGCCGTCAGTGGCGCCAGGCTCGAGAAGATGCGCTCGCGCCGCGGGTGGTGCAACACGACGCCGTCGCCGTCCACCAGCATCGGCGTCAGCACGCCGTCTTCACCGAGCTCGTCCATGATGCTCGCCACCGACGCCGCGAGCACGCGCAGCACGAGCACGCCCACCGGGTCGCCGTCGGGGCCGGCCACCGGCTCGGCGACGACGAAGCCGCTCGCCCCGGCCCCGGCGCCGACGACGATGCCGCTCGTGGACGGCCGGCCGGCCGAGGCTTCGCGGAAGTAGCGGCGGAAGGCAAAGCTGCGCCCCATCACCGCCGGGTCGCTGGAGACCAGCGCCCGCCCCTGCAGGTCCATCAGGATGATCAGCTGCAGGTCGGGGTCGGCTCGCACGAGGCCCTGCATCCTGCGCTGCAGCGCGGGCGCCTCTACTTCATCCGGCCGCTGCAGAAACGCCGCGAAGTCGGCGTCTCCGGCCAGCCCGCGGGCCACGTGGCGCGCGTCGGCGATGAACTGCCCGATGCGACCGGCGCCACCGCGCGCGATGCGCTGCACGTTGGCCAGTTCGCCGCGCGCCAGCGCCTCGGTGCCACCGCGCAGGTTCCAGGCCCCCGCCAGTCCCATCGGCAGCAGCGCGGTGGCCACCAGCAGCACGGCGAGCTTGAAGGCGAGCGGCCAGTCGCGCGGCGCACGCAGCCGTTGCACGGCCCGGCGGCAGCGGGCCAGGCCCGGGGCCCACCAGGATCGGCGCCGGTCGGCCCCTTCCGGGCCTGTGTCGAATGAAGCGGTGCCGGTGGCGGTGCCGCGGCCCTCCTCCGCACGGGCTGCCTCGTCGTGCTGCAGGGCCGCCTGCAGGTCGAGGCTCGCGACGTGGTCGGCGCACAACGCGCGCCGAAACTGCGCCACGTCGCGCGGGCGCTGCATGGCGTCGGTCTGCAAAGCTGCGTCGAGCGCCGCCAGGAAGGCGCGCCCGTAGCTTTGCCCGGCTGCGGCGATGCGGGCCGCCACCTCTTCGCTGGTCGCCGGCAGGTACAGCGTCGGGTTGGCCGAGCGTGCCTCGGCATCGGGCACGCGGTGCGCCGTGGTCGCCCAGTACAGCGTCGCTGCCAGCGCATAGAGGTCGGTCCACGGGCCCTGCGCGCCGAAGCCGTACTGCTCGATCGGCGCGTATCCCGGCGTGACGATCACCGCGTCGGTGCCAGCCAGGGCCGCCACCTGCCCGGCACTGCCGAAGTCCAGCAGCACGAGGCTGCCGTCGCCGGCCCGCACCTGGATGTTGTCGGGCTTGATGTCGCGATGCAGGAAGCCGGCCTCGTGCACGGCGGCCAGACCTTCCAGCAACGGCAGCAGCAGTTCCACGAGCCGCGCCTCGCCGATGCCGCGGTGCTGCGGCCACCAGGTGCGCAGTGGCTCGCCCTCCTCGTACTCGAGCACCATGTAGGCGGTGCCCCGCGCCTCGAAGAAGCGTGCAACGCGAACGATGGCCGGGTGGCGGAATGTCGCCAGCGTGCGCGCCTCGGCCAGGAAGCTGCGCAGCCCCTCCTGGTAGCGCTGCACGTGCATGCTGGCATTCGGGCGCACCTCGCCCTCGGCGGTGCGGAAGACGATGCCCTCGGGCAGGAACTCCTTGATCGCCACCCTGGCGTTCAGATGCGCATCGGTGGCGAGGTAGGTGATGCCGAAGCCGCCCTGGCCGAGCACGGCCTCGATGCGGTACTCGTGCAGGCGCGTCGCGGCCGGCAGCGCCAGCGGGCGCGCCTGCGGCAACGGCGGCGGTCCGGGCCAGGCGTGCAGCGGCGCGGTCGTCGCCTCGGCGCCGCCGCGGCCTGCCGCCGGCCGCACGACGGTGTGCTCGTGGACCGGGCGCACGACCGTGTGGTCGGGGTCGGCGCGCACCAGGGTCCGGTCGGCATCGGCCGTCCCGGCCGCCTCGTGCAGGGGCCGACCTCGCCGGTCTCCCGCGCCGCGCGAGGCGCGTGTGACCCCGCCCCGGGCCCCCGCCTGCGCCGGGCGCACGCGAGTGGCATCGGCATCTTGGCCAGCGGCGGAACGGGCGCGCGTGAGGTCGAGAAGTGCCATGGCCGGTGCCGCAATAGCGGAAAGGTGCCTTCGCAGTCTAGGAAGACACGCCCGGCCGGTGGGCCCGAACAGCGGGGCAAAGGCGGCCAGATGAGGTCCGCTGCGCCCACCGCGCGCCTGCGGGCCGCTTGCGCACGGTCAAGCGCGGCCGCCAGTTCCGCCGTTACGGTAGCGGCATCGTGCCGTCCACGCCCCGCCCAACCCTGCCGCGCCGAGGCCGCGGCATGGCCCTCATGCGGCCGGGCGAGGCCACGCTGCACGCCATCGAGCGCGAGGTGGCGCCACCCGGCGTCGGCGAGTTGCTGCTGCGCGTGCACGTCTGCGGCGTCTGCCGCACCGACCTGCACGTCGTCGACGGCGAACTGCCGCTGCGGCGCTTCCCCTGCGTGCCCGGGCACGAGGTGGTCGGCAGTGTCGTCGTCGCCGGTGCCGGCACGTCCCGCTTCCGGCTCGGCGCACGTGTCGGCGTTCCTTGGCTGCACGACACCTGCGGCGCCTGCCGCTGGTGCGGCAGCGGCCGCGAGAACCTGTGCGAGTCGGCGCGCTTCACCGGCTGGACGGTGGATGGCGGCTATGCGGAGTACATGACCGCCCGCGAGGACTTCTGCTTCGCATTGCCGCCGGCCACCAGCGACGAGCAAGCCGCACCGTTGCTGTGCGCCGGCCTCATCGGCTGGCGCGCACTCGGCATGGCCGGCGCCGCGCGCACGCTGGGGCTTTATGGATTCGGCGCCGCCGGCCATCTGGTGGCCCAGGTCGCACTGCAGCAGGGCCGCCGTGTCTACGCCTTCACGCGCCCGGGCGACACCGCAGCGCAGGCCCTGGCCCGCTCACTCGGCGCGCACTGGGCGGGTGGCTCGGATCAAACGCCGCCCACGCCCATCGATGGGGCGTTGCTCTTCGCGCCCGTGGGCGCGCTGGTGCCCATCGCGCTCGCGCACAGCGATCCCGGCAGCACCATCGTCTGCGCCGGAATCCACATGAGCGACCTGCCCGCCATGCCCTATTCGCTGCTGTGGAAGGAACGTTGCGTGCGCTCGGTGGCCAACCTGACGCGGCGCGACGGCGAAGCCTTCTTCGAATGGGTGGCCGAGCACCCGGTCTCGAGCACCGTCGAGGTCTTCGCCCTCGCCAAAGCCAACGAGGCGCTGGCGCGGCTGCGCAGCGGTCGCCTCACGGGCGCCGCGGTCCTCGATTGCCGTTGACCATGGAACCCAACGCCGACGCCACCACGGGCGGTGCGGGCACCGCCCACCGCGATCCCGTCTTCAGCGCCCGCGGCCTGAGCAAGGTCTACGGCAGCGGCGACACGCAGGTGCATGCGCTGCGCGCCGTCGACCTCGACATCTGGCGCGGCGAGTTCGTCGTGTTGCTCGGCGCCTCGGGCAGCGGCAAGAGCACGCTGCTCAACATCCTCGGCGGCCTCGACGTGCCCAGCGGCGGCGAGGTGCGCTTCGCCGAGCACCGCCTCAGCGACGCCAGCGAGAGCGAGCTCACCACCTATCGCCGTGAGCACGTCGGTTTCGTCTTCCAGTTCTACAACCTGATCCCCAGCCTCACGGTGCGCGAGAACCTGGCCCTCGTCACTGACATCGCGCGCGATCCGATGCCCATCGACGAGGCCATCGCGCTCGTCGGCCTGACGCCGCGGCGCGACCATTTCCCGGCGCAGCTCTCGGGCGGCGAGCAGCAGCGGGTGGCCATCGCACGCGCCATCGTCAAGCGCCCCGAGGTGCTGCTGTGCGACGAACCCACCGGCGCGCTCGACTACCAGACCGGCAAGCTCGTGCTCGAGGTCATCGCGCGCATCAACGCCGAGCTCGGCACCACGGCGGTGGTGATCACGCACAACGCCGCCATCGCGGGCATGGCCGACCGCGTGCTGCACCTGGGTGACGGCCGCATCCAGAACGTGCAGATCAACGAGCACAAGATCAGCCCTTCGGAGTTGAGCTGGTGAGCGCCGCGCGCACGAGGGTCACGAGGGTCACCAGGTGAAGGCGCTCGACCGCAAGCTGCTGCGCGACCTGCGCCTGATGTGGAGCCAGGCGCTCACCATCGCCCTCGTCGTCGCCAGCGGCATCGGTGGCTTCATCACCACGCTGTCGGCGGTCGAGTCGCTGGCGCTGGCGCGCGACCGCTACTACGCCGAGGGCCGCTTCGCCGACGTCTTCGCCTCGGTCAAGCGGGCGCCGAACGCGCTGGCGGCCACCCTGCGCGAGGTGCCGGGCGCGGCCGACGTGCAGACCACCATCGAGCAGGTCGTGCGCATCGAGCTGCCCGACGTGCCCGACCCGGTGCTCGGGCAATTGATCGGCATCGACCCGCGCCAGCTGCCGCGCATGAACCGCGTCACGCTGCGCAACGGGCGCGGCTTCGACGAAGTGCGCGTCGCCGACAACGCCATCCCGGCCCTCGTCTCGGCCGCCTTTGCCGACGCACGCGGCCTGAAACCGGGCTCGCGGCTGTCGGCGCTCGTCAATGGCAAGCGCCGCACGCTGGTGGTGAGCGGCATCGCGCTATCGCCCGAGTTCATCTTCGCCGGGCTGATGGGCATGCCCGACCTGCGCGGCTTCGGCATCTTCTGGGTGCCACACGAGGCGCTCGCCGCCGCCTACGACATGAACGGGGCCTTCAACCGCGTGTCGCTCAAGCTCGCCCCCGGCGCCGACGAACGCGGCGTGCGCGCCGGCCTCACCCGGCATCTCTCGCGCTACGGCGGGCGCGAGGCGCACGGGCGCAAGGACCAGGCCTCGCACGCCATGCTCGACAACGAGATCAAGGAGCAGTACGTGCTCGGCACGGTGCTGCCGGCCATCTTCCTCGGCGTCGCCGCTTTCCTGTTGAACGTGGTCGTCTCGCGCCTCGTGGCGACGCAACGCGAGCAGATCGCCGCGCTCAAGGCGCTCGGCTACCCCAACCGCACGATCGGCCTGCACTACCTCAAGCTGGTGCTCGTGATCGTGCTCGTCGGACTGGCGCTCGGCGTGGCGCTGGGCGACTGGATGGGCACGATGCTCACGGGCCTGTACGCCGAGTTCTTCCAGTTCCCAACCTTCGAGCATCACATCGCGCCCGAGCTGCTGGCCATCAGCTTCGCCATCACCGTGGCCACCGCCGTGGGCGGCACGCTCAACGCCATCCTCGCCACGGTGCGCCTGGCGCCGGCCGAGGCAATGCGCCCGCCGGCCCCCGGCCGCTTCCGGCGCACCGTGCTCGAGCGCCTGGGCATCCGCCGCATCGGCCCGGCCCTGCGCATGATCCTGCGCAACATGGAGCGCCGGCCGCTGCGCACGGGGCTGTCCGTCGCCGGGGTCGCCGCCGCCGTGGCCATCGTCGTCATGGGCAACTTCTTTCGCGACGCCATCGACTACATCGTCGACTCGCAGTTCAACGTCGGCATGCGCAGCGACGTCATCCTGTGGCTGGCCGAGGCAGCGGACAACAACGCCCGCCACGAGGTGGCCCGCCTGCCCGGCGCCATCGCCGTCGAGTCGGGGCGAGACGTGCCGGTGCGCTTCATCAACGGCCACTTGAGCGAGCGTGGCCAGATCCGCGGCCACACGCCACGCGCCGAGCTGACGCGCATCATCGACGTCGACAACCACGAGGTGAGCCGCCTGGACACGGGCTCGGAGGAGTCACTGGTGATGACCGACCGCCTCGCCGAGAAGCTCGGCCTGCGCGTGGGCGACCCGGTGCAGGTCGAGATTCTCGAGGGGCGGCAACGCACGGTGTCGGTCACGCTGTCGGCCACGGCGCGCGAGATGATGGGCCTCAACGCCTACATGGAGCGGCGGGCGCTGAACCGGCTGCTGCAGGAGGGCGACCAGTCGACCTGGTTCGCGGTGGCGGTCGAGCGCGGCGGCGAGCCGGCGCTGCTGGCCGCGACGAAGGCGCTGCCGCGCATCGTCGGCGCCTTCAGCAAGGCGACGATGCTGCGCAACATGCAGGAGGTGAGCGCACGCAACGTGCGCATCATGAGCACCATCCTCACCGCCTTCGCCACCATCATCGCCGTCGGCGTGGTCTACAACAACGCGCGCATCGCCCTGGCCGAGCGCACCTGGGAGCTGGCCAGCCTGCGCGTGCTCGGGTTCACACGCGCCGAGGTCTCGGGCCTGCTGCTGGGCGAGATGGCGATCTGCATCGCCGTGGCGCTGCCGCTGGGCATGGCGCTCGGCTACGGGCTCGTGCACCTGGTGGCCGGACTGCTCAAGTCCGACCAGTTCTTCTTTCCCGTGGTCATACGCCCGCCCACCTACGCCTGGGCGGCGTTGGCCGTGCTCGCCTCGGGCGTGGGCAGTGCGCTCGTGGTGCGCCGGCGCATCGACCGGCTGGACATGGTGGCGGCGTTGAAGACGCGCGAGTGATGTGCGGGCGATGTTCAGGAATGACGTGAGGTGATGGACCCGCGCGAGACACCGGCCAGCCGGCGCACGCGCAGGGACCGATGAAGGAACGATGATGAAGAAGAAGACGTGGATCCTGGCCGGCGGCGGCGGCGTCGTGCTCGCGCTGCTGCTGGCCTGGGCCTTTTCGCCCCGCGCTGTGGAAGTGGAGCTCGCGGCGGTGACCACCGGCCCCTTCGAAACGACGATCGACGAGGACGGCAAGACCCGCATCGCGGATCGTTACGTCGTCTCGGCGCCCCTGGCCGGGCGCCTGGCGCGCATCACGCTGCGCGAGGGCGACGCGGTGGTCGCCGGTCAGCCCGTGGCCACCTTGACGCCGGTGCTGCCGGCGCTGCAGGACGAGCGCACGCAGCGCGAACTGCGCGCCCGCGTCGCCGCCGGCGAGGACAACGTGCAACGCGCCATCTCGCGCGGCGAACGCGCCAAGGTGGCCCTCGAGCAGGCGCGCAGCGAGATGAAGCGCAGCGAACAGCTGGCGCAGCAGGGCTTCATCGCGCCGACCAAGCTCGAGACCGACCGCCTCGGCGTGCTGGCGGCCGAGCGCGAGCTCGACGCGGCCGCCGCCGAACGCCGCATCGCCGGGCACGAGGTCGAGCAGGCGCGCGCTGCCCTTGGTGCGGTCAGCCCCGCCAGCGCCCTCGCCTCGGTCCGCGCCTTCACGGTGCATGCCCCAGTGGGCGGCCGTGTCCTGCGGGTGCTGCAGACGAGCGAGACGACGGTGCCCCTCGGTTCGCCGCTGGTCGAACTGGGCGACACGGCCCGCCTCGAGATCGTTGCCGAGTTGCTCACGACCGATGCGCTCGGCACGCCACCCGGCAGCCGCGTGCGCATCGAACGCTGGGGCGGACCGACAACACTCGAAGGGCGGGTGCGCGCCGTCGAGCCGGGTGCCTTCACCAAGGTCTCGGCCCTCGGCGTCGAGGAGCAGCGCGTGCGAGTGCTGATCGACCTCACGAGCCCGCGCGAGCAGTGGGCCGCGCTCGGCGACGCCTATCGCGTCGGCGTGCGCATCGTCACCCTGGCGCGCACGGACGCGGTGCAGGTGCCGGTGAGTGCGGTCTTCCCTTTGCCGTCCGGCGAGCTTGCGCAGGCCAGACCGGATGCGGGCGGTGCGGTCAGCACCACGGGGCCGACCGCCGCCGCCCCTGCGGCCATGGCGGCTTCCGGAAACGCTGCTGCATCGGTGCCGGGGCCCCACGTCGCCGAAGCCCATGCCGTCTTCGTCGTCCAGGGCGGGCGCGCCACGCTGCGCACCGTGCAACTCGGTGCCCGCAACGGAGGCACCGCCTGGGTGCGCAGCGGCCTCAGCCCCGGCCAGCAGGTCATCGTCTATCCACCTGGCACCGTCCGCGACGGCGTGCGCGTCTCGGCGCGCAAGGTGTGAAGCGCAAGGCGGCGTTGCGCACGCCGCGTCGTCTGCCGTTGCGCAGGCTCAACCACGGCGCCGCCACCGGCGCGACCATGGCTTCCTGGATTGCGAGTTGGTCGATCGATGGTCGGTCGGCCGCGAGGTGATCGACAGCGAATCGATCGATGCCAAGCGGGTCATGATGGGTGCCAGGATTCCGACAGGAGCGCCGCCCGGCGCGACGCGCAAGGCGAGGCCTCCCCGCACGCGCAGCATCCGGCTCGAGGCGCCCGCCGTGCCCGCCACGTTGACGCTGCCGCCCGGTGCGCGCGGGTTGGTCATCTGCACGCACGCGAGCCAGGCCCAGGATCCGCTCGGAGGCGCATTTCCGCCGGACGCTGGGGGTCACCATGCGCGCCACGAGAAAGTCATGCGGCTTCTCACGCAGCACAGGCTGGCCTCCTTGATCGTCGATCGCCTCGACGGGCATGAGACGCAAGACCACCCCCACGCCAGCGACCTCTCGCTGCTGGCCGCGCGCACCGTCGACGCCCTCGATTGGGCGGCCCGCCGCGACGAGCTCGCCCACCTGCCCACGGGTCTGTGGGCCACCGGCGTGGCGGCAGGCGCTGCGCTCACCGCCGCCACGAGGCGCCCGGCGCGCGTGGCGGCTGTGGTGGCCAGCAGCGGCCGGCCCGATCTGGCCGGGCCGGCGCTGGCGCGCCTGGCGATCCCGACACTGCTCATCGTCGGCGGCAACGATCCCGAGGGCCTGGCGTTCAATCGCGCGGCCATGCTCGAACTGACATGCGAGAAGCGCCTCGAGGTGGTTCCGGGCGCCGCCCCCGGATTCGGGGAACCCGGTTCGCTTGAAGCGATGGCCCACCTGGCAGGGGCCTGGCTCGCAGCCCGGCTGTCGGCCGGTTTCGAGCGGCAATGAGGGCCGGGGATCGCCCGCGCGACGCCCGGAGATGGGCGCGGAGAGTCCTCCGAGGCCGCGTCAGCGGACCGGCTCGTCCGCGACCAACCCCTGCTCCATGCCATAGCGCACCAGCGCCGCGGTCGACGGCAGGCCCAGCTTGTCCTGGATGCGGCGCTTGTGTGTGCTGACGGTCTTGATCGACAGGTGCAGTGCGTTGGCGATGTCGGCCAGCCGCTCGCCGGCCACGATGCGGCGCAATACTTCGTGCTCGCGGTCCGATAGTCGCTCGTGCCGCGGCACCTCGGAGGTGCCGTTGAGTTGCTGCACCACGCGCTCAGCCAGGCTCTCGGTCACGTAGGCGCCGCCGCGCGCCACCTTGAGCACCGCATCCACCAGTTCGGCCCCGGCCCGGTCCTTGGTGACGTAGCCCGAGGCGCCGGCCTTGAAGGCGCGCATCGCATACTGTTCCTCGGCGTGCATGCTCAGGACGAGCACCGCCGTCGCCGGGAACTCGCTGCGCACGCGGCGGATCAGGTCGATGCCGCTCATGCCCGGCATCGAGAGATCGACGATGGCCAGGTCGACCGGGTTGCGCCTCAGCCACTCCAGTGCCTGGAAGCCGCTGCTCGCCTCGGCAACGGCGAAGCCGCACCCCGTGCCCTCGAGGATGCGAACCAGCCCCTCGCGCACCACCGCATGGTCGTCGACGACGATGATGCGCAAGCCGCTCGGGCATCGGCAGGTACTCGTCTGTGCAGACACGTCCACGTCGATTCCTTCCTTCATGAGCCCGCACGGGCCTTGCGCACCAGCGGCAGGCGCACGGCCAGGCGTGCGCCGCCTTCGGGGCGGTTTTCCAGCATCAGCGTGCCGCCGAGCATCGCCACGCGCTCGCGCAGGCCGAGCAAGCCGTAGGCGTCCTCGCGCACCGCTCCCGGCTCGGGCAGGCCGACGCCGTCGTCCGTGACGGTGAGCTCGAGCGCGTCGCCGTCCCGGCGCAACTGCACCTGCACATGCCGCGCCTGAGCATGGCGAACCACGTTCGTCAGACCTTCCTGCACCATGCGGTACAGCGCCGTCGCAAGGCGTTCGCCGGGCGACTCAGGCGCCTCCGACAACTGCACCGAGATGTCGATGCCGGTGCGGCGTGCCGTGTCCCGAACCAGCCACTCGATGGCTGCGTTGAGCCCGAGGTCGTCGAGCATCAGCGGCCGCAGGTCCGAGGCGATGCGCCGCACGGCCGCCACGGTCTCGTCCAGCATGGCGAGCATGCTGCTGACCGGCGCGTCGGCAGCCTGCAGGCCGACCCGCTTGGCCAGGCTGCTCACCTCCATCTTCAGCGCCGTGAGCCGCTGGCCGAGTTCGTCGTGCAACTCGCGAGCGATGCGCCGGCGCTCCTCTTCGCGCGCCTCCACCACGTTGGCCTGCAGGCGGCGCAGCACACGTCCGGAACGCTCCTGCTCGGCGGCGTGGCGACGTTGCTCGGTGACGTCGTCGACCACCATCTGCACCACGGCATGGCCGTGGTCCGGCAGCGGCGCGAGCACGATCTCGATGTCGCGCAAGGCAGCGTCCTCGCGTCGCAACTGGCCCGGCACACGCACGGTCGGATCGGACGCGTCCAGTGCACCCTCGGCGGTCGCGGCGCGCAGGGCCGCCAGCGTGGCCGGCGTGAGCAGCGAGTCCAGCATGCGCGCGCGCAGCGCCTCGCCATCCGGCGCCGCGGCGAGCCGCGCGGCGATGCGGTTGGCGTACACGATGCGCTCGTCCTCGGTGATCCACACCGCCACCGGTGTGGCGTCGAGCGCCGCGAAGAGCCGGCGCGTCATCAGATCGACTTCGCCACGCAGTGCATCCTCGGTGCTCAAGTCGCGCACCAGCGCCGCCGACCAGCGGCGGGACTCGCCGCCGACCAGCGCCTGCACGTGCGACAGGGTCACCTCGACGCCGATCTCGCGGCCGTCCGCGCGCACGGCCGCCAAGCGCCGCCTGGCGGCGTGGTTCCGCTGCGCCTCGGCCGACACCACGAACCGGCGCGCCTGCTCTGCGTGCTTGTTCCGCGCCCAGGCGGGGACGAAGCGATCCAGCGACGCGCCCAGGGCCTCGCTGGCGCTGCAACCGAACAGCAATTCGGCCGCCGGGTTGAAGCCGATGACACGCTGTCCTTCGTCGACGAGCACGATGGCCTCGTGCGCCGTCGCCGTGACGTCGCCGAGCGATTCGGTCACTTCCGGGCCCACCACCAGCGATGCCTCGCCATGCGGGCGCTGCCGTGACTTGCGCGGTTGCGGTGGTGAGTTGGCGGACATGCTGATGATGGTTCGATGAACTGGCCGCAGCGCATCTGCGGGCACAGTTCGATTCGACAACCCATCCCGTGGGCCGCCAAGCGCTGCTGCACGCGGCGGCTTGATCCGCCTCAAGTCCTATCCAAATACGCCGCGCCGCTGTAGGACTTTTCCGAACGCGTCCGCCAAACGGCTGACGTCGAAGCGCGTCGCAATGGCGCGTTGGCGCAAGCCACTGGCCGATTGCCGCCGGCCCCTTGGAGGGCCAAGCTCCCTGCATCGGTAGCGCCACGGCGCGGGGCCACAAGACCAATCAACGAAGCAGGAGTACGGACCATGCTGCACACGCTCTCCAACCGCGATCCGATCATGGTGGCGCCACCGGCCCGGCCGAACCCCGACCTTGAGTCCGACCTCTTGCGCGTCCTGCAGGAACTGGTTGCGGCGCCCACCCCTTCGCTGGACGCATCGCCGCCGCTGCGCCAGCGTGTCGCTGCCGGCTCGGCCTTGCTGCACGAAGGCGCGCCGGCGCGCCAGATCTGCGTCGTGCACGCCGGCACTTTCAAGAGCGTGAAGACAGGCGACGACGGCTACGAACACGTGCTCGGATTCGCCCTTCGCGGTGACCTGCTGGGCTACGACGGGCTGGCGAACGGGCACTATGCAAGCGCCGCCATCGCGCTGGAGGACAGCGTCGTGTTCACGCTGCCACTGCGCCAATTCGACGGTCTGCGCCACGCACACGCCGGCTTCGACCACGCCTTGCAGGCGACGCTTTCGAGGCAGATCAGCCGCGCCATCGAGCTGGCGGAGTTGATGTCGGCCGTGGCCGCCGACGCGCGCCTGGCGCGCTTCCTGCTGCATGTTTCTGTTCGCATGGCCGAGCAAGGGCTGTCGCCGCGGCGCCTGCGCCTGCGCATGAACCGGCGCGAGATCGCCAGCCACCTCGGCGTGGCGCACGAGACGGTGAGCCGCTCGTTCGGGTTGCTGGCCGACCGCGGCTTCCTGCTGGTGGCCAACCGCGAGGTCGAGATCGTCGACATGGAAGGCCTGCGCGCGCATGCGCACTGCACGCGCGGGCCGCTGGAGGAGCCGGCCAAGGGCGCGGCCCCTTCGCGGCGGGCGCTCAGTCGATCTTCAACGTCCGGCTCGCGCTCTCGGTGGCCCGAGGCAGTCGCAGCGTGAGCACCCCGTTGTCGAGCTTGGCGGTCGAGCCCTTGGCGTCGACTTCGTGCGGCAACGTGAAGCTGCGCGCGCAGCTGCCGTAGTACAGCTCGCGCACGAGGGTGCGCCGACCGCCGGCGCCCTTCTCCGACTTCTCCTCCTTCTCTTCCTTCACCTCGGTGCTGATGGAAACGACGTTGCCGTCGATGGCGACGCGGATGTCCTCCTTCTTCGCGCCGGGCACCTCGGCGCGCACCTCGTAGCCCTTGTCGTCCTCCTTCACCTCGACGCGGATGTCGGCCGGCCCCTCGATCGTGGCCGGCATCCGCGCAAAGCGGCGGAAGAACTCGGGGAACAGGTCGTCGAACATCTTGTCGCTGCGGGTCAGTGCGTTCATGACGGGCTCCTTCGGTTGGGTGGGGTCGCGTCGCGCCGTCCTGGGCGCGTCACGCAAAGGCAATCTAAGGAGGGCTGCCGCGCTGCCGTTGAGCACGCTCAAGCCGGATGGGCCTTGCGGGCGGAAGCCGCCAGCGCGTGTTTCACACCCTCGGTGGCGAGCGCGTAGGCGACGACCAGCACGAGCATCGTCGCCAGCAGGCTGCCGGCCAACGGCACCAGCCCGAACCAGCGCGCCGCCGGCGGCACGTAGGGCAGCGCCAGCGCCACAAGCGCCATGGCCACGGTCGCACCCACCAGCAGCGCGCCAGGGCGGCTGCGCCACACCGGCAAGCGCGTGCGCAGCACCAGCACGACGGCCAGTTCGGTGAGCAGCGACAGCACGAACCAGGCGCTGTGGAAGAGCGGTGCGTCGGCCTCGAAGCCGCGCATCAGCAGGGCGAAGGCCGCGAGGTCGAACACCGAACTGGTGAGGCCGAACGCGATCATGAACCGGCGCACCTCGTGCACGTCCCAGCGCTGCGCGCGCTGCAAGTGCTGCTCGTCGACGGCGTCGGTGGACAGGGCCAGCGATGGAAGGTCGGACAGCAGGTTGTTGAGCAGGATCTGCGTCGCGGTCAGCGGCAGGAAGGGCAGCAGCGGCGTCACCAGCGCCATGCTCACCATGTTGCCGAAGTTGGCGCTCGTGGTGATGGCGATGTACTTCATCGTGTTGGCGAAGGTGCGCCGCCCCTCCACGATGCCGGCCAGCAACAGCGCCAGGTCAGGCCGCAGCAGCACGAGGTCGGCCGACTCGCGCGCCACGTCGACGGCCTGGTCCACGGAGATGCCCACGTCCGCCGCGTGCAGCGCCGGCGCGTCGTTGATGCCGTCGCCCAGGTAGCCGACGGCATGCCCGCGGTGCTGCAGGGCGCGCACGATGCGTTCCTTCTGCGCCGGTTCGAGCTCGACGAAGAGGTCGGTCGTCTCGGCCAGGTGCCACAGGGCCTCGTCGCGCAGGCCGGCGATGGCCTCGCCGGTGAGCAGCCGCCCGGGGTCGAGCCCGAGCGTCGCGCCGACATGCGCCGCGACATGCCGGTTGTCGCCGGTGAGGATCTTCACGCGCACGCCGCGCGCGGCGAGTGCGCGCAAGGTGTCCGCCGCCTCGGGCTTGGGCGGGTCGGCGAAGAGCAGGAAGCCGCGCAGCGTCAGGCCGGTCTCGTCGGCCACCTCGTAGCGTTCCAGCGGCGGACCCTCGCGCGTGGCCAGGGCGAGCACGCGCACGCCGCGCTCGCCATGCGCGCGCAGGTCGTCGGCCAGGCGCTGCCGCAGGGCCTCGGTCAGCGGCACGCGGCCGCCGGCCTGCGCCACCTCGCGGCAGATGCCCAGCACCGGCGCCGCGGCCCCCTTGACGATCATGCAGTGGCGCGCTTCAGCGCCCCCGGCCAACATGGGCTGCGCCACGATCGTCAGGCGCTTGCGCACGAAGTCGTACGGGATCTCGTCGACCTTGCTCCAGCCCGCGGTCGTGAGCCCAGCGTCGCGGCTGGCGGCCACGAGGGCCACATCCATCGGGTTCTCGATGCCGGTCTCGAACGACGCGTTCAGGCACGCCAGCTGCAGCACCTCCCGCGACGGCGCGCCCTCGGTGTCCACGGCCGCCTCGAGCGCCATGAGGCCGGTCGTCAGCGTGCCGGTCTTGTCGGTACAGAGCACATCCATGCCGCCGAGGTCCTCGATCGCCTCCAGCCGCCGCACGAGCACCCCGGCGGCATTGAGGCGGCGTGCCCCGCCCGACAAGGCGACGCTGACGATCGCGGGCAGCAGTTCCGGCGAGAGCCCCACGGCGAGCGCCATCGCGAAGAGCAGCGAGTCGATGACCGGCCGCCCGAGCCACTGATTGACCACCAGCACGGCGACCACGACCGCCAGCATGACGCGCAGCAGCAGTTCGCCGAAGTGGCGCACGCCACGCGCGAAGTCCCCCTCGGGGGCTGGCGCGGCGAGACGCGCCGCCACGCCCCCCATGGCCGTGCGGCGCCCGGTGCGCACGACGAGCACGCTGGCCGTGCCGCTGCGCACGGAACTGCCGAGGAAGACGCTGTTCGCGCGCTCGCGCAACGGCGCGCCGGCCGGCACCTGGCCGGGCCGCTTCTCCACCGGCAGCGACTCGCCCGTGAGGCTGGACTCGACGACCAGGAAATCGCGCGAGGCGAGCACCACGCCATCGGCAGGCACGAGGTTGCCGGCGCTGAGCTCGACGATGTCGCCGGGCACCAGCGACGCCGCCGGGACGGTGCCGACCGTCCCGCCACGGCGGGCACGGCACGTCAGGGCCAGGCGTTCGCGCAGCCGCGCCATCGCGGCCGAGGCACGCGCCTCCTGTGCGAAGCCGAGGGCCGCACTGCCCAGCAAGATGACGAGGATGGTCACCGCATCCCACCACTCGTGCACGAAGAGCGAGATGACGGCGCCGACGACCAGGATCAGCACCAGCGGGCTGGCGAACTGCCGCAGCGCGAGGTGCAGCAGGGTCGTGTCGCGCTGCGGCCGGACGACGTTGGGGCCTTCGTTCGCCAGGCGGGCCGCGGCCTCGGGCTCCGGCAGCCCCGACGCACTCGAGCCCAGCCGCGCGAGCATCTCGTCGGCCGGCAGGCTCCAGTAGGGAAGGTCTTCGCTCATCGGTCCTGCGGTGCGCGGCCGTGACGCCACGCGCGGCATCCTGCTGCTGCCGCCACGTGGCACCGAGGCCGGCTCGCGGCATCTAGCGTCAAGCCGGCACCGGCCAGCGTCGAGCGGTCAGCGCAGCGCGGCCGGCGCTGGCACCTCGGCCGTCGCAAACCGGTTCCTCATCGCAGGCCCTCGGTGGGCATCGGCCAGCCCGCCGTGCCCATCGCCGGCACGCGCAGCCTCGGCTTCGGGGCGGCTGTCGGGGCCGGGGTCGGCCGGACGGGCGGCGATGCCCCCGGCTCATCCAGCGGGCCGGCGTTGGCCTGCTCGCGCACCTGCCCTCTGGCCAGCACGGCGGCGAGGCCGGCCATCTGGGCGCCGCACACGCGCATCAGGTCGTCGAACGACAGCACGCCGACCAGGTGCCCCTCGGCGTCGCGCACGAGCAGCCGGCGCACGCCGCCGGTCTGCATGAGGGCGATGGCTTCGCCGAAGTCGGCCTCCTCGGGCACGCTCAGGAGCGGGCCGCTGCCGACGATGGCGCCCACCGGGACCGCCGCGCCCTCCAGGCCCCGGGCCAGCACCTCGATCACGAGGTCGCGGTCGGTGACGAGGCCCACGACGTGCGTGCCATCGGCGCGGGGTTCGGTGACGACGACGCTGCCGACGTGATGCTCGCGCATCAGGCGCGCCGCCTGCGTCAATGTCTCGTCCCGGTGCACGCTCACGATGTGGCGCGAGCAGATGGAGGCCACGGTCATGGAGGAAGTCCGATCAGGTTGGTGCGGCCGCCGTCAGCACGAGACGACGGACACGCGCATGGCGGCGATGGTGCTCCGTTCGGCGCCAAGCCGATTGACGGCGCGCAAGCGATCGGGCTGATCATCGGGCGCCGGATCGAGCCGACTCGTCGCGCGGTTCGCGCGGTTCGCGCGGTGATCGGGTCGGCGCCCGGCGCGCCGACCAGCGGCCTACGCTCCCGCGCCGCGCCCTTCGCAGAAGTCGACGATCTGCTCCAGCGTGCGCAGGCGCCCGGCCTCGGCATCGGGGATGTCGACGCCGAGCCGCTCGTGCACGGCCACGAGGAAGTTGAGCCAGTCGGCGGAGTCGAGGTCGACCTGCTGGCGCAGCGGCCGCCGCGCGTCCAGCGCGGCGAGGTCCACCTCGGGCGCGATCTCGCCCAGCGCCACGAGCAATTGCGCCTGCAGTTCGTCGCGTGTCATCGTCTCTTACTCCTTGGCCGCGCTGGCGGCCTCGCCCCAGGGGCGGTCGAGCGCCGGCGGATCCTGCAGCAGCGCGCGCACCTCGGCCAGCAGCAGCGCGCCCCGATGACCATCGCTGGCCCGGTGGTCGGCCGCCAGCGTGGCGGTCAGCATCGGCACCGCGACGAGGCGGCCGTCTTCGGCGACGAGCGGCCGCGAAGCGATGCGCCCGAACCCCACGAGCGCCACCTGCGGCGGATAGATGACGCCGAAGACGCTCGCCACCCCCTGGTCGCCCAGGTTGGTGACGGTGATCGTCGGGTCGGCGAGCTCGGAGCTGCGCAGCGCGCCGGCTCGCGTGCGCTTGACGAGGTCGAGCAGCGAGCGCGTCAGCGTTGCCACGTCCTGCCGGTCGGCGTCGTGCACGGCCGGGGCGACGAGGCCCCTCTCGCGCAGCGAGATGGCCACGCCGATGTGCACGCCCGCTCCGGCCACGAAAGCGCCCTCGCGCCCACTGTCACGCCAGAAGCCGTTGAACTCCGGATAGCGCCGCAGCGCGAAGGCCACGGCCTTCAGCAGCAGCGCCGCGGGCATCAGTCGTTGCGCGGCCGGCAAGGTCGAGTTGCGTTGCGCGAGCCAGGCGGCGCCGCGCTCGAACTCGATCTCTTCGGCGAGGTAGTAGTGCGGAATCTCGCGCTTGGAACGCGACATCGCCGCGGCGATGGTCTGGCGCATCGCCTGCGCCCGGGTGGCCGGTGAGGGCGCCGCGGCCGCGGCCGCAGCGCCAGGGGGGGCCGCCGCCACCGGCGCAGTGCCGGCAGGCATCGCCGCTCTTGTCTGCAACGTCGCCTGCAGCGCTGCCTGCACGTGCTCGAGCGACACGAGGTCGCGCGGCGCAGGAACGTTCGCGAGGTCGAGGCCGTGCTCGCGTGCCAGGCGCCGCGCTGCAGGGGACACGCGCCGCGCCGGGCAGGTGGCCGCCGCCGTGGGCCCGGCGACCGCAGTCGCCGGTGTCGACGGTTTCGCCGCCAGCGGCACCGCTCCAGCGCCCGGCTGCGGCGCGGGGACCGCCGGCATCGGCGCCGGCCGCGCCGAGCCCGTCGAACCTGTCGAGCCCACCGCAATCGCTGCGCCCATCGCCGGAGCCGCCAAAGACGCCGACGCGCCCCGCCGCCGCGCAAGCACCGCCGCCCATTCGCGCTCCACGTCGGCCGCGCGCTCGGTGGCTCCGCGCAGCACGGCCATCGTCGCGCCGACCGGCAGGCGCGTGCCCGGCTCGACGAGCAGCGCGTGCACGAATCCCTCGTCCCAGCACTCGACGTCGATCGCCGCCTTGGTGGTGTCGACCACGGCCACCACCTGCCCCTTGTGCACGGCGTCGCCGGGCCGCACGCGCCACTCGACGAGCGTGCCATCGTCCATGTCGGAGCCGAGCGAGGGCAGGCGGAACTCGATCACCGCGCACTCACCACGAAGGCCGCTTTGGCACCCCGGTCACGCCGGATGCCGCAGCGCGCGCGCCGCGGCCACGATCTTGGGCGGCATCGGCAGCGCCGCCTCCTCCATGTGCCAGGCGTAGGGTATCGGCACTTCCTCGCTGCACACGCGCGCCAGCGGCGCATCGAGGTCGTAGAAGGCCTCCTCGGCGATGCGCGCCATCACCTCGGCGGCGAGGCTGCAGGTGCGCCAGCCTTCGTCGACGACGAGCGCGCGATGCGTCTTGCGCACCGAAGCGAGCACGGTGGCCATGTCGAGCGGCCGCAGCACCCGCAGGTCGATGACCTCGGCGGCGATGCCTTCGCCGGCCAGCAATTCCGCCGCCGCCAGCGCACGCGGCAGGCTGCCCCCGTAGGTGACGAGCGTGAGGTCGCCGCCCTCGCGCCGCACGGCAGCGCGGGCGATGTCGACCGCCGGCGCGGGGTCGGCGAGTTCGCCCTCGGCGTTGTAGAGCTGCGCATGCTCGAAGAGGATCACCGGGTCCGGGTCCTGCAACGCCGGCCAGAGCATGCCGCGCGCGTCGGCCAGCGTCGCCGGCGCCAGCACCCTGAGCCCCGGCACGTGCGCGTACCAGACCTCCAGGCTGTGCGAATGCTGCGCCGCCAGCTGGCGCCCGGCGCCGGTGGCCATGCGGATGACGACCGGCACCGAGAACTGCCCGCCGGACATGTGGCGCAACGCCGCGGCGGTGTTGACGATCGCATCCAGTGCCAGCAGGCTGAAGTTGACCGTCATCACCTCGACGATGGGGCGCATGCCGCCCATGGCCGCGCCGATGCCGGCGCCGACGAAGCCGAGCTCCGACAGCGGCGTGTCGCGGATGCGGGCCTCGCCGAACTCCTCCAGCAGGCCCTTGGTCACCGCGTAGCTGCCGCCATAGCGGCCGACATCCTCGCCCATGACGAACACGCGCGGGTCGCGCTGCAGGGCCTCGCGGTGCGCGGCGCGCAGGGCTTCGCGGTAGGTGGTGGTGGGCATGTCGCTCTTCGGACGATTCAGAACGCTCGGACGATCAGGTTGTGATCAGGTTGCGATCAATCCGCGATCCGGCAACGATCACGCCGCGCTGACGTCACGCGCCAGCTCGGACACGGCTTCCCAGGTGCCTGCCTCGGCAAACGCCACCGCCGCCTCCACCTCGGCCATCGCCTCCGAGTCGAGGCGGGCGAAGTCGGCCTCCGACATCAGGCCGGCCGCCTTGAGCTTGTCGGTGAACGAGTGGATCGGCCCGTGCGTCTTCCAGCGCTCGACCTCGGCCTTGTCGCGGTAGAGCTCGGGGTCGAACATCGAGTGCGCGCGAAAGCGGTAGGTGTGCAGCTCGAGGAAGAACGGCGTGCGCTGCTCACGCACCTGCGCCAGCGCCTGGCGCGCGGCGTCGTGCACGGCGAGCACGTTCATGCCGTTGACGTGGCCGGTGGCGATGCCGTAGCCCGCGAGCTTCTTCGTCAGGTCGATCTGCGCCTCGCTGCGCGAAAGTGCCGTGCCCATCGCGTAGAGGTTGTTCTCGCAGACAAAGAGCACCGGCAGGCGCCAGAGCGCAGCAAGGTTCATCGACTCGTGGAAGGCACCTTCGGCCACCGCGCCTTCGCCGAAGAAGCAGACGGTGACGGCGCCCGGCCGCGGCAGCATCGTGTCGGCCAGCGCCAGCCCGACGGCCAGCGGCAGGCCGCCGCCGACGATGGCGTTGCCGCCGTAGAAGCGCGTCGCGCGGTCGAACAGGTGCATCGAGCCGCCGCGCCCGCGCGAGCAGCCCTCCTGCTTGCCGTACATCTCGGCCATGATCGACTTCATCGGCACGCCGCGCAGCAGCGCGTGGCCATGCTCGCGGTAGGTGGCGACCACGTTGTCCTCGGGCGCGAGGTTGGGCAGCACGCCCGCGGCCACCGCCTCCTCGCCGATGTAGAGGTGCAGGAAGCCGCGGATCTTGCCTTCGCCGTAGAGCTGCGCGCAGCGCTCCTCCATGCGGCGGATGCGCAGCATGTCGCGCAGCCGTGCCAGGCAGAACTCGCGACCGTGGCTCGCCGGGTCGATGGCGTAGCGCGTCAGTGCCTCGGCATCGGCCGCAGTCGGGCGAGCCGGGTTGCCTGCGTTGGCGGGCGTGGCGGTCTCGCGCCCCGGCTTCATGCCGCGCCCTCCATCGTCGAGGTATCGCCCTCGGGCAGGCCGAGCTCACGGGCCTTCAGCAGCCGCCGCATGATCTTGCCGCTGCGTGTGTGCGGCAGCGAGGCCGCGAAGGCGATCTCCTTCGGCGCCACGGCCGCGCCGAGCCGCTTGCGGGCATGGGCCATCAGTTCGCGCATCAAAGCCTCGCTGGCCTCGTGGCCGGGCCGCAGGGCGACGAAGGCCTTGACGACCTCGCCGAGCAGCGCATCGGGCTTGCCGATGACGCCGGCCTCGACCACGGCCGGATGCTCCATGAGCACGCTCTCGACCTCGAAAGGCCCGATGAGGTGGCCGGCTGACTTGATGACGTCATCGGCCCGGCCGACGAACCAGTAGTTTCCGTCGGTATCGCGCCGCACGAGGTCGCCGCTGAGGTACCACTCGCCGGCGAAGCACTTGCGGTAGCGATCGTCCTCGTGCAGGTAGCCACGGAACATCGAGGGCCAACCGCGCTTGAGCGCCAGCTCGCCTTGCGTATCGGGCGCATCGATCAGGCGCACGCCACCGCTCTCGAGCCGCTCGACGATGGCCGCCTCGACGCCCGGCAGTGGCCGGCCCATGGAGCCCGGCTTGATGTCGAACGCAGCCCCGTTGGCGACCATGATGCCGCCGGTCTCCGTCTGCCACCAGTTGTCGTGGATCGGCAGGCCCAGCGCCTCCTGGCCCCAGCGCACGGCCTCGGGGTTGAGCGGCTCGCCCACGCTGGCGACGAACCGCAGCCTCGGCAGCGGGAACCGCTTCGCGAGGGCCGTGCCGGCTTTCATCAGCATGCGGATTGCGGTCGGCGCGGTGTACCAGACGCTGACCTCGTGCTCCTGCAGGATCGTGTACCAGCGCTCGGGGTCGAACTCGGCTTCGTCGACGACCATCGTCACGCCGTGCAGCAAAGGCGCGATGACACCGTAGGACATGCCGGTCACCCAGCCGGGGTCGGCGGTGCACCAGAAGATGTCGTCGGCATGCAGATCGAGCGCATAGAGGCCGGTGGCGTAGTGCGTGACCACGGCCTCGTGCACGTGCATGGCGCCCTTGGGCCGGCCGGTGGTGCCGCTGGTGAAGTGCAGCAGCGCCATCTCGTCCGGGCGCGTGGCGGCGCATTCGAAGGCTTCGCCCTCGACACCCGCGTCGTGCAGCAGCGCGCCGACGTCGTGCGTGCCGGCCGGGCAGGCGCCGCTGCCGTCATCGATGAGCAGCACGTGGGCCAGCGTCGGGATCTGCGCGATCACCGGCGCCACCTTGCGCGCATAGAGCCCGGGCGTGGTGACGAGCGCCCGGCCCTGGCCGAGGTTCATGCGCGTGGCGATCGGCTCCGGCCCGAAGGCCGAGAAGAGTGGCGAGACAACGACGCCGGCCTTCAGCGCACCGAGGATGGCGACATACAACTCGGGCAGCCGCGGCGCGAGCACGAAGAGCCGCTCGCCACGGCCGAGGCCCAGCCGCGTGATGGCGCTCGCGAAGCGGTTGGCCAGCCGGCGCAGTTCGTCGTAGGTGATGCGGCGCTCACCTCCCTCCGCGCCGAGCCAGTGCAGTGCGACGTGCTCGCCACGCCCCTCGCGCACCGGCCGGTCGAGCGCCTCGAAGCCGATGTTGAGGCCGCCGCCGGGCAGGCCGGACAGCCGCTCGCGCATGGCCACCCAGGAGAACGAACCCGGCGCCGGGGCATCGGCGCGCCAGTGCGGCCGCACGGCGAGCGCGGCGAGGTCCTTGCGGATGAGCGAGTCGCCGCCGGCCTGGTTCGAAGGGCGCGGTTCGTCGCGTTCGTTGGGGGTCATGGCGTGGAGCAAGCGGCCGGCGCATCATTCATCCGGCGAGGGCATGCCCACATTGAGCTTGGTCAACGTGCGCGCTACCGCGTTGCGGGCCAATGGAGAACCGCCGACGAAGGGAGGGCTTGGCACCGATGCTCCGATCACTCCGATCACCCCGAGTCGATGGCGATCCGTGGCGCGAGGGCGGCACCACGCGCGGTGACAGCGGCGCCGGCCTGCTGCCCTTTGCCGATCGCACCGCCGCCGGCGAGGCGCTGGCCGCTCGCCTGTGCCTGATGCCGGTCGCGAGGGAAGCGCCGCTCGTGCTGGCGCTGCCACGCGGTGGTGTGCCGGTGGCCGCGGCCGTGGCGCGCGCCCTGCGCGCGCCGCTGGACCTGCTGCTCGTGCGCAAGATCGGCGCGCCGAGCCAACCCGAGCTGGCGGTGGCCGCCCTCGTCGACGGCGTGCAGCCGGAGGTGGTGATCGACCCCGCCATGTGCGAGCGCTTCGGCGCCGACGACGCCTACCTGGCCGCCAAGGCGCGCCTCGCGATCGAGGAGAACGAGCGCCGGAGGGCGCTCTACCTGGCGGGCCGCCAAGCTTGGTCGTTGGCCGGCCGCAGCGTCATCGTCGTCGACGACGGCATCGCCACCGGCACGACGATGCGCGCCGCCTTGCAGGCGTTGCGGCGGCAGCGGCCGAAGCGCCTGCTGGTCGCCGTGCCCGTGGCCTCGCGAGAGGCGGCGGCGCGATTGCGCGGCGAGGCCGATGAATGGCTGTGCCTGGCCGAGCCGGTGCCATTCGAGGCGGTGGGTCGGCACTACCGGCACTTCGAGCAGGTCGGCGACGAAGAGGTGTTGCAGGCGCTGGAGGCGGCCGCCGCGGAACACGCCGACTCGTCCGTGCCGCCAGCCTGAGGGGACGCATGCCGCCAACGAACCACCACAACGGCGAGAAGGTGCAGGTCGGCCCGCTCGGCCTGGCTGGCGTGCTGTCGGTCATGCCGCAGGCCCTTGGCTTGGTGGTGTTCGCGCATGGCAGCGGCAGCAGCCGGCTGAGCCCGCGCAACCGCTTCGTCGCCGAGGCGTTGCAGCAGGAGCGGCTCGCGACGCTGATGTTCGACCTGCTCGAGGGCGCCGAAGCGGATGAGCGCGACAAGGTGTTCGACATCGACTTGCTGGCCGGGCGCCTGGAGCAGGCGATGGCGTGGGCACAGGCGCACCCGGGGCTCGGCGCGTTGCCACTGGGCCTCTTCGGCGCCAGCACGGGCGCTGCGGCGGCGCTGGTGGCCGCAGCCCGCCGGCCCGGCCAGGTGCGAGCCGTCGTCTCGCGCGGTGGTCGGCCGGACCTCGCCGGCGAAGCGCTGGCGCGGGTGCGCGCGCCGACGTTGCTCATCGTCGGCGGGCTCGACGAAGACGTGCTGGCCCTCAACCGGCAGGCGATGACCCGCATGACGCAGTGCGAGCACCGCCTGGACATCGTGCGCGGCGCCACGCACCTGTTCGAGGAGGCCGGCACGCTGCAGGCGGTGGCACGGCTGGCGCGCAGCTGGTTCTGTGCCCACTTCGAGCGCGCTGGCGGCGCCGACGTCTGACCGCGCCTGAGCACCACGCCGCACCGCCCGCTTTGGTGGTCGGGTGCACCGGAGCCGCTGCGTATGATCGGCCGTCGAGCCACAACAACGAGAGGACGCGCCATGCACGCTTGGCTTTGCGAGACGCTGGAGGGGGTGGACAAGCTGCGCTGGGCGGAGTTGCCCACGCCCGAGCCCAAGGCCGGCGAGGTGCGCATTGCCATCAAGGCCGCCAGCCTGAACTTCCCGGACCTGCTCACGGTGAAGGGGCAGTACCAGTTCAAGCCGCCGCTGCCCTTCGTGCCCGGCTCGGAATTCGCGGGGCAGGTCGAGGCGGTGGGCGAAGGCGTCAAGCACCTGCAGCCCGGGCAGGCGGTGGCCTGTGTCGGCACGGCGGGGGGGTTCGCCACGCACGCCTGCGTCAACGCGGCCGGCGTGATGCCGCTGCCGCCGGGCTTCGACCTCGTCGACGCAGCCGCCTTCGGGCTCACCTATGGCACCTCGCACCACGCGCTGCTCGACCGGGCGCAGATGAGGGCCGGCGAGACCGTGCTCGTGCTCGGCGCCGCCGGCGGCGTGGGCACGGCGGCGATCCAGATCGCCAAGGCGGCGGGGGCGCGCGTCATCGCAGCCGTGTCCAGCGACGCCAAGGCCCAGTTCTGCAAGGCGCTCGGCACCGACGCGACGCTGAACTACGGCTCCGGCAACGCACAGGCCATGCGTGACGCGATCAAGGCGCTCACCGAGGGCAAAGGCCCGGACATCGTCTACGACCCCGTGGGTGGCGACCTCGCCGAGCCCGTGTTCCGCTCCATCGGCTGGCGCGGCCGCTACCTCGTGGTCGGCTTCGCGCAAGGGGCCATCCCGGCCCTGCCGCTCAACCTGACGCTGCTGAAGGGCGCCTCGATCGTCGGCGTCTTCTGGGGCGACTTCGTGCGGCGCGAGCCCAAGGCCGCCGCCGCCGGAATGGCCCAGCTCTCGCAGTGGTACCGCGAGGGCAAGGTCAAGCCGGCCATCGACTGCCGCCTGCCGATGAGCGACGTGCGCGGCGCCTACGCGCGCATGGGCACCCGCCAGGTGCAGGGCAAGGTCGTGCTGGTCAATGACTGAGCGGATGAACGAAGCCTGCACGCATCCGGCAGCCGCGCGGTTTGGCGATAGGATGCCGACCACCCCCACACTCAACCCACCGGCCTCGACAGTGGCCAGGATCCGGCAGCCATGACGGTGAAGGTTCTGATCCTCGAAGACAACCCGGTGGCGCGCAGCTTCCTGTGCCGGGTGGTGCGCGAGAGCTTCTCCGACGCCCACCACATCACCGAGGCCGGCGACCTCGAGACGGCGCGCAAGCACATCGCGCTCGCCGGCGGGCCCACGGGCCTGCACGGCACCGACCCCTACAAGCTCTTCCTCGTCGACCTCGAATTGCCCGACGGCAACGGCATGGAGTTGCTGGTCGAGCTCGCCCAGTACCCGGCGACCAAGGTCGTGACGACGCTCTATTCCGACGACGAGCACCTCTTCCCGGCCCTGCAGTGCGGTGCCGACGGCTACCTGCTCAAGGAAGACCGCTTCGAGGTGCTGGTCGAGGAGTTGCAGAAGATCGTGCGCGGCCAGCCGCCGCTCTCGCCGGCCATCGCGCGCCGCCTGCTGACGCACTTCCGCCAGGTGCCGCCGGGCGAGACGCCGATCACCGACCCTGGCTTCCTCTCGACCACCGGCTTCGGCAGCATGGGCAACCCGGGCGGCCTGACGGCGCCGAGCCCGACCAGCCGGCCCGTGCCGATGGACCGCCCGCCGGAGACCGAGCGCCTCACGCCGCGAGAGACCGAGGTGCTCACCTACCTGAGCAAGGGCTTCACGATCAAGGAGATCGCGAGCCTGATGGGCATCAAGTGGTTCACCGTCAACGACCACATCAAGTCCATCTACAAGAAGCTCAACGTCTCCAGTCGCGCCGAGGCGGCGGTGCTGGCGAGCAAGCAGGGCCTCGTGTGACCGCTTGTGGACCCGCTCGTGTGACCGCACCAGGCCGGCCCGCGCCCTGAGCGCGAGCACCGGACGCGGGCGCGGCATGGGACTTCTCGCGGCGCTGCGGCGCCTCGTCCCCCGCTTCGCCGGGCCCGCCGGGCCGTGGTCGCCCGATTCGATCTCGGCCGCCGTCTCGGGTTTCGGAGTCATCAGCGGCTTCGGAGCCCTCGACGAGGAGCTGCAGCAGGCCATCCAGCCCGGTGAGCGCAGCAGCGCGCCCACCATGGGCTGGCGGCGCGCCGTGCTCGTCGCCGTGGCGCTGGCGGGCTGCCTGCTCGTCTTCGTGCTCGCGCGCCAGCTCGCGCTGGCACCGAGCCTGCCGCTGGACTGGCGCACCGGCGCCCAGGCCGAGTTGTTCATCTTCAACGGCAGCGAGCCGGTGCGCCCTTCGGCGCCCGGGCGCCAGCTCGTCGCCGTCTCGGCCCCGGGCCTGGCGCCGCTGGCCGTGGATGCGCTGCTCGTGCACCGCTCGGCCCGCTGGCAGGTCGACGACGCACGGCGCGACCGCCAGCTGGCTCAGCAGACGGGGCTCGACGAGCGGCTGGCCACGGGCTCGGTGACGCTGCACTTCCGCGACGGCGGGCGCGAGGCGGGCCGCGATGGACCGTCCGTCACGCTGGAGGTGGCCCCGCGGGGCTTCGTCGGCCTCGGGCTCATGTTCTGGCCGCTCGCCGCGCTCGCGCTGCTGCTGATGCTGCTCGGCGCGGTGCTGCCGCTGGCGCGCGCCGACCGGCGCAACCTCGGTTTCTTCGTCATGTGCCAGGCGCAGGCGGTCAACCTCGCCTTCGTGGCGGCACAGTCGGTCGACGGGCTGGGCGGTGTGGGCGTGATGCCGCTCGCCGAGGCGCCCCTGCGCGCTGCGATGGACCTGCTGACCGCCGCCGCCGCCTTGCACGTGCTGGCGCCGGCCGGCGTCGAGGCCACCGGCGCGGCACGGCGCGGCTGGATCTGGGCCCTGGCCGGCTGGGCGGTGGCGATCGGCTTCGCACCCGTCTTCCACTATGGCGAACGGGCCGACCTGTGGTGGTGGGCGCAGGGCCTGTGCGCGGCGCTGTTCGGGCTGGCCTGCTGGGCCGCGGCGCACACGTACCGCGCCGTGCCCGACCCCTACGTGCTCGTCGTGCGCCGTTTCGTCGCCGCAGCCCTGGTGGTGTGGCTCCTCGTCACCGGCACCGTCGCAGCCACCACCGGCCTCGCCGGCACCGCCGCCGGCACGGCTGCGGTCGCGTCGGCGATGTGGACGCTCTTCGCCGGCTCGCTGCTGCTGCTCTCGCCCTTCGTCTCGCGCTCGCGGCGACTGCTGCGCGAACTGGCGCTCCTGGCCGGCATCAGCACGGTGGCCACGTCGCTCGACCTGCTGTTCGCGGCGCTGTTCGCGCTCGGGCCGTTCGCCTCGCTGACCTTGGCGGTCTTCCTGGCGCTCGGCGTGTACGCCGGGGTGCGCCAGTGGCTGCTGAACCAGATGATGGCCAGCCAGGTGCTGACCACCGAACGCACGTTCGAGCAGATCTACCGCCTCGCGCGCGACGCCCAGGCCAACCCGGCGCGCTACCCGGCGCGCGCGGCGCAACTGCTGCGCGAGCTCTTCGACCCGCTGGAGGTGATGCCGCTGCAGCGCGAGATCAAGGAGGCGCGCGTGCTCGGCAACGGCACGGCGCTCGTCGTGCCGATCATCGGCATCGAGGAAGGCGGCGGCGACGCCCTGCCCGCCGCCGCCGTCCTGCGCTTCGCGCGGCGCGGCCGGCGCCTCTTCTCGCACGACGATGCGCGCCTGGCCGAGCGGGTGATCGACCAGCTCAAGCGCGCCGTGGCCTACGACCGCGCCGTCGAGCGCGGCCGCGCCGAGGAGCGACAGCGCATCGCCCAGGACCTGCACGACGACATCGGCGCCCGCCTGCTGACGCTGATGTACCAGGCGCAGACGCCGGAGATGGAGGACTACATCCGGCACACGCTGAAGGACCTGAAGACCCTCTCGCGGGGGCTCGCCGCCGGTGAGACGCGCCTCACGCACGCCGCGGCCGAGTGGAAGGCCGATCTGGCGCAACGCGCAGGCGCCGCGCGCATCGAGCTCGACTGGCACTTCGAGGCCGACCGCGACCCGCGCCTGGGCGTCGTGCCCTGGTCGGCGCTGACGCGCGTGCTGCGCGAGCTGGTGAGCAATGCGCTGGCGCACTCCGGCGCCACGCGCGTGGAGGTGCGGCTCAGGCTGAACAGCGCCCGCCTGACGCTGCGCGTGGCCGACAACGGCCGCGGTCGCGCGCCGCAGGAGTGGTCGCACGGCCTCGGCCTCGGCGGCGTGCGCAAGCGCGTCAAGCAGCTCGGCGGCACCGTGGCCTGGCGCGAGAACGGACCCGCCGGCATCGTCTGCGAGGTCGAAGTGCCAGGTTTCGCCGAAGGCGGGCCGGCGCTGCCGGGCTCGAAAAATACAATCGGGCTGTCCGAACCGGGGGCGCTTGCCTGAGGGCGGCGACCGTCCCCACAGCCCGCCACACGCCAAACGCCATCCGCCAGCTCCCCCTCACCGGCTGCCGTCGTGACCGTTCAACATGTCCTCGCCGCCCTCGGCTTCCTGCTGTGCGTGGCCCTGCTCGTCCACCATGGGCTCGGCGCCCGGCACCAGGCCCGCCTGCTCCTTTGGTGGCACGCCAGGGTGGCGCGGCTGCGTTTCGGCTGGTCGCGCCTGCGGCTGGCTTGGCTTGCCCGCGGCCGGACGCGGCAGGCCAAGGGCCAGGCCGAGCGAGAAGCGGCCGACCTGATCGAGCGCGCGCGGCGCGGCGCCGCACGCGACGACGACAAGGTGGTCCGCCCGGGCCGCTTCGGCGACAAGCGCAAGGACCTGCACTGAGCCTGCCGCGGGGGCGATTCCCGGGTGGCTCCCCTGGTCCGGTGGCCCGCCTTGTGCGACCTCCCCGTTTTCGAGGGACAATACGGCCTCGTGCAGACATCGGGAGACTGCCCTGTCGCCCCATACCATGACCACCCGTCGCAGCACCACCACCCCTTCCGAGCCCACGACGACCACGTTGGGTCCCAAGCTCCGGCAGACGCAGGCCGAGTACACGGCTGCCCGGCCGAACGCCGAACCCGGCGTGCGGCCGATGATGTCCAGCTCGAAGATGTACGTGTGCATCAAGTGCCACGCCAACTTCAAGACCGGCGAAGGCAAGCCGGATCCGCGGTTGCGCGGCCTGGGTCGCTGCAACGGTTGCCTGGGTGTGACGGTGCAGTCGGCCTGATGCCTCGACACAGCCCGCAGAGCCCGGACAGCCCGCCCCCTTGATCACGCGGCTCGGCTGACCGGCTCCGTGCCGACGCCCGGCGCCCTTTGCGGCGGCCGGGCGTTGCTGCTTTTGGCCGGCGCTCCGGGCCCTCGGCGACCCCGCTGGTCGGCTTCTTGGCCCGTCCGCCCGCACCGCCCCTCAATCGAGAAGGGCTCGCACTTCCTCGGCCAGGGCCAACGAAGAGGTCAGCCCCGGTGACTCGACGCCGAAGAGGTTGACCAGCCCGGCGACGCCATGCGCAGCCGGGCCGTCGATGCGGAAGTCGGGCGCCGGCTGGCCTGGGCCGTGGATCTTGGGCCGCACGCCGCTGTAGGCGGGCACCAGGGCGTCGTCGGGCAGGCCGGGCCAGTAGCGGCGAATGGCCTCCGCGAAGCCCTCTGCACGGCGTGCTTGCACCGCATAGTCGATTTGGCCGGGTTCCGTGATCTCGAGCCATTCATGGTCGGGCCCGAAGCGCACCTGACCCGCCAGGTCCAGGGTCACATGCACCCCAAGCCAGGCGTCCACCGGCACCGGGTAGATGAGGCGTGAGAAAGGTGGCCGGGCCGTCAACGCGAAGTAGCTGCCCTTGGCGAAGTGCGCGTCCGGGACCGCGCTGGCCGGCACCCCGGCGAACGAACGCGCCAGCAGTGGCGCATGCAGGCCGGCGGCATTGACGACACACCCTGCGGCCAGTTCGAACTCGCCTTCCGGGGTGGCCAGCTGCACCACGGGCGGGCCGCCGGCCGTGAAACTCGCCGCCTTCACCCGTGAGCGCAGAGCCAGCGCCCCGCCTGCGCTTTCGAGCTCGCCCTGCAGTGCCAGCATCAGCGCGTGGCTGTCGACGATGCCGCTCGTGGGCGAGAACAGCGCCGCGGTGCAGTGCAGTTCGGGCTCGAGGGCCTGAGCCTGCCTGGCGGTCATCGGCTCCAGGGGGACCCCGGCCGCCGCCGCGCGCTGCGCCAGGGAGGCCAGCGCGGCATGCTGCTCCGGCCCGGTGGCCACGATGAGCTTGCCGCAGCGGCGGTGGGGCACGCCATGCCCGGCGCAGAACGCGTAGAGCAGCTCCTTGCCGCGCACGCACAGCCTCGCCTTCGCCGATCCGGCGGCGTAGTAGATGCCGGCATGGATGACCTCGCTGTTGCGCGAGCTGACGCCTTGCCCGATGCCGGACTCGGCCTCGACGACCACGGTCTCGCGGCCATGCCGGGCCAGCTCGGCGCCGACGGCCAGGCCGACGACGCCGGCACCGATGACGAGCGCATCGACGCGGTCCATTCAGCGGGCGCGGCGCGAGAGCGCCCGCGGGGGTCGCTGCGGCCGCTCGGGGCCAGCTTGCCAAGCGGCCAGGCCACTTGCACTCACGAGGGGGTTCAGTCTCATCGGGGGCGCAGGTTATCGCGAAACCGACGCCCCCCGGGCGCGCGGCGCTCCAAGCCCGATCTCGGGTTGCCGTGCGCCCGGCCCGGTCCGGAACGGCCCGAGAATCCGGCAAAGTTCCCGCGGAGGAAGAACGGCATGAAGGTTTGCATCGTCGGCGCCGGCGCGATTGGCGGCTTCATCGGCGCGAGGCTCGCCGCCGCCGGGCGCGCCGAGGTGAGCGCCGTTGCACGCGGTGCCACGCTCGAAGCGCTGCGCCAGCACGGCTGGCGCCTGCGCACCGCGGCCGGCCTCGTGCAGGCCCCTGCGCGAGCCCAGTCCAGTGCGGCGGAACTGGGCGTGCAGGACCTGGTGGTCATCGCTGTCAAAGGTCCCGCGCTCACACAGGCGGCGCAGGGCCTCGCGCCGCTGCTCGGGCCGCAGACCCTCGTCCTGCCGGCCATGAACGGCGTGCCGTGGTGGTTCTGCGAGGGTGTGGCGGGCTTCCCCGCCGGCCCGCTGGAGAGCGTGGACCCCGGTGGCGTGATCGCCGCCGCCGTTCCCTTCGAGCAGGTGCTGGGCTGCGTCGTGCACGCCGCCACGTCGACGCCCGAGCCCGGGCTCGTGCAGCACAACTTCGGCCACGGCCTCATCGTCGGCGAACCGCGTGGTGGGCAGAGCCCACGCGCGCAGGCCGTGGTCGACCTGCTCGCGCACGCTGGCTTCGAGGCCACGCACAGCGCCGACGTGCGCCATGCCATCTGGTACAAGCTCTGGGGCAACATGACGATGAACCCGGTGAGCGCGATCACCGGCGCCACCATCGACCGCGTGCTCGGCGACCCGCTGGTGCGCGCCTTCTGCTCCGCCGCCATGGGCGAGGCCGCGGCCATCGGCGCGCGCATCGGCTGCCGCATCGACCAGACGGCCGAAGACCGGCACGCCGTCACCGCCAAGCTCGGCGCCTTCAAGACCTCGATGCTCCAGGACGTGGAGGCGGCGCGCCCGCTGGAGCTGGACGCCATCGTCGGCGCCGTGCACGAGATCGGCCAGCGCCTGGGCATGGGGACGCCGAACGTGAGCGCGTTGCTGGGGCTCACCCGCCTCTTCGGCCGCACGCGCGGCCTGTACCCACCGGCCTGAGTCGGCCCCGCCGGGCGTCACGACGAGCCGCCCGGCAAGCATCGCCCCGGTCGCCCGGGTCGGCTCAACGCTCAGAAGCTGCGCGGCAAGCCCAGCAGGTGCTCGGCAACATAGCTGAGGATGAGGTTGGTGGAGATCGGTGCCACCTGGTACAGCCGCGTCTCGCGGAACTTGCGCTCGACGTCGTATTCGCTCGCGAAGCCGTAGCCGCCGTGGAACTGCAGGCAGGCGTTGGCCGCCTCCCAGGAGGCCTTGGCCGCCAGGTACTTGGCCATGTTGGCCTGCGCGCCGCAGGGCTCGTGCGCGTCGAACAGGCGGCAAGCCTCCCAGCGCATCAGGTCGGCCGCCTCGACCTCGATGTGGGCCTCGGCGATGGGGAACTGCACGCCCTGGTTCTGCCCGATCGGGCGGCCGAAGACCACGCGCTCCTTGGCGTAGCGGCTCACCCGATCGACGAACCAGCGGCCATCGCCGATGCACTCGGCGGCGATCAGCGTGCGCTCGGCGTTGAGCCCGTCGAGGATGTACCTGAAGCCCTGCCCCTCCTCGCCGATGAGCTGGTCGGCCGGGATCTCGAGGCTCTCGAAGAACAGTTCGTTGGTGTCGTGGCTCACCATGTTGGCGATCGGCCGCACCGTGAGCCCGTGGCCGACGGCTTCGCGCAGGTCGACGATGAAGATCGACATGCCTTCGCTCTTCTTCTTCACCTGCGCCAACGGGGTCGTGCGCGCCAGCAGGATCATCAGGTCGCTGTGCGCCACGCGCGAGATCCAGACCTTCTGCCCGTTGACGACGTAGCGGTCGCCGCGCCGCTCGGCCGTGGTCTTGATCTTCGTGGTGTCGGTGCCGGTGCTGGGCTCGGTGACGCCCATGCTCTGCAGGCGCAGCTCGCCGCTGGCGATCTTCGGCAGGTAGCGCTGCTTCTGCGCCGGCGAACCGTGGCGCAGCAGCGTGCCCATGTTGTACATCTGGCCGTGGCAGGTGCCGGCATTGCCGCCGCAGCGGTTGATCTCCTCCATGATCACGCTCGCCTCGGCCAGGCCGAGGCCCGAGCCGCCGTACTCCTGCGGAATCATCGCGGCCAGCCAGCCCGCCTTCGTTAGCGCGCCGACGAACTCGTCGGGATAGCCGCGCTCGGCATCGACGCGGCGGTGGTACTCGTCCGGGAACTGCGCGCACAAGGCGCGCACGGCCTCGCGGATCTCGGGGTGGCGTTCGACGGATGACTGGCTCATGGGCGAACGTTAACCCGGCACGATCCCGCGTGACATCGGCGCCGAACCTCAGGGCAGGTGGGCCACCCTCTGCCGCATATAGTTCCCTAGCGCACGAGAGATGCGTCGAACGCAGCCCCCAACATGTCCCCTTCCGGCAAGACCACGATGCCCAAGTCCCCCGCCGGCATCACCATCGATTGGGAGCTCCGCCTGGGGTTCCTGATCCACGATGTCTCCCGCCTGCGCCGAAGCGCTTTCGATCGGTCGGTGAAGGTGCTCAACGTCACGCGCTCGCAGTGGTGGGTACTGGCCTACCTGTCGCGCGACGACGGCATGACGCAGTCGCAGCTGGCCGAGGAACTGGATCTCGGCAAGGTGGCCGTTGGCGGCCTGCTCGACCGGCTGGAGCGCACGGGCCTCGTGCGGCGCGCGGCGGACTCAAGCGATCGGCGCGTCAACCGCGTCTTCCTCGAGCCGAAAGGCAAGGCCCTGGTGGCGCGCCTGCGCAAGATCAGCCAGGAGCACAACGACGAGATCCTTGCCGGTCTGTCGGAAGAGGCGCTCGAAGTCACGGCGACGACGCTCAACGCCATCAAGCACAGCCTCATCAAGAAGCTGCAGTCGACAGAGCCGTGAGCCACGCGCGGCGGCGCGAGCCGCGCCGCCGCCTACGCCGCGATCTCCGCGCGCCCGTTGTTGAGCACCACCACGTCGCGCTCGGCCACGCGCGTGCGGAAGCTCACCACGTCGTCTTCGCGCCACAACTCGGTCACCAGCGTCTCGCCCGGATAGACGGGCGACGAGAACCGCAGCTTCAGTGAGCGCAGCCTCTCCGGCTCGTCTTCGCAGTAGGCGCGCAGCACGGCGCGCGTGGCCACGCCGAGCGAGCACAGGCCATGCAGGATGGGGCGCTCGAACCCCGCCTTGCGCGCCACCTCGGGGTCGGCGTGGATGGGGTTGTAGTCGCCGCTCAGCCGGTAGATAAGCGCTGCGCGCGCCAGCGTGGGCAGCGCCACGCGGGCATCGGGCGCGCGCTCGGGCAGCGCATGCGGCACCGGCGCCTCGGTCACCGTGCACCCGCAGCCCCCGTCGCCGCGAAGCACGTAGGTGCTGTCGATGGTGCTGACGAGCGCACCGCGCCGGCCCTCGTGCATCTCGCGCAATTCCTTGCGCGCGAACAGCATCGCGCCCTTGCCGCCACCCTTGTCGAGCACGCCGGTGACCCGCGTCTCGCCGAGATACGTCTGGCCCGGCCGCAGCGCCTTCAGCATCTCGAAGCCTTGCTCGCCGTGCAACAGCTTCACCCAGTCGATCTCGAGCGCGGGGTCGCGCACCCAGGCACCCGGATGGCAGAGCACGTTGACCTGCGAGGGCAGCATCTTCAGCCCGGTCTCGAAGACGAACTGCAAGTCTTTCGTATCCTCGGGACGATCGCCGACGCCCACGCCGAGCGCGTAGAGCATCGCGTCGCGCGGTGTGGCCGTGCTGGTGACCGTCGGAATCCGGTAGGCCAGCAGCCGCGCGAGATTCATGCGGGGCTCGCTGCGTGGCGAAAGGCCCTGCGCGTTGACATCAGGCGTGCAGGCCCAACACCGAGATGGCCGCCACGCCGAGGTACGGCACGCCGCCCAGGTTGTGCGTGAGGCCGATCGAAGGGGCCTTCACCTGCCGCTGGCCCGCGCGGCCGAGCAACTGCGTGTAGACCTCGTAGGCCATGCGCAGGCCCGAGGCACCGATCGGGTGGCCGAAGCACTTGAGTCCGCCGTCCACTTGGCAGGGCACGCCTTGGCCATCGCGGTCGTAGAAGCCGTCGAGCACGTCCTTCACTGCCTGGCCGTCTGCCGAGATGCCGAGGTCCTCCATCGTCACGAGCTCGGTGATCGAGAAGCAGTCGTGCACCTCGATCAGGTCGAGCTGCTCGCGCGGGTTCGTGATGCCGGCCTCCCGGTACGCCCGGCCGGCCGCCGCGCGTGTCGTGCGCACATGGCTGCCGTCCCAGGTGTTGGTGCCCGATTCCACGCCGGAAGATGCCGAAAGCTGCAGCGCCTTCACGGTGACCATGTCCCTGCGGCCCAGCGCGCGGGCGATCTCGGGCGTGGTCACGATCGCAGCTGCAGCGCCATCGCTGACACCGCAGCAGTCGAACAGGCCGAGCGGTTCGGCGATCATCGGCGCCTCGAGGATCTGCTCCATCGTCACCGCCTTCTGCAGGTGCGCCTTCGGGCTCAGCATGCCGTTCTGGTGGCTCTTCCACGAGACATGGCCGATGGCACGCTTGAGATCATCGCGCGAGGTGCCGTGCTTGGCGCGGTAACCCGCCGCGAGCTGCGCAAAGCCGGCCGGCGCCGATCCGAGCGGCATCCAAAGGTCGTTGAAGGTGCCCTTGAACATCGTCGGCAGGCCACCGTAGCCGGTGTCCTTGAGCTTCTCGGCGCCGATGGCGAGCGCGATGTCGACCGCGCCCGAGGCCACTGCATAGCAGGCACCGCGCAGCGCCTCGGTGCCGGTGGCGCACATGTTTTCGACCCGGGTCACGGGGATGCCATCGAGCCGCAGCGCCATCGCCGCCGGGATGCAGGAGTTGCCGACATTCACCGCCTCGACGCCGGAGCCGTACCACGCGGCCTCGATGCGCGCGCGCTCGATGCCGGCATCGGCCAACGCCTCCTCGAAGGCCTCGGCCAGCAGCTGCGGCGTGCCGGCGTCCCAGCGCTCTCCGAAGCGCGAGCAGCCCATGCCGAGGATCGCGACCTTGTCCTTGATACCCGTTGCCATGTGCGTTGTTCCCTGCCGATGTGGTGCCGACGCGCCTGGTGCGCGTCAGGGTGCGATCGGTGTCGCCTTCCAGAAGTAGCGCGGGTAGCCACGCGCCTTGTCGACGTCCTTGATGCGGAAGGCCACGCGCAACGGGGTGCCGACCTCCAGGCCGGCGCTCCCCACGTCGACCATCTCCATCAGCAGCCGAGCGCCATTGTCGAACTGCACGAAGCCGACGTAGAGCGGCGGCGAAGGGTGGTACGACAGCCAGTCGGCGGTGAAGGTCAGCACCTTGCAGCCGATGTCGGCCAGCGGCACGGGCTCGAAACCCTGTGCCGGCGCGTTGCACCCCGGCGAGACGCAATAGGCGAGCTGCGGGAACTGCACCGTGCCGCACTCCGCACAGCGCCCGGCGACGAAGGCGGCGAGTTGGCCGCGCGAGCGGTACTGCTCGGTGAGCGCCGTCTTGACGGGCTTCTCGGCGCGCATGCCCCACTCGAGCTCGATGCCGTCGTCATACGAGAGCATGCGCAGGTAGGCGTCGTGCGGTTGCGCGTCGGCGAGCGCGCCGGCCACGCCGCGTCCGGGTTTGAAGCCCGCGATGGCCTCGGTCACGCGCAGCACCAGCGCGTCGCAACCCTGGCCGAAGCCGACGACGAGCACCACATCGCCGGGGCGTGCCTTCTCCAGCACCGCGGCCAGCATCAACAGCGCGTGCGCGCTGCCGGCGTAGCCGCAGGCTTCGTCGAGCGATGGCGCTTCCACGCCCGGCGCTAGGCCGAGCGCCTTTGCCAGGGCCGTGGCAATGCCCTTGAAGGCCGATGGCATCACGAAGTGCGCGACCTCTGTGGGCGCGAGGCCGGCCTGCGCCAGCGCCGCGCGCACCGTCGGCGGCACGATCTTCAGGTAGCCCTCGTCGCGGACCCAGCGCTCTTCCCAGAAGTAGTCGAAGCGGTTGTCGTTCGAGCGGAAGTGATCGACGAACGTGGACGAGACGCTGGCATGGCCCAGCAGTTCGGCCAGAACGCCATCGCGCCCGATGGTGAACGCCGCCGCGCCGGCGCCGAAGGTGAGCTCCTGAGTGCTCGCCGGTTTGCCGCGCGGGCAGTCGCTCGCGACGACCAGGGCCTCCTCGTCGCCCTCTGCGGTGAGGGCCTCAAGCAATGCCGCCGTGCCCGCCCGCTGCGACTGGCCGATGTCGAGAGTGCGCGCGCTGTCGGGCAGGCCGAGAGCACCGTGCACCAGCGAGGCGTTCTGCAGGTCGGCGAACGGCATCGAGGTCGACGCGAACAGCAGCCGCCCCACGCCAGCCAGGCTGCGCCCGCGCGCGAGGTCGCGGGCGGCCTCGACCGCCATCGTCACGCTGTCTTCGTCCCAGCTGCAGAAGGCGCGGCGCCCCTTGCCCAGCGCGCGCAGCGAGGGCGCCATCCACCGGTGCGCCGCGGCGATGGCCGCGCGCTCCATGCGCAGCCGCGGCACGTACCCGCCAAAGCCGGTGACGCCTCTCGGGCGACCGGGGCTGCCAGGGCTGCCAGGGCTGCGAAGGCTCATGCGGCGTCTTTCCCGGGCCAGGCCCGGTGGGCGACTATGTGGTACGCCAGTGTACGATATGTCAGTGAATCGAGCTGCGCGACGCGGCGCTCATGCCATGGAGCGCCGCGAGGCGATACGCCCGCACAGGTAGGTCCAAACGAAGGCGGCCGCGGCCTGGCTGGTGAGCTCGGCGTGGTCGTAGGGCGGCGACACCTCCACGCAGTCCATGCCGACGAACGGCAGGTCGGCCAGTTCCTCCAGCACGGTGAGCACCTGGTTGGTGGTCAGGCCGCCGGGCTCGGGCGTGCCGGTGCCGGGGGCGAAGGCGGGGTCCAGGCAGTCGATGTCCAGGCTCAGGTACACGGGTGGGTTGCCGCACGCGGCCAGGCGCTGCCGGATCGCGCCGACGATGCCGGCCAACTGGGCCGGGCTCTCCAGCCCACGCAGGGCACGGGCCGGAAAGACCTGGCCACCGCGATCGGCGACGAACTCGCGCTCCTCGCGGCTGGCTGAGGAGCGGATGCCGATCTGCGTGAAGCAGGCGTCGACCACCAGGCCTTCCTGCATGGCCTCGTAGACCCAGGTGCCATGCCCGCTGGGTTCGCCGAAGTGGGTGGGCCAGGTGTCGCAATGGGCGTCGAAGTGGATGACTGCCAGCGGCCGCTCCAGATGCTCACGGTAGGCGCGCAGCAAACCCAGCGTGATGGAGTGGTCGCCACCCAGCCAGCACATGTGATGGGCGCGCAGCAACCGGGCCGCGCGGGGCTGCATGGCGGCACGCATGCCCTCTAGGCTGGTGTTGGGCAGCGGCAGATCACCGGCGTCACCGAGAGAGCCGATGGGCGAGACGTCGAAATGCGGATGCAGCGCATCGCACAGCATGTGGCTGGCTTCGCGAATCGCGCGCGGGCCGAAGCGGGCGCCGGGGCGGTTGGTGACCGATCCATCCCAAGCGATGCCGGCAACGGCAAACGGCGTGTCGGCGCCAGCGGCAGGCACCTTCAGGAAACCGCTCTGGGATAGAAACGCAAAGGAGGTCATGGAGGATTCTGCCAACACCGGGTCTCGATCGAGAAGACGCGCCGGTCCGCTGCCGCGCCCATGACAACGGCCCCTCACCTTGCGATGAGGGGCCGCTGGACGGGCTTTGCCCGATGTTACCTGGGGTGGCTGATGGGACTCGAAACGGCGGCGCAAGTTCTTGATCTTCCTGAAGAAACGGACCGAGGAAAGGAATCTGTTCCCCTGCCTGTTCCCCCGCACTGCACACGCAGCAAAGAGACCTCGAACCATCGA
>JAEUPE010000136.1 GCA_016790435.1 Rubrivivax sp. | reverse complement strand
TGTTCACCATTGGTGGGTGGCGTGGGGGGGGGGGGGGTGCCCTTGCTCTTTTAAACCGGGGGGGGTTGGGGCGCCCCGCCCTGGGGGTCCCCCAAAACTCCAACCCCCCGCCCCCCCCCCCCCCCCCCGTCCCGATCCCGCCACCACCCTTCGAAGGCGGTGTTGCGATCTCGTCGGAGCAAATCCGCATCGACCGCGAAACGTCGTCAGCTGTCGACCTTGACGTTGCCTTCCTTCACCACCTTGCCCCACTTGGCGATCTCGCCGTTGATGAAGCCGGCGAACTTCTCCTGCGAGCCGCCGCCGTCCTCGGCGCCGTAGGTGTCCATGCGCTCCTGCACGTCGGGCATGGCGAGCACGGTGTTGACGTCGCGGTTGATCTTGGCCGCGATGGCCGCCGGCAGCTTGCCCGGCCCGACGAGCCCGTACCACGTGGTGGCCTCGAAGCCCGGGTAGCCCAGCTCCTGCATCGTCGGCACGTTCGGGTGGCCCTTGGCACGCTTGGCGCGCGTCTGGGCGACCGCCGTCACCTTGCCGCTCTTCACGTGCGGCGTGGCCGCGGTCATGGTGTCGAAGCTGTACTGGATCTGGCCGCCGATGAGGTCGACGAGCAACGGCCCGCTGCCCTTGTAGGGCACGTGGATGACGTCGACCTTCGCCGCCAGCTTGAACATCTCCAACGCCAGGTGCTGCGCGCTGCCCGCGCCGGCCGAGCCGAAGCTCACCTTGCCCGGCTCGGCCTTGCAGGCGGCGACGATGTCGGGCACGGTGAGCGCCTTCTGCCCCGGGTGGGCGATGAAGAGGTTGGGCGTCACGCCCACCATCACGATGGGCACGAAGTCGCGCTCGGCGTCGTAGCGCAGTTTCGGCTGCAACACCGGGCCGAGCGCATGGCTGTTGATGTGGGCCATCAGCAGCGTGCTGCCGTCGCCCGGCTGCAGCGCGGTGTACTCGGCGGCCAGCACGCCGGCGGCACCGGCCTTGGTCTCGACGATGACCTGCTGCTTCCACATCTCGGTGAGCTTGACGCTGAGCACGCGCGCCAGCGCATCGGTGCCGCCACCCGGCGGAAAGCCGACGACGATGCGCACCGGGGCGCTCGGCCACTCCTGCGCCAGCCCGAAGCGCGGTACGCCCAGCAGGGCGGCCGCGCCGGCGGCGGCCTGGATGATCGTGCGTCGTTGCATGAAGGTCTCCTTGGGTGATCGGATGAAGGTCGGGTCTCGGTGGCCTGTCAGATGGCCGATCAGTCGGCCTGTCCGTCGGCCCGTCAGTCGGCCCGTCAGGCAGCCTGCTGCAGCGGCTTCGGCGCCGCATGACTGGCGAAGTGGTCCATCGCCGCCGCCACGCCGCTGCCCGCAAGCGCGATGCCGAACAGCTTCATGCCCATCTCGCAGCCGGCGAGCGTGGCCAGCAGCGTGAGGTCGTTGCTGTCGCCGAGGTGGCCGATGCGGAACATGCGGCCCTTGACCTTGCCGAGGCCGGTGCCGAGCGAGAGGTCGAAGCGCTCGTGGATGAGGCGGCGCAGCGCATCGGCATCCACGCCTGGTGGCGTGATGACGCCCGTGAGCACGGGCGAGTACACGGCCGGGTCGGCGCACTGGATCGGCAGGCCCCAGGCCCGCACCGCCGCGCGCACGCCGGCCGCCCAGCGCTGGTGGCGCGCGAAGACCTGCGGCAGCCCCTCGGCGGCCAGCATTTCCAGCGCCTCCGAGAGTCCGTAGAGCAGGTTGGTGTTCGGCGTGTAGGGCCAGTAACCGTCCTTGTTCATCGCCACGATCTCGTCCCAGGCGAAATACGAGCGCGGCAGCGTGGCGGCCTTCGCCGCCTCCAGCGCCTTGGGCGAGATCGCGTTGAAGCTGATGCCCGGGGGCAGCATCAGGCCCTTCTGCGAGCCGCTGACGGTGACGTCCACGCCCCACTCGTCGTGGCGGTAGTCGGCGCTGGCCAGGCCCGAGATGGTGTCCACCATCAGCAGCGCCGGGTGCCCGGCAGCGTCGATGGCGCGCCGCACCGCGGCGATGTCGGAGGTGACGCCGGTGGAGGTTTCGTTGTGCACCACGCACACCGCCTTGATGCCGCGCGCGGCATCTTCGCGCAGGCGCCGCTCGATGAGCGCCGCGTCGACGCCGCGCCGCCAGCCGGGTGCGGCGGGCAGCTGCTCGTCGGCGCCCTGCCAGGCCATCACCTCGGTCTTCAGGCCCAGGCGCTGCGCGAGCTTGGCCCACAGCGAGGCGAAGTGCCCGGTCTCGAACATGAGCACGTGGTCGCCTGGCGACATCGTGTTGACGAGCGCGGCCTCCCACGCGCCAGTGCCCGAGGCGGGATAGACGATCACCGGGTGCTGCGTGCGGAACACCTCGCGCAAGCCGGCCAGCACCTTGCGCCCCAGCGCACCGAACTCGGGGCCGCGGTGGTCGATGGTGGGCAGGCTCATGGCCCGCAGCACGCGGTCGGGCACGGGGCTCGGCCCGGGGATCTGCAGGAAGTGGCGGCCTGTGGGGTGGAAATCGAGCGTCAGCATGGCCGATTCTTTGCACGCGCCAGGCACTGCGGCGCCATCGTTTTCCCTCTGGTGATGCGCTCTCGGCACCGCTGCCCGCCGGAGCGCAGGTCAGATGACGAATTTGTCATCTGGCTGTTCGGAGAGGCACGGACGCGCTGCCCAAACTTCGTTCCGTGGTCGGCAACAAGCCGGCCTCCTTCCAAACACCCCTGACCCACCCACCCCACCCCCAGACTCAACGGAGCACGACCATGAACGCACGCACCACCACCCTCATTGCCGCCCTCACCCTCGGTTTCGGCAGCGCCGCCTTCGCCCAGGAAGCCACCTACCAGTACCCACAAGCCGCCACTGTCGGCGTCAGCCGCGCCGCCGTGCTGGCCGACCTGGCCCAGGCCCGCACCGATGGCACGCTGCTGGTGACCGAAGTCAACTGGCCGGCGGCGCCGGCCTTCGTGGCGCAGAAGAGCCGCGCCCAGGCGCGTGGCGAAGCGATCGCCGCCGCCGCCAGCGGCGAGCTGCAGGCCCGCACCGGCGAGCCGCAATCGTTCGACGGCCGCACGCTGCCGGGCAAGCGCGGCACGGTCGACGTCATCAACGTCGCCGCGCGCTGATCGAATCGCGCCGATCGAATCGGCGCGCATCAGTCACCCCGATCGGATCGCGCTCATCGAAGCGCGCTGATCGAGGCGTGACGATCGAAGACGCCCGGCGAGGCCCACGCGCCTCACCGCAGACTTCCACGAAGGCCGATGGGCAATGCCCCTCGGCCTTCGCCGCTTGGCGGCTGCGCGGCCCACCCGCGGCCGCGCAGCCCTGCGGCATGCCGGGCATGGCTGGGGCGGCCGTGGGCACAATGCCCGCATGGCCGCGTCCTCCACCGTATCGAGCCCGGCCCCGGCCGCCACCAATGACGTGAGCGAAACGCTCGCGCGGCGCCTGCGCCAACACACCCGCGGCGAGGTGCTGTTCGACAATGGCTCGCGCGGCCGCTACGCCACCGACGCCTCGATCTACCAGATCATGCCGGTGGGCGTCTTCGTGCCGCGCGACGAGGCCGATGTCACTTCGGCGCTGGGCATCGCGCGCGACTTGAAGGTGCCCGTGCTGCCGCGCGGCGCCGGCACCAGCCAGTGCGGGCAGACCACCGGCGCGGCGCTCGTCATCGACCACAGCAAGCACCTGCGCCGCGTGCTCGAGGTGGACGTGGCGAACCGCCGCGCCACCGTGCAGCCGGGCCTCGTGCTCGACCACCTCAACGCCGAGCTCAAGGCGCACGGCCTGTGGTTCCCGGTCGACGTGTCCACGAGCGCCCAGGCCACGCTCGGCGGCATGGCGGGCAACAACAGCTGCGGCAGCCGCTCCATTGCCTACGGCAACATGGTGCACAACGTGCTGGGCGCCAGCGCCTGGCTGGCCGACGGCTCGCCTGTCGAGTTCGGCCCGGTGGACACGCTCTCGGGCCGCGCCCGCGGCATCGCCGACTTCGTGCGCGCGCTCGCCGAGCGGCACGCCGGGGAGATCGACGCCCGCTGGCCCAAGGTGCTGCGCCGCGTCGGCGGCTACAACCTCGACATCTTCCGCAACCAGAACGAGCGGCCCTACACCGCCGACGGCCACGTCAACCTCGCCCACCTGCTCGTGGGCTCGGAAGGCACGCTGGCCTGCACGAAGAGCCTGACGCTGCAGCTGGCCGAGCTGCCGCGCGGCCGCGTGCTCGGGGTCGTCAACTTCCCGACCTTCCGCGGCGCCATGGAGGCGGCGCAGCACATCGTCAAGCTCGGCCCCACCGCGGTCGAGCTGGTCGACCGCATCATGATCGAGCTGGCGCTCGCCAACCCGGCGTTCAAGGCCGTGATGGAGACGGCGCTCATCGGGCGGCCGGCGGCCATCCTGCTCGTCGAGTTCGCCGGCGCCGACAAGGCGGCCCTCGTGGCCCAGCTCGACCGCCTCGTGCAGATGGCCGGCGACCAGCTCGGCCTCACCGACTCAGGCCGCGGCGGCGTCGTGCGCATGGAGAACGACACGGCGCAGAAGGCGCTGTGGGAAGTGCGCAAGGCTGGGCTCAACATCATGATGAGCCTCAAGGGCGACGGCAAGCCGGTCAGCTTCATCGAGGACTGCGCGGTGCCGCTGCCGCACCTGGCCGACTACACCGATGCGCTGACCGAGGTCTTCGCGCGCCACGGCACGCACGGCACCTGGTATGCGCATGCCTCGGTGGGCACGCTGCACGTGCGGCCCATCCTCGACATGCGGCGGGACGGCGGCCAACGCATGCGCGCCATCGCCGAGGAGGCGAGCGCGCTCGTGCGCAAGTACAAGGGCGCCTACAGCGGCGAGCATGGCGACGGCCTGTGCCGCGGCGAGTGGATCGAGTGGCAGTTCGGCCCGAAGCTGAACGAGGCCTTCCGCGCCATCAAGGACGAGCTCGACCCGGGCCGGCTCTTCAACCCCGGCAAGATGATCGACCCGCCGAAGATGGACGATGGGTCGCTCTTGCGCTTCCCGCCGCCCTCGGCGCCACGGCCCTACCGCCGCATCGAATTGAAGCCCGCGCTCGACTGGTCGGCATGGAACGTGCAAAACGACCCGGTCACCGAGGCGCTCACCGCACCCGGCACCGGCGGCGACAGCACCGGCGGCTTCGCGATGGCCGTGGAGATGTGCAACAACAACGGCCACTGCCGCAAGTTCGACGCCGGCACGATGTGCCCGAGCTACCGCGTCACGCGCGACGAGGCGCACCTGACACGCGGCCGCGCCAACACGCTGCGGCTGGCGCTGTCGGGGCAGCTGGGCGCGGCCGGCTCCAACGAGGCCGGCGTGGCCGCGCTCACCAGCGACGCCGTGGCCGAGGCGCTCGACCTGTGCGTGGGCTGCAAGGGCTGCAAGCGCGACTGCCCCACCGGCGTCGACATGGCGCGCATGAAGATCGAGGTGCAGGCGCAGCGGCATGCGCTGCACGGCAGCTCGCTGAAGGACCGCCTCATCGCCGCCCTGCCAGACTACGGCCACCGCGCCAGCCGCTGGGCTTGGCTGATGAACCTGCGCGATGCGCTGCCCGGGGCCGCGAAGCTCACCGAACGCTGGCTCGGCCTCACGGCCCAGCGCAAGCTGCCGCGCTGGCGGCGCGACACGTTCTGGCAGGCCCGCGATGCCGGCGACTACGCCAGCGCCGAAGCCACGATCGCGGCCGCACGCGCGCCGGGTGGGAAGGCCGCGGTGCTATTCATCGACACCTTCAACGGCCTCTTCGAGAGCGAAAACGCGCTCGCCGCGGTGCGGGTGCTGCGCGCTGCGGGCTACACGCTGCACACGGTGGACAAGGCCGGCGGCCACCACTGCTGCGGCCGCACCTGGCTGGCCGCCGGCATGGTCGACGAGGCGCGCGCGCGCCTGGGCGCGTTCGTCGAGGCGCTGCACCCGCTGGCCGAAGCCGGCGTCGCCATCGTCGGGCTCGAGCCCTCGTGCCTCTTCACGCTGCGCGACGAGGCACTGGTGATGGGCCTCGGGCGGCGCGCCGAGGTGGTGGCGAAGCAGGCGCTGATGTTCGAGGAGTTCGTCGCCCGAGAAGCCCAGGCGGGCCGCTTCGCGCTGCCGCAGCTGCGCCCACTCGACCCGCCCGGCGCGCCGGCCAGGCCACTGCTCGTGCACGGCCACTGCCACCAGAAAGCCTTCGGGGCCATGAACCCGGTGCTCGAGGTGCTGCGCCTCATCCCCGGCGCCAAACCCGAGCTCATCGAGAGCTCCTGCTGCGGCATGGCCGGCAGCTTCGGCTACGAAACGCGGCACCACGAGGTCTCCATGCAGATGGCCGAGCTCAGCCTGCTGCCGGCGATCCGCCAGGCGCCCGAGGCCATCGTCGTGGCCGACGGCACGAGCTGCCGGCATCAGATTGCCGACGGCGCCGACCGCGCGGCGGTGCACGTGGCGCGCCTGCTGGCGGGCCAGCTCTCCCAGCCCTGAGCCGCGCCGACCGCGCGGCGCACCGCGAGGGCGTTTCGGCCTACCGTGATCGAGGTAGGCGCTGAGGGGTGCGCAGCACGCGCGCGCATCCTGGGCACGCCCCGCCCCCGGCGGGCCTCACCCCGCGAGCGCCGCGCGGTTCAGCGTCCGCACCACGTACTCCATGAACGCCGGCGTGAAGATCGTGCCGTGGTCGGGCACGATGCGCGCGTCCACTTCGATCACCTTCGACAGGCTGTCCGGGCAGTGGCCCGCCTTCGTGCCGACGCGCTCGAGCTGCATGCGGTACCAGGCGTCTCCTGCCCTGGGCGTGCCGCTCGCCGGCCGGCGGAACACGGTCACGGGGTTGTCCCGGTACAGCTCGCCGGAGCCCGCCGGCACGCGCTGGAAGCCGCGCAGGATGCTCTGCTCGCCGTCAGGCCGCGGCGGCTCGCCCTGCAGGGGCGTGAGGCGCAGTTGGTGCGTCACGAACTCGCCGAAGTTGGCCGCCGTGTAGATGTGCTCCGGGAACGGTGCCGCCTTCGGCGCGCTGCGGTCGAAGGTGACCGTCTGGCCGGCCGGGTAGATCTCGCGCGTCACGCGGTCGGCCTTCGACGAGAAGGAGAGCAGCCGCACGCCGATCGGCCGGCACTGCGCTTCCTGTTCGTGGATGTCGCGGTACAGGTCGGCCGAGAAGGCCGGGTTGACGAGCAGCACGAGATCGGGGTGCCGGGCCGCAGGCGCCGAGGGCGAGCCCGAGCCCGAGCCCGGTACTGGCTGCATCAGCCCGTGGCGCACGGCATGGAACACAGCCCGCGCGCCCATGCTGTGCCCCGTGACGATGAGGACACTGCGGCGGTCGGCTCGCGCGTCGCCCGCGCGCGCCGCCACCCGTTGTGCCAGGCTCGAGATCAGTCGCCGCAGCACCGAGCCCTCGGCCCCCAGCCGGTCCGCCGCGTGCAGCCGGTTCCAGAAGGTGGTGCCGTTGGCGATGTCGAGGCCGTACGGGTTGCCGGGCCAGCCCACATACACACCCAGCACCTTGCGCGCCGGCCGGCCGGAGGAGCGCGCGGCCTGCGCCTCCATCATCTCCACCGAACTCATCAGCCGCGCGAAGTCGCAGACGTAGCTGTCGCCGCGCGCCGCTGAGTGCTGCCAGCCGTGCACGAACACGGAGACGATGGCACCCGGGCCGGCGTTGGCTTCATCCAGCGTTCGCAAGAGCGCCTGCAACTGGGCCGGGTCGACGGCTTCGCCGCTGTCGGCGGCTTCCACGAAGTGCAGCGCCGTCGTGGGCGCCGGCCCCTGGCACTCATCGGCGCCGATCGTGTTCGGGCCGGGCGGGCGCGGGCGCGCCACCTGCCGCTCGATAGGCCGGTCGTTGACGAAGACCCGGCCGGTTTCGTGGTCGAGGTTCCAACGCAGGCTCAAGGGGCGGGCCGCCGTGACGGACCCCTTGATCTCCTCGGGCAGCCACTTCAGCGCGCTGCCCTCGGCACCCAGCGTGAGCGTGAGTTGTGGCGAGGCCGGCGGTGAGCCCTGGCCCGGCGCGCTGGCGAAGCGCAGCGTGGCGCGCCCGTCCGGCAACGTGACTTGCAGGTCCTGCGCCGTGCTCATCAACGCGAGGCCGCGGCGCAGCCAACCCCCGGCGCCCGATTCCTGCGCCGCCGGCGCCGCCGGCGTCGCGAAGAGCTTGCCGGCCTCTTCGAACGGGAGACCCCAGCGCAGATCCAGCGCCAGGCGCTGCACGGCGGGCAGGCCTGCCGAGCCGTCGCCCGGCGGCTCCCGCCACAGGGCCGCGCACGTCGCCTGCGCATCGGATGCCACTTCGGCCTGGAGCTTCACGGCGAGGTCCTCGCCCCAGTGCAAGGTGGCCGGGTCGAGACGGGCGGCCACGTCGCGCCCTTGGCAGCTCAGTTGCGCCTGCAGCAACCGGCCGCGCACGGCTTGCCTGAACAGGTCGACGCAGGCGCCCTGGCTCTTGAAGTGCTTGCCCAGGTCCACCGGGCCGATCTCGATGCGCGCACCGAACGCCGCCTGCCAGTGCGCTTCGCAGTCGTTGCGAACGAGCGCAGTGCGGGCCTGTACCTGCAGCGGCTGCGCCAGCAGCCCCGGTGGCAGCACGGCCGGGTCGATCCGGGCCTCGATCGCCAGCCAGCCGGCACCCGGGGTGCAAGTGACCCCTTTCGCCGAGCACAGGCTCTCGTGCACCTTGCGGTGGTTGACGGCCTGCAGCCCGGCCAGGGCCGCCAGGGCCGCGACCAGCACCGCCGCAGAAACGATCAGTGGAGTGCGGAGGGATGGCATCGTGGTCTTCGCTCCGTGTACATCCGCCCCCGTGCCCGCTTACAGCGTGCGCCAGAGCTCGTCGTGGATCGTGCCGGCGATGAAGTTCTCGCTGCCCTTGGCGGCCATTTCCTTGTAGTGCGGGTCGCTGGTGATGGCCATCGTCTTGGCTTCGAACGCGGCAAGGTTCTCGTAGCGGGCGGCCCAGCCGATGCGGTTCGGGTTGCCGGCCACGGGCATCGCGATCGACAGCTCGAGGCCGTGCTTGTCCTTGGCGAACGCGGCGACCTGCTGGGCGAAAGCGATGGCGCTGCCGACCTTGCCGGGGGCGATGGCGGCGTTGCGATAGAAGGCGATCATGGGTCGGTTCCTTTCAGGGTGGTAGCCGGAGTGGCACAAGCAGCGCTTGCTGCAGGCCGACGTCGCCTCCGGTCGGCACGACGTCGATGCATGAATCGGGTGTTTCCGGGCCGCTCAGGTGCCCGGCAGCAGGGCGGCGGCGAAGCTGGCGAGGCGGGTCGTGGTCGCAGTCACGCGAGCCGCACCACGCTGGGCGAGAGCGCGTGAATCGACAGCGCCGAGCGCTTGGCGCACTGGTGCGTTTCGCCCGCCTCGAGCACGATGTCCAGCGGCTCACCGTCGAAGCACAGCCACAGCACGCCGCTCTCGCATGTCACACGGCGGCCGAGCGGCTTGACGACCCAGGTCGTGGCGCCCGGGTTCAGCGGCACGGTCGATTCGCTCGGGCGCGTGTCGCGCCTCGGCTCGATGGCCCGGCGCACGAGCGCGCGTGCCCAGGCGCGCGGCGCGGCCCACAGGTCTTGGGGCGGCGCGATGAAGGGGGTTTGGCTCGCGGTGTTCATGAGGTGCTCCTGGGTGCGGCGGGTGGGCCGTGGTCGAATGCAGTGACGTGATGGGCCTGATGGGCCTGATGGGCCTGATGGGCTTCGGCGTCTGCTCGGCAGAGCCGATCCGGTGGACCTGGGCGTCGAGGCCTAGTGCACCGAGCCCTCGTACAGGGCGCGGACGATCGCCCGCTCGCGGCTGGCCGCGTAGTAGCTCTCGCCGGCGTCGACGAAAGAGCCCTGCGTGTCGCTTCCGTGCGCGGACCAGAGGTTTCGGCCAAGCCAGCACCGCGCGCGGCCGGCCGCGTGGGCATCGGCGGCCGACCCACCCCGGGCAGGCACCTGTTCAGTACGGTGGGCCGAGGGAAGCGACGCGAGAAGAGCCGGGCTCAGGGCGCGCAGCCACTGGCGAAGAGTGCGGATAGGCGACATGGTGGGTTCCTTGTGCGGTGGTTCGAGATGAAGGTGGCGGGCCCGGGGTGGCGCCAGGCTCAACGGCAAAGGCAGGCCGATGCCATGACCGTGTCGGCCACCGGCGGCAGCCCGTAGGAGGCGAGCGCCTGCACCGTGGTGAAGGTGATCAGCAGCGCGGCGGCGAAGCTGACGAGGCGGGTGGTGGTCGAGGTCTTCATGGCGGCTTCCTTTGCGACATGCAGACCGTTGGGCCTGCGATGGATGCACTGTAGGAAGCGGGGCCGTCCTGCGCGATACCGCGACGGCGTTTCGGCCTACCGTGATCGCGGTAGGCGGTACGGGACCTGAGGGGTCCGCCGAGGGCGGGCGCGCCGCGCGAAGCCGCTTAGAGCCGCTCAGGCGAGCGGCATGACCAGCGCGAGGTGCAGGCCCGGCAGCGGTGCGCCTGCGGCGTGGCCACCACCGCTGGCCACGGTGAACTGCGCCTTCAGGCGCGCCGCCCGCGCGCGCATGTTGGCCAGGCCCCGGCCCCCCTCGAGCGCGGGCGCGTCGCCCGCCGCGGCGGCTGCGGCGCCGCCGGCCGCGGCCACCGCCACACCCGCAGCACGGCCCACGGCAGGCGCCGCTGCGGGGTCGCGGCTGGCCGGCAAGCCCCGCCCGTCGTCGGCCACTTCCAGCCGCAACTGCCCCGCTTCGCGCACGAGCCGCACCCACACGTGCTTCGCCTGCGCATGCTTCAGCACGTTGACGAGGGCCTCCTGCGCCACCCGCAGCAGCTGCAGCGTGTCGTGCGGCGGCAGGGTCAGCCCCTCCTCGGGCAGCGTCACCTCCCAGCGCGGCGTGACGCCGGCGTCGCGCAGGCGCGCGTCCCAGCGGAAGCGGAAGTTGCCGAAGGCCAGAGCCAGGTCGCCGTCTTCGCCGGTGAGGGCCTCGATGGCGACGCGCATCTCGTCGATGGCGCCACGCATGGCGTCGCTCATCGCCGGGTTGGTGAGGGCGCCGCGTTGCGCGCGCATGAGCGTGCTCACCAGATGCGCGCCGACGCCGTCGTGCAGTTCCTGCATGATGCGCTGGCGCTCCTCCTGCGTGGCCTGCTCGCGCTGCAGGACGGCGATGCGTTCGTAGCCGACGGCGAGCTCGCGCTCGCGCTGCGCCACGCGCGCCTGCAGCGTGGCGTTGGCCTCTTCCACTTCCTGCAGGCTGCGCACGAATCGCACGGCGAGCAACCCGCCCATCACGATGAGCAACAGGTTGGCGGCATGGTGCAGCAGGAAGATGCGGTGCCCGGCCCAGTGCGGCAGCAGCGCCTCGATGCCCGGCAGGCTGAGGCCGACCGCGTAGTCGTGCACGCCCGCAAGCAGAGCGAGCAGCACCGCGGCAAAGATCATCACCGCGCCGGGGCGCTGCGTTCGCCATGCCGTGACCGCGCTGACACCAACGATGGCCAGCCCCAGGGGAATGAGCCCGAGCACCCACCAGCGGCCGACCCACTTGTCGGCCTGCGGCCCGCCCGCGAGAAAGAGCAACGGCCCGGCTGCCACATAGGCGAAAAGCACCCAGGCCCAGCGCGGCCGGAACCAGCCGGCCATGCTGAGCGCAAAGAGGGCCAGCACGGCAATGAAGCCGCCGGTGCACGCGTAGTAGAGCGCCCGCCAATAGGGCCACAGCGCCAGCGGCATGGCATCGAAGACGAAGGTGGTGGTGCGCAGGGCCCAGAGCAGTGCCGCCAGGCCGAACAGGCCGTAGGCCACCTCCTGCCGGCGTTTCAGCCAGACGAAGAGCACCAGCAGCGCCGCCACGGCGCCCGTGCTCACGGTGACGATGGGCACGGTGCGCACGAGCAGCAGGCGGCGGTCGAACAGCGGCTGCACGGCCGTCTGCGGCCCGAGCACGGGCAGGGGCATGCGCAAGCCCGTCAGCGGTGTGTCGGCCGCCACGCGCAAGTGCAGCACGTTGGCGCCCGGGCGCAGCGCGCCTTGCGGCAGGGGCAACAGGAGCGGGCGCTCCCAGCGCACGCGCAACGTGGCGCTGCTCTCGGTGACGGCGCCCATCGGCGCGCCGTTGAGCCAGATGCGGCCGCCACCGTAGAAATACGGCAGGTAGAGCATCCACGTCTCGCCGTGGCCGGTCAGCTCGAAGGGCACGCGGTACCAGGCCACGTCGGCGTCGCGCCCGTCGGGCAGCATGGTGGCGGCCCAGCCCGGTGCGTCGTCGGGTGGCGGCGTGGCGGGGTCGCCCACCAGTACCTGCGCCGCGGCAGGCTCGACGACCGGCGGCGGCACCTGCGCCGCCCCGGGACCCGCCAGCCCGCCCAGGGCGCACGCGACCGCGGCGACCGCGGCGCCCGCGAGCCACGCCCGCAACCAAGCGCGGCGGCCTGCTGCCACGCTAGAGCAGCCCCATCTGCGAGGCTTCGTACACCGCCTCGCCGCGCGAGTGCACGGCCAGCTTGCGGTAGATCTTCTTCACGTGCGTCACCACCGTGTGCGGCGAGATCGACAGCACCTCGCCCACGGTGTCGAAACTGAAGCCCTTGGCCACCAGCTGCAGGATCTGCGTCTCGCGCTCGGACAGCGGCGAAGGGGCTGCCGGCCCCGCCGCCGGCGCGGCGGCCGGCGTGCCGGGTGCCGACGCGGCCGAGGAAGCACCCGCGGTGCCCGCGGCCCCCGGCGGCCCCGCCGACGCATCCCCGCCGAGGGCAGGCGCGGCCGCTGCGGCGGGCGCGGGTGCGCCCTGCCGAAAGCGCGTCAACACCCGCCGCGCAATGCTGGGGCTGATGGGCGCCCCGCCCTCGAGCACCTCCTGGATGGCCGCGATGATGCGTTCGTTGCTCGCGTCCTTGAGAAGGTAGCCGGTGGCGCCAGCCTCGAGGCTGGCCATCACATGGGCGTCGTCGGCGAACAGCGTCACCACGATGCAGTCGCAGCCCGGGTAGCGCTGCGTGGCCTGGCGGATGACCTCGGTGCCGCTCATGTCGGGCAGGCCGAGGTCCACGAGGATCACGTCGGGCGGCTCGGCGGCGAGCAAGGCGAGCGCGGCCCGGCCCGTGGAGACCGCGCCCACCAACTGCAGTCGAGGGTCCGTCATCACGCTGTCGCTGAAGCGGCGCAGGAATTCGGGCTCGTCCTCGACGATCAGCACGCGTGTGGTCATGGTGGTCGGTCCATTCTGGCATCGCCCCGCGTGCCGTCGATACCGTGTTGACGGTATCCCCGCACCGCGGCCGGATCGGCTACGTTACCGGCCTCGTCGCACCCACCCCGGAGACCCGCCTTGCCTGCCTTCTCGCTCGACCAGACCATGGACCGCGCCCGCGGCGCCCTGGCCATGCCCACGCTCTACTGGCTCGACGCCGGGGGCTTGAAGGACGGCGGCCGCGCCATGCCCACCCGCCCCGGCGAGCCGACCGACGTGAAGCGGCGGCTGGCCGAGATGCAGGCCAAGGATCCCGACAAGGCCCGCAAGTACCTGGAAGGGCTGGCGCGGATCGGCCTCACCATCGAGCAACTGCCGCGCGAGACCTGCGACTGCTCGGGTTTCGTCACCTGGGCGCTGGGCATCGCGCGCAACCCGAGCCCCATCGGCTGGGTCAACACCGACGCCATGCACGAGGATGCCCGCGGGCGGCAGAACAAATTGTTCGTGCGCCTGGAGCAGGCGCGCATCGGCGCCCTCATCGTCTACCCGCGCCAGGGGCCGGCGTCGGAGCAGGTGGGGCATGTGGGCTTCGTCAGCGAGGTCGACGCGCAAGGGCGCGCCACGCGAGTCATCCATTGTTCGCCCCACAACTTCGAGATCGAGCCGGCAGCGGGCGGCGAGCGCAACGCCATCGCCGAGACCGACACCGCGATCTTCGACAAGGTCGAGGCCACCATCTACGCGCTGTTCAAGGCGCACGCCTGAGCGCCCCGGGCGCTCACGCCCGCGGCTGCCGCCCCGTCACAGGATAGATCGGGTCGGTGTAGCCCGGCGTCGAGGCATGCCCGGGCTTCACGCGCTCGTCGACCCAGGCCTCGTCCTCGGCGGTGACGCGCACGTTCAGCGCCGCCAGGTAGTCGTGCCACTGCGCCAGCGTGCGCGGGCCGCCGATGACGCCGCTCACGAGCGCGTTGTTCATGGCCCAGGCAATCGCCAGCTGCGCCGGGCTCAGCCCGCGCGCCTCGGCGTGCGCCTTGAAGGCCTGCGAGAGCGCCAGCGACTCGGGTCGCCACTCCGTCTGCAGCAGCCGCTTGTCGCTGCGCGCGGCGCGGCTGTCGGCGGGCGGCGCCTGGCCCACGGCCTCGTACTTGGCGCTGAGCACACCGCGCGCCAGCGGGCTGTAGCTGACGACACCCAGGCCGTAGTGGGCGCAGGCGGGTAGCAGCTCGGTCTCGACGCCACGCGTCACCAGGCTGTAGGGCGGCTGGCAGGCCACCGGCTGCGGCACGCCCATGCGGCGCGCGGTCTCGACGAGCTTGGCCACGCGCCAGGCGCGGAAGTTCGACAGGCCCCAGTAGAGGATGCGGCCGCGCTCGATGAGCCCGCCCATCGTCGACACCACCTCTTCCACCGGCGTGCTCTCGTCGTCGCGGTGCAGGTAGTACAGGTCGATGACGTCGGTGTCGAGCCGTTTCAGGCTCGCCTCCACCGCGCGCGTGAGCCAGCGGCGCGAGGCGCCGCGGTCGTTGGGGTCGTTGCCCACCGGGTTGGCGGCCTTCGTGGCGATGATCCAGCGCTCGCGCTCGCCCTTGACGAGGCGGCCCACCAAGCTCTCGCTCTCGCCGCCGGTGTAGAGGTCGGCGGTGTCGAGCGCATGGAGCCCGGCGGCGCGCGTGGCCTCCAGCAGCGCAGCGGCTTCGGCTTCGGGCGTCTGCTCGCCGAAGAGCATGGTGCCCAGCCACAGGCGCGGCACCTTCAGGCCGCTGGCGCCCAAGGGCTGGTAAGTGGGGGCATCGATGTTCGCCGGGCTCATGGCTTGCGTCCTCGTTGGCGGGGCTTGGATGGTGAGGGTGAGGACGATGGCGTGGACGATGGCGGGGGCGATGGCAAGGGCCGGGGCGATGTCGCCATCGCCCCCGCGCTGGCCAGCGCCTCGGCCACGACGGCCTCGAGCTCGCCGCGCAACCAGCGCATCACCGGGTCGGCCTGGTGGCGCATGTGCCACACCGCGTACATGCGCAAGGGCGGCGCCGCGAAGGGCAGCTCGGCGACGCCGAGGCCGCGCAGCGCGCCCTCGGCCAAGAGCGAAGGCGCCGTCGCCAGCCACGGCCCGCCGCGCACGAGCGAGGCGAGCGCCGCCATGCCCGGCACGGTGGCCACGAGCGGCCGCTGCAGGCCCTCGGAGAGCAGCCACTCGTCGAAGTGCAGGCCGCGCCGGCCTTCGTAGAGCACGCTCACGTGCTCGGCGGCGAGCCACGCCGCCTGCGTGCGCGGCGGCTCGGCGTGCGCAGGGTCGAAGAAGACCACGTGCCGGTCTTCGAACAGGCGCTTCTGCACGATGTCGCTGCCTTGCGGCGGGCGCGGCGTGATGACGAGCTGGCAGCCCTCGTCGCGCAGCAGCGCGGGTTGCGGCGCGTTGGAGGGCACGATGCGCAGCGTCACGCCGGGTGCCGCGGCGCGCAGCCGGCGCAGCAGCGCGGGCAGCAGCAGGTCGCGCTGCAGGTCGTTGGCGGCGATGGTGAAGGTCTCCACCAGCCGCGCCGGCTCGAAGCCCGCGGCGCGGCCGAAGGCACGCAGGTCGTCGAGCAGGCTGCGCGCGCGCTGCGCCAGCTCACCGGCCAGCGCCGTCGGCGCGATGCCGCGCCCGCTCTTGACGAAGAGCTCGTCGCGGCAGATGCGCCGCAGCCGCGCCAGGCCGTGGCTGACCGCCGACTGCGTCACCGCCAGGCGCTCGGCCGCGCGCGTCACCGAGCCCTCCTCGAGCACGGCCAGCAGCAGCTGCAGCAGGTGGCCGTTCAGCTCGAGATGGTCGAGGGGGTCCAGCGGGCCCGCCGCAGGGGCGGGCCGGTCGGGCCGGGCAGGGCGGGCGGCCGGGCCCGCGCCAGATGCGCTGGACGCGGCGGACGCACCAGCCGATCGATCGAAAGCGTTCATGCGTGGCATGAGTATCGGCGCCTTTTTCGCCCGCGGCGGGGCCACGACACTCCGGCCAGACACCGCACGGAGCCGCGCCATGACCTTGCCTGCCCCCTCGTCCGACATCCCCGGCACCACCCTCTTCGACGGCCGGCAGGCCATGAAGGGCTACGCGCTGAACAAGATGTGCTACTCGTTCAACTCGGCCGCCCACCGCAACGAGTTCCAGCGCGACGAGGAGGCCTACTGCGCGAAGTACGGCCTCAACGCCGAGCAGCGCGAGGCCATCCGCGGCCGCGACGTGCTGGGCCTGCTCGCCGCTGGCGGCAACGTCTATTACCTCGCCAAGTTCGCCGGCATCCTCGGTCTGGACGTGCAGGACCTCGGCGCGCTGCAGACCGGCATGACCAAGGACCAGTTCAAGGCCAAGCTGCTGGCGCAGCGCTGAGCCCTCGCTCGAACCGACCGCACACCGAGAACGCACGGAGACCCGCGACATGGCCCAGATCATCGGCAGCCTCACCACCTCGCACGTGCCGGCCATCGGCCGGGCCATCGCCAAGAACCTGCAGGGCGACCCCTACTGGAAGCCCTTCTTCGACGGCTTCACGCCCGTGCACCGCTGGCTGCAGACGGCCAAGCCCGATGTCGCCGTGGTCTTCTACAACGACCACGGCCTCAACTTCTTCCTCGACAAGATGCCCACTTTCGCGGTCGGCGCCGCGGCCGAGTACCGCAACGCCGACGAGGGCTGGGGCATCCCCGAGGTGCCGCCGTTCAAGGGCGAGCAGAAGCTCGCGTGGCACCTCATCGAGCAGTTGATCGCGCGCGACTTCGACCTCACCACCTGCCAGGAGATGGTGGTGGACCATGCGTTGACGTTGCCGATGGCCCTGCTGTGGCCTGACCACGAACGCACCGGATGGCCCGTGCGCATCGTGCCCGTCTGCATCAACACGGTGCAATTCCCGCTGCCGAGCGCCAAGCGCTGCTTCGCGCTCGGCGAGGCCGTGGGCGACGCGATCCGCTCGTGGAAGAGCGACGAGCGCGTGCTCATCCTGGGCACCGGCGGCCTCTCGCACCAGCTCGACGGCGAGCGCGCCGGCTTCATCAACAAGGACTTCGACCTGCAGTTCATGGAAAGCCTGGTGCACGACCCGCGCTGGGCGACGCAGTACAGCGTGCACGAGCTCGTCGAGAAGACCGGCACGCAAGGGGTCGAGCTGCTGATGTGGCTGGCCGCGCGCGCCGCGCTCACCGCCGACACGCGCCCAGGCGCGGTGAAACGCGTGCATCAGAACTATCACATCCCGATCTCGAACACGGCTTCGGGCCTGATGCTGCTGGAGCCCGCCGCGCGCTGAAGCACGAGCGCGGGCACGCGGCCTGCGCTGGCTGTCGCTAACGCGACGAAGCCCGCCCGGGGCGACCGGGGCAACCCTCATCCGCGGCGAGGTGCACGTCCCGTATCCTGCTTCTCAGCCGGCCCGCCCGAGGTCGGTGTTTGGAGACAGGATGCGCCCGTTCGTTCGCTCGACGCTGTTCGCGGCCCTGGCCGCGCTTTCGCTCGCCGCCCCTGGCGGCGCCTGGGCGCAGGGCTACCCGAGCAAGCCCCTGCGCATGGTGGTCACTTTCCCGCCCGGCGGAGCACCCGACATCCTGGCCCGGCTTTTTGCCGACAAGGCGCAACTCGGCCAGCCCGTGGTAGTGGACAACAAGCCCGGCGCCGGCGGCAACATCGGCGCCGACAACGTGGCCAAGTCGCCGCCCGACGGCTACACGCTGGTCATGGGCACCGTCGGCACGCATTCCATCAACGGGTCGCTGTACTCGAAGATGCCGTACGACATGGTGAAGGACTTCGCCCCGGTGGCGCATGTCGCCTCGGCGCCCAACCTGCTCGTCGTCACCAACAGCCTGCCGGTGAAGACGGTGCCCGAGCTCGTCGCGTACATGAAGGCCAACCCCGACAAGCTCAGCTTCGGCTCGCCGGGTGTCGGCACCTCGGTGCACATCTCGGGCGAGCTCTTCAAGTCGCTCACCGGCACGAAGATGCAGCACGTGCCCTACAAGGGCCGGCAGTTCGCCATCCCCGACCTCGTGGGCGGGCAGATCCAGGTCATGTTCGACAACATGCCCTCGGCCCTGCCGATGGCCAAGGAAGGCAAGATCCGAGCGCTCGCGCAAACCACCGCCAAGCGCAGCGCCGCTGCGCCCGACGTGCCCACGGTGGCCGAGTCGGTGCCGGGCTTCGAGGCGACGACGTGGTTCGCGGTCTTCGCGCCGGCCGGCACGCCGTCGGACGTGGTGGCGAAGGTGAACGCCGAGATGAAGCGCGTGTTCGCGCTGCCCGACGTGCTCGACAAGCTGAAGACACTCGGCCTCGAGCCATGGATCTCCACGCCCGACGAGCTGGCGCGCTTCCAGGCCAACGAGATCACCAAGTGGGCCAAGGTGGTCAAGGAATCGGGCGCACGCGCCGATTGACGTTCCCCCCGAAGCGGCCCACGGCCGCCTCCCCCCAGGGGGCGCCGCCAGCAGCCCGGCAAAGCCGGTTCCGCGGCGGCCACCTGGCCAAACCCGTTCACCCACACCACTGGAGATCCGCATGCATCCCGCGCGCAGACATTTCGTCATCGGCGCCGCCGCCAGCGTCGCGCTGCCGCGCCTGGCTTTCGCGCAGGCCTTCCCGGCGCAGCCCATCAAGTACATCTGCCCCTGGCCGGCCGGCGGCAGCACCGATGCCGTGATGCGCGCCATCGCCGAAAGCGCCGGCAAGGCGCTCGGCCAGAAGGTGCTCATCGAGAACAAGCCCGGCGCCGGCGGCATGCTCGGCGCCAACGAGCTGGTGAATGCCAGGCCCGATGGCTACACGCTGGCGCAGCTGCCGCACGGCGTGTTTCGCATCCCGCACATGCAGAAGGTGGCCTTCGACACGCTCAAGGACTTCACCTGGATCGCCTGCCTCACCGGCTACACCTTCGGCCTCGTGGTGCCGGCCGATTCGCCCATCAAGAGCATCGCCGACCTCGTGGCCTATGCCAAGGCCAACCCGGAGAAGTTCAGCTACGGCTCCACCGGCATCGGCACCAGCCCGCACCTCGCGGTGGAAGAGTTCGCGCAGCGTGCCGGCATCAAGCTGAACCACGTGCCCTTCAAGGGCAACGCGGACAACATGCAGGCCGTGCTTGGCGGCCACACGATGGCCGCCAGCGACGCCACCGGCTGGGCGCCGCACGTCGAGGCCGGCAAGCTGCGCCTGCTGGCCACCTACGGCAGCAAGCGCACCAAGCGCTGGCCGAACGTGCCCACGCTCGACGAGCTCGGCTACAAGACGGTGAGCGACTCGCCCTTCGGCGTCTGCGGCCCGAAAGGCATGGACCCGGCGGTGGTGAAGACGCTGCACGACGCGTTCAAGAAGACGCTGGAAGACCCGGCCGTCATCGCCACCTTCGACAAGTTCGACCAGACGGTGATCTACCTGGACACCGAGGCCTACACGAAGTGGGCACGCGAGACCTATGCCGCCGAGCGCGCGACGATCGAGCGGCTCGGGATGCTCATGAAGACCAGTTGACGCGGCGGCAATCCGTCGCGCAGCCTGCCCCTAGTCACGCCTTGCCGGAGACGACCACGATGCTTCACCGACTTGTCATTGCGGCCGCGCTGTGCAGCGCCGCGTTCGCCGCCCACGCCCAGCCCTGCCCCGACAAGAACCTCATGTACTGGCAGGCCTTCCCGCCCGGCGGCGAGAGCGACATCTCGGCGCGGCACCAGCAGATCGTGCTGAAGAAGAAGTGCCCGGCCATCGACACCGTCATCCAGTACAAGGCCGGCGCCGGCGGCGCACTGCTGTGGAGCCAGATGAACACGCTGCCCGGCGACGGGCTCAACGTGGGCGGCGTCAACCTGCCGCACATCGTGCTGCAGCCGATGGAGGGCAAGGTCTCGTACAAGACCGAGGACCTCGTGCCGGTCTACTGGTACCACTACACACCCGACGCGCTGGTCGTGCCGGAGACGAGCGCGATCAAGAACTTTGCCGATTTCGTCAAGGCGGCCAAGGCCGACCCCGGCAAGCTCAACCTCGGCGGCTCGGGCCTGAATTCGGCCAACCATGCGGCGCACCAGCGCCTGAATGTCGCGTTCTCGGTCAAGACCACCTACGTGCCGTTCAAGGGCACGGGCGACATGACGCTCGCCGTGCTCGGCGGCCACGTCGACGGCGCCATGAGCTACACCGCCTTCGCCATCAACAACAAGGGCAAGGTTCGCGCGCTGGCCGTCGCCATGGACCAGCGGCACCCGCTGCTGCCCGACGTGCCCACCTTCAAGGAGCTGGGCATCGACTGGGTGGACGGCGCCTTCCGCGGCGTGGGCGTACCCAAGAGCACGCCACCCGAGCAGCGCAAGCGTCTCGCCGACCTGTTTGCCGCGCTCAACGCCGAGCCCGAGATGAAAGACCTGGCGGCCAAGAGCGGCTTCGAGCTCGTCAACATCGGCCCCGACAAGATGGAGGCCTTCATGCGCGAGCGCTCGCTCGTCTACCAGGAAATGGGCCGGCAGATGGGGCTGGGCAAGTAGCAGTCTCGCTGGCCGTCGGCCCGGTCGCCAGTGGGTTGCCGGCCGCCGGTTGCGGCGGCCCGGGCACCGGCCGACGCCCCACCGGCCGGCGGAGGACCGACGAAGGACCGACAATCGGCGGCTCAAGGAGCCACCGACATGAGCACTGCCACCGCCGCTTCCACCACCACGCCCGCCGCCGGTTACCCCGACGTGCAGCTCTTCATCGCCGGCCAATGGCGCGCCGGCCAGGCCGGCGAGAAGCTGGCCGTGAAGAACCCGGCCACCGATGCCACCCTGGGCCACGTGGCCGTGGCGCGAAAGGCCGACCTCGACGAGGCGCTGGCCGCAGCCGCCAAGGGCTTCGAGGTCTGGCGCAAGACGCCGGCCGCGCAGCGCGCCAAGGTCATGCGCGAGGCCGCCCGCCTCGTGGGCGAGCGCGCCGATGCCATCGCCCGCCTGATGACGCTCGAGCAGGGCAAGCCGCTTGCCGAAGCCAAGGGCGAGATCCTCTTCGCCGTCGAGATCATCGAGTGGTTTGCCGAGGAGGGCAAACGCGTCTACGGCCGCATCGCCCAGCCGCGCGGCGCCGGCCAGCTGATGCAGATCTTCAAGGAACCGGTCGGCCCCGTGGCCGCCTTCACGCCCTGGAACTTCCCGATCAACCAGGTGGTGCGCAAGCTCTCGGCGGCGCTCGCCACCGGCTGCTCGTTCATCGTCAAGGCGCCCGAGGAGACGCCGGCCTCGCCGGCCGAGCTGATTCGCGCCTTTGCCGACGCCGGCGTGCCTGCGGGCGTCATCAACCTCGTCTACGGCCACCCGGCCGAGATCAGCGAGTACCTCATTCCGCACCCGGTGATCCGCAAGATCACCTTCACCGGCAGCACGCCGGTGGGCAAGCAGCTGGCGGCGATGGCCGGCGCGCACATGAAGCGCCTGACGATGGAGCTCGGCGGCCACGCGCCGGTGATCGTGGCCGAGGACTGCGAGGTCGAGCGCGCCGCCAAGACCGCCGCCACGGCCAAGGTGCGCAACGCCGGCCAGGTGTGCATCTCGCCGACGCGCGTCCTCGTCGCCAACAGCGTGCGCAAGGCCTTTGTCGACAGCATGGTGGCGCACACGCGCGCCGTGAAGGTGGGCAGCGGCCTCGAGAAGGACACGGGCATGGGCCCGCTGGCCAACCCGCGCCGCATG
>JAEUPE010000221.1 GCA_016790435.1 Rubrivivax sp. | reverse complement strand
CGGCGCCGGCCACGCGGCCCGCCGCAGGCACGGCGGACTGAGCCGACATGCTCGACACCAGCGTCGAAGTCCCGTTGTGGCTCGCGCTGGTGGCCGGTGGCCTCGCCGCCTGGGCGCTGCTCGACCGGCTGCTGCTGCCCTCGGCGCGCTGGTACGTGCGCAGCCGGGCGGCCAAGGTGCTGGCCGAGGTGGGGCAGCGGCTGAAGATCCAGCCGCGCCCGTTCCAGCAGATCCGCCGCCAGGTGCTGATCGACCGCCTCGTCTTCGACGACAAGGTGCAGCTGGCCGCCAAGGCCTTCGCCAACGAGCGCGGCATGCCGCACGAGGTGGCGCTCGACCAGGTGCAGCGCTACGCGCGCGAGATCGTTCCGGCCTTCAACGCTTTCGTCTACTTCCGCATCGGCTACTGGATCGGCAAGCGGCTGTCGCAGGCGCTCTACCGCGTGCGCATCGGCTACACGGACGACGCCGGTCTCGAGGCCATCCCCGAGACGGCGACGGTGGTCTTCGTCATGAACCACCGCAGCAACATGGACTACATCGTCGCCAGCTACCTGGCCGCCGAGCGCGCCGTCCTGTCCTACGCCGTGGGCGAGTGGGCGCGGGTGATCGGGCTGCAGCAACTCATCCGCGCCATGGGCGCCTATTTCGTGCGCCGCAACTCCAAGGACGATCTCTACCGCCGCGTGCTCGAGCGCTACATCGCCATGGCCACCGAGGCCGGCGTGACGCAGGCCGTCTATCCCGAGGGCGGACTCACGCGCGACGGCGCCCTGCGTGAGCCGCGCTTCGGCGTGCTCGACTACATGCTGCGTGGTTACCACCCGGAGGGTGAGCGCGACCTGGTCTTTGTCCCGCTCGGTCTGAACTACGACCGCGTGCTCGAGGACCGCACACAACTGCGGGCCGGCGATGCGGGTGCGCCGCGCGCCGGCCGCCTGCGCGCGGCATGGAACACGCTGGCGTTCGCGGGCGGCCAGGTCGGTCTGCTCTTGCGCAGCCGTTGGCACCGCTTCGGCTATGCCTGCGTCAACTTCGGCACGCCCGTGTCCGTGCGCGCGTGGCTGGCGGCGCGCGACGTCGTCCTCGATCGACTCGACAAGGGCGCTCGACAGGCCGAGGTGGCCGCACTCGGAAAGCACCTGATGGATCAAGTCGGCCGCCTCGTGCCGGTGCTGCCCGTGCCGCTCGTCGCCACGGTGGTGCTCACCGATCCGGCCCGGGCTCGCAGCGAGTTCGAGATCAAGGCCGAAGTGGCCGCCCTCGTGGTGCGGCTCGAGGCGGGCGGCGCGCGCATCTATGTGCCGCGCAGCGATTGGGACTACGCCGTCAGCGCCGGCCTTCGCATGCTCGTGCAACGACATCTGGTCGACGAGGCGGCGGGTCTGTACTTGGCGCGGGCATCGGAGGCCGCGTTGCTGCGGTACTACGCGAACTCGATCGCCCACCTGGCGCAGGCGGCGCCGGCAACGCCGGGTGCGGCCGCTGCGCTCAACGCAACTCGCGCCAGTTCGGCAACCGCTTAGGCGGCCGGCAGCGCGAGGGTGGCTCCAACGGCTCCACCACGCGACACTCCGCAAGCCATGGTGCATAGGCCGGGTCGCGGAACTCGAGCGCGCGTTGCATCAGGAAGCGCGCTTCGTCGTGGCGCCCTGCTTGTTCGAGCGAGGCGATCCAGGCGGCAATGAGCTCGGTGTCGACCCACACCCAGCGTGCACTGCGGAAGAGTTCCGGCGAGGCCCCGCGCGCGCTGAGTGCGCGTTGCTGGTCGCCGTAGTAGCCGAACAGGCGGCTGCTGCCCTCGGTGGCGGCGCGAGGCGTCGAGGCGCCGGCCTGTGCCTGCGCCAGACCGGCGGGTAGCACGCGACGGAAGTCGATCCAGGTCGCGTAGGCGGCAACTGCCAGCACGACGCCGACCGCGGCCAAGCCGACACGAACCCTTCCGTCGCCCGGGTAGGGCAGCGAACGCGATGCCGCCGCCGTCGGATGGGCGCGCACCGAGGCCAGCCTGGCATGTGGAGGGGGGGCCGCCCGTGCGTTCTCGAGTGCGACGAGGCAGCCCCAGGCCCAGGCCGAGGGCAGCAACAGGTAGGCATACCAGAGGGGCGCGTCGAACAGACTCTGCAGTCCGATCACGCCCAGCATGGCGGCAAGCATCAGCGCTCGTGTCTGGAAGGTGGGGCCCACGCCACGCAGCGAACGCAGCAGCCGGACGGCGCCCCAGATCAGGCCGGCACAGATCGCCAACCCGAGCGGCACGCCCAATTCGACCATCAGGTTCATCACGATGTTGTGTGCATGATCGAAGTAGCGCGGCCCGCGGTCCCCCAGCGGTGAGAGGGACCAGGCGAACTGGAACTCCATCCAGCCGACGCCGGTGAAGGGCTGTTCGCGGATCAGCTGCAGCGCATCGAGGAAGACGCCGCCGCGCGCCCCCGGGCGCACGAGCGAGGCGCTGGCGCCGAGCGACGTGGCGGGCGTCATCACGGCGCGTCCGAGGGTCATCACCAGGCCGCCAAGGGCGGTGATCCAGAGCAGCCATGCGGTGGGCCGGGGCAGCCGGCGATCGAGCGCCGCCCACAGGCCGATGACCATGCTGGCCAGCAATCCGGCGCGAGACGCGGTGGCCACCACGCCGGCCTGCAACCCGAAGGCGAGAACGAACGACCAAGCCCCGGCCGTGGGCGCCGGCGCGCCACCGGTGTCGGCACCCTGCGCAAGGCCGGCCTCGCCGGCTGCCGGCTCGGGCACTCGTGCGGTCCACGCCGCCACCGCGAGCCAGGCCCACAACAGCAGCGTGGCCAGGTGGTTCGGTTGGTCGAGGTTGGCGCTGGCGCGGCCGGGCGTGCGAACCGGTGCGACCCAGGCCACGTTGGCCCAACCCGGTGCCGTGAGCTGCAGCGTGGCCACCAGGAGCGAGGCGAGGGCGGCAATGACCAGGCCCCACATCAAGGCGCGCGTGGCGCCCTCCGGATGGTGGCGGGCGGCGCGCGCTCCGGAGATGGCCACGATCGCCGCGGCGGTGATCACGCCCAGTGAGCCGATCCAGACGCCACCGGGTGCGCCATTGATGGCCGCGCTCAGTGCAACGCCGACGCCGATGAGGCCCAGCGCGCCAAGCAGGGGCGCGAGGGGCCGCCATGGCACGCCGGCCGCGCTCGCAAGCTGGCCCCAGGCAGCGATGGCCACGCCCCACAGCAGCACCGCCAACGTCTGCGCGAAGATGCCGTGGCCGAGGCCGCCCCAATGCACGACGAGCAGCGGCATGGCAACCGCCGTCACCGTCGCGGCAACGGCGACTCCCTCCTTGGCAAGCATGGCGCGAGCATAGTGCAGGCCTCACACCGGCAGCGGTCGGATTCCGCGTGGTCCCTCACGTCGGGCGGCTCCCGGACAGGGCGTTGCGAGGGGTGTGGATACGTCCACGGGCACCCTGTCGCGCGCCGGGCCGCCGAGGTGCGACGCGACCGCGCTGCGGCGCAAGGGACGGGGTCAGAGGCCGCTGTTCAGGTCGGCGTCAGCAGGAGCCGGCCACGCTGCGTGGCCAGGGTGTGCGCGAGTAGACTGGTGGCCGCGTAGATGGCCTCGATCGTGGGCACGTGCCGGCCCGTGATGCGGCCGAGCTCGACCACCGAGCCGACCAAGGCCTCCAGCTCGAGCGTGCGGCCGGCTTCGACGTCCTGCAGCATCGAGGTCTTGTGTTCGCCCACCGCCTCGGCGCCGGCGATGCGTTTGTCGATGCTGATCTTGAACTCGACGCCCAGCGCCTCGCCCACGCCCTGCGCCTCGGCCATCATGCGGGCCGCGAGCTCGCGCGTGGCCGGAAAGCGGCAGATCTGCGCCAGCGTGGCATGCGTCAGTGCCGACAGCGGGTTGAAGGTCAGGTTGCCCCACAGCTTGACCCAGATCTCGCTGCGGATGTCGCGCGACACGGGCGCCTTGAAGCCGGCGCAGGCGATGTCACTCGTTCGCTCGTCAATTCAAGTCCTCACCCGTCAATTCTCATGGGCATTTGTCAATCGGCA
>JAEUPE010000092.1 GCA_016790435.1 Rubrivivax sp. | reverse complement strand
CGCCGCGCGCACCTACGACTGGGTGATCATCGCGCTGTCGATCATCGCCGTCGTCTACATCGGCCTCGTGGCCATGGTGCAGTTCGACATGAAGAAGCTCGTCGCCTACAGCTCGGTGGCGCACATGGGCTTCGTGACGCTGGGCTTCTTCATCTTCAACGACCTCGGCATGGCCGGCGGCATCGTGCAGATGATCAGCCACGGCTTCGTCTCGGGCGCGATGTTCCTGTGCATCGGCGTGCTCTACGACCGCGTGCACAGCCGCGAGATCGCCTCCTACGGCGGCGTGGCCAACACGATGCCCAAGTTCGCGGCGCTCGCCGTCTTCTTCGCCATGGCCAACTGCGGCCTGCCGGGCACCGCCGGCTTCGTCGGCGAGTGGATGGTCATCCTCGGCGCCGTGAAGCACAACTTCTGGATCGCGGCGCTCGCGGCCACGGCGCTCATCTTCGGCGCCGCCTACACGCTGTGGATGGTCAAGCGCGTGTACTTCGGCGACATCGCCAACGACGACGTGCGCGCGCTCACCGACATCAACGGCCGCGAGTTCCTCGTGCTCGGGCTGCTCGCCGCGGCCACACTCTACATGGGCCTGTACCCGAAGCCCTTCACCGATGTCATGAACGCCTCGGTGGCCGAACTGCTGCGCCACGTGGCGCTTTCCAAGCTGCCATGACCGATCCTGCCGGTGCCCTGAAGCTGCCATGACCACCATGAACTGGGCTCTCCTCTACCCCGAGATCTGGCTGCTGGTGATGGCCTGCGTGGTGCTGCTGGTCGATCTCTTCGTCACCGATCCCGAACTTGCAAAGACACGCGGCCCCACCTTCTGGCTCACGCAGCTCACCGTCGCCGTCTTCGCCTGGCTGCACCTCGAGGGCCACAACGGCGGCCTCACCGCCTACGGCATGCAGGGCATGGTCGTGGTGGACCCCATGGGCCACCTGCTCGCCGTGTTCGCGGCGCTCGCCGTGATGGTGACGCTCGCGTACGCGCGCCCCACGCTGGCCAGCCGCGACATGGCCAAGGGCGAGTTCTACCTGCTGACGCTGTTCGTGCTGCTGGGCATCTCGGTGATGTGCTCGGCCAACAACTTCCTCGTCGTCTACCTCGGCCTGGAACTGATGAGCCTGTCGCTGTACTCGCTCACCGCGCTGCGCCGCGACCACGCCGGGGCCACCGAGGCGGCGATGAAGTATTTCGTGCTCGGCGCGCTTGCCAGCGGCTTCCTGCTCTACGGCCTGTCGATGATGTACGGCGCCACCGGCACGCTCGAGATCCCGAAGACCTTCGAGCAGATCGCCACCGGCCGCATCAACAAGGAAGTGCTGGTCTTCGGCGTCGTCTTCGTCGTCGCCGGCCTGGGGTTCAAGCTCGGCGCCGTGCCGTTCCACATGTGGGTGCCCGACGTCTACCAGGGCGCGCCCACGGCGGTGACGCTGCTCATCGGCGGCGCGCCCAAGTTCGCCGCCTTTGCCATCACCATCCGGCTGCTCGTCGAGGGCATGCTCGGGCTGGCCATCGACTGGCAGCAGATGTTCATCCTGATGGCGGTCGGCTCGCTGCTGGTGGGCAACGTGGCCGCCATCGCGCAGACCAACCTCAAGCGCATGCTGGCCTACTCCACCATCGCGCAGATGGGCTTCATCGTGCTCGGCCTCTCGGCCGGCGTGGTGAGCGGCAACACGCTCTCGGCGGCCAACGCCTATAGCTCGGCGATGTTCTACCTCGTGGCCTACGTGCTGACGACGCTCGGCACCTTCGGGCTCATCATGTACCTCTCGCGCCAAGGCTTCGAGAGCGAGGAGGTCGCCGACCTCGCGGGCCTCGCGCGCCGCGCGCCCTGGGTGGCCGGCGTCATGACGGTGTTCATGTTCTCGCTGGCCGGCGTGCCGCCGATGATCGGCTTCTTCGCCAAGCTCTCGGTCATCCAGGCGCTGGTGACGACGAACCAGGCGCTGTACATCTGGCTTGCCGTCATCGCGGTGCTCTTCTCGCTCATCGGGGCCTACTACTACCTGCGCGTCGTCAAGGTCATGTGGTTCGACGATCCCGGCCAGACCTCGCCGGTGCAGCAGGGCCAGGGCGTGACGGCGCTGCTCGCGCTCAACGGCGCGGCGGTGCTGCTCTTCGGGCTCTTCAGCGGGGGCCTGATGGCGCTGTGCCGCGACGCCATCCAGCGCACCTTCACGACCTGACCGGGCCGACCCGGCACGCTCGCGAGCGCGACCCGATGGCCGATCCAGCGAGCACCCACGAGTCGACCCCGCTCGAAGCCGGCGACGACCACCTCCGCGAGCGGCTCGTCGAGCCGCACACGCTGCTGAGCGGTGGCTTCCTGACCGTGCGCCGCGACGTCGTCGCGCTGCCCGACGGCCAGCACGCGACGCGCGAGTTCATCGAACATCCGGGGGCCGTGGCGGTCGTGCCCATCCTCGACGACCAGCGCCTCGTGCTCGTGCGCCAGCACCGCTACCCGGTGGACCGCGTGCTGCTCGAGTTCCCGGCCGGCAAGCTCGACCGCGGCGAGAGCACGCTCGCCTGCGCGATGCGCGAGCTGGCCGAGGAGACCGGCTACACCGCCGCCGAGTGGGCTTTCGGCGGCGAGATCGTCAACGCCGCGGCTTACTCGACCGAGAGCCTGTGGATCTGGTTCGCGCGCGGCCTGACGGCCGGCCAGACGAAGCTCGACGCCGGCGAGTTCGTCGAGACGGTCGTGTGCACCGAGACGGAACTGCACGAGCTCGACCGCGCCGGCCAGTTGCCCGACGTGAAGACGATCATCGGGCTGCACTGGCTCACGGCCTGGCGCGCGGGTGCGCGCGAATTCACGTTTGCCAGCGCCCAGCAGCACGCCGCCAGCAGGAAAGACGCGCCGCACCTATGATGCCTTTCCCATGAAGGTGCTCAACCTGCGTTGCGCGAACGGCCATGGTTTCGAAGGCTGGTTCGCCTCCGAAGACGACTACATGGACCAGAACGGCCGTGGCCTCGTCGAGTGCCCGCTGTGCGCCGACAAAGTGATCACGCGCATGCCGAGCGCACCGCGGCTGAACCTCTCCGGCGCGCGCGAGCCCGCCACGCCGGTGGCAGCCCAGGCGCCCCAGGCACCGCAGCCGGCCGACCTGCAGGCCGCCTTCATGAAGGCGGTGCGCGAGATGATGCATCGCACCGAGGACGTGGGCACGCGCTTCGCCGAGGAAGCCCGGCGCATTCACTACGGCGAATCGCCGGAGCGCGGCATCCGCGGCAAGGCCAGCCCCGAGGAGCGCGAGGAACTGCGCGACGAAGGCATCGAGACCTTCGCGCTGCCCATCCCGCCGGGGCTCGAAGGGCCGCTGCAGTAGACGCGTCGGCGCCCGGCCGCTGGCGGCCGGGCAGGGCACGGCGTGTCAGAGCACCCGGCCGGGGTTTAGCACGCCCTTCGGGTCGAATGCGGCCTTCACCTTGCGCATGAGTGCCAGCGCCACCGGCGACTTGCGCGCCGCGAGCTCGTCGCGCTTGAGCGCGCCGATGCCGTGTTCGGCCGAGAACGATCCGCCGAAGGGCACGAGCGCATCGAAGACGATGCGGTTCACCTCGTGCTCGTGCTCGGCGAGGAACCGCTTGGCGTCGCCGCCCTCGGGACACTGCAGGTTGTAGTGCAGGTTGCCGTCGCCGAGATGGCCGAAGTTCACCAGCCGCGCCCCGGGAAAGCGCTGGGTGAGCAGCGCATCGGTGCGCGCCACGTACTCGGGGATGGCCGACACCGGCAGCGAGATGTCGTGCTTGATGTTGAGGCCTTCCTCGCTCTGCGCGAGCGGGATCGACTCGCGCAGGTGCCACAGCGCCTGCGACTGCGCCAGGCTCTCGGCGACCACGGCGTCCTTCACCGTGCCGGCCTCGAGGGCCGCACCCAGCAGTGTCTCGAAACGCCCCCGTGCCGACTGCTCGCTCTCGGTGTCGCTGTGCTCGAGCAGCACGGTCCAGGGGGCGGAGGGCAGGGGCCGCGGCAGCTGCGGGAAGTGCCGCGCCACGAGGTCGAGGGCGAAGCGGCCCATGACCTCGAAGCCGGTGAGGCCGGAGCCGAGCCGTGCGCGCGCCAGGTTCAGCAGCTCCACACAGCCGGCGAGCGATTCGCAGGCGGCCAGCGCCGTCATCGTCGCCGCCGGCATCGGCGCCAGCTTCATCGTCGCCGCGGTGATGATGCCGAGCGTGCCCTCGCTGCCGACGAAGAGGTCGCGCAGGTCGTAGCCGGTGTTGTCCTTGCGCAGGCCGGTCAGGCCCTCCCAGACCTCGCCCTGGGCCGTGACGACCTCCAGCCCCAGGCACAGCTCGCGCGAGTTGCCCCAGCGCAGCACCTGCGTGCCGCCGGCGTTGGTGGCCAGGTTGCCGCCGAGCGTGCAGCTGCCTTCGGCCGCGAGGCTGAGGGGGAACAGCAGCCCGGCTCCGGCGGCGGCCTCCTGCACCGCCTGCAGCACGCAGCCGGCCTCGGCGGTGATGGCGAGATTGGCGGCGTCGATGCCGCGCACGCGGTGGAGCCGCTGCAGGCTCAGCAGCACCTGCGTGCCGCTCGCGTCGGGCACGCCGCCGCCCACCAGGCCCGTGTTGCCGCCCTGCGGCACGATGCTCACGCCGGCCTTGGCACAGGCGCGCACGACGGCCGCCACCTCGGCCGTGCTGCCGGGCCGCACGACGGCCAGCGCGCGACCGCGCCAGCGGCGACGCCAGTCCTGGAGGTAGGCATCGAGTTCGCGGCCTGGCCCCTCGACGAGGACGTGGTTCTCGCCGACGCTGCGGCGCAGAGTGTCGAGCAGGGTGTTCATCTCACGCCCTCCCCGTGGCCGCCGCACCATCGGCCAGCCGCCGGCGGATGTAGAAGGTGACAGCGCTGAACAGCGCCACCGCGAGCACCACCTCGGCACTGGACAGCGCCACGGCGAGCCCGTCTTCACTGGTGGCGCGCATGAGGCCCTCGAGCACGTACAGCCACACGAGCAGGCTCAGCCAACGGTAGGTGTACAGGCGGTGCCGCCACAAACCCGGCAGCGCGAGCGCGAGCGGCAGCATCTTCAGTACCAGCGTGCCACGGCCGGTGGGAGCGAGCCACGACTCCCACGCCACGCCGAGCACCACGAGCGCTGCGGCCAGAGCCAAGGCCAGCCAGCGCGCCGTGGCCACCGGACCACTGGGCCTGGCAATCGGCAAAGAGGGCAGGGAAGACGGCGAGGAAGTGGGGGCCGGGGACGTCGGCATCGAAGGTGCGGCAGGCATGCTGGCATCATTGTCGCCATGTTTCCGAGTGCCGGGTCCGCCGGTTCCCCCGAGGCCGACAGGCCTGTTGCCCACACGGCGGATGCTGCGGCAACGTCGGCGGCGAAGGTGCGCCTGCAGGACCGGCTCGCGGAACTGCTCGCCACGCTGCAGCGCTGGCCCTGGTTCGAGACGCTGCGCACGCTGCGCAAGCGGTTCGGCGAAGACAACCTCGGCCTCACTGCCGGCAGCCTCACCTTCACGACGCTGATCGCGCTCGTGCCGCTGGTGACGGTGACGCTGGCCATCTTCTCGGCCTTTCCGATGTTCTCGAGCTTCCAGGTGGCGCTCGAGAAGTACCTGCTGCAGGCCCTCGTTCCCGAGAGCATCGCGCGGCCGGTGCTGCGCAGCCTCACGATGTTCGCCGGCAAGGCGCGCACCATCGGCACCGCCGGCCTCGTGGTGCTGGTGGTCAGTGCCCTCGCGCTGGTCCTCACCATCGACCGCACGCTCAACCGCATCTGGCGCGTGCGCGAGGTGCGGCCCATCGGCCAGCGCATCCTCGTCTACTGGGCGGCGATGACGCTCGGGCCGCTCGTGCTCGGCGTGAGCCTGTCGCTGGGCAGCTATGCGCTCTCGGCCTCGCAGGGCTGGGCGGCGGCGTTGCCCGGCGGCGTGGAGTTCACGCTCGACGCGCTGGAGTTCATGTTGCTGGCCGCCACCATGGCCGGGCTCTACCACTACGTGCCCAACGCGCCGGTGCGCTGGTCGCATGCCTGGGCCGGCGCGATCTTCGTGGCCGTGGCCATGGAGCTGGCCAAGCGCGGCCTCGCTTGGTACCTGAAGGCAGTGCCGTCGTTCTCGGCCATCTATGGCGCCTTCGCGACCTTGCCCATCCTGCTGCTGTGGATCTATCTCGTGTGGGTGATCGTGCTGTTGGGCGCCGTGGTGGCGGCTTACTCGCCGAGCCTGGCCATGCGCGTCGTGCGGCGGCCGGACACGCCGGGGCAGCGCTTCGAGCTCGCACTGGCGCTGTTGAACGAGCTCGACGCTGCCCGCCGCGCCGGCCGCGGCGGGGCCACGCTCACGGAGCTGGCGACGCGGTTGCGCGTCGACCCGCTGCAACTCGAGCCGGTGCTGCACCGGCTGCGCGGCATCGACTGGGTCGCCCGGCTGCAGGAGGCCGCGGGTCGCGGCAAGTCGGAAGACGAGCCTCGCATCACGCTGCTGTGCGACCCGGAGACGACGCCGGCGGTGCGCCTCGTCGACGCGCTGCTGCTCGCGCCGGGCGAGGCCAGTGCCAGGTTCCGCCAGCTGGCGGGGCTGGACCGCATGACGCTGGCACAGGTGCTGGCGCGCTGAGCGCCGCTGCGTGCGTCGGCGCCCGCCTGCCCGTTCCGCCCACGTTTACGCCAACTCTCGTTCACCTCCGCCTGCGCGCCTCGAGTCGCCCGATCCGCTGGTCCCCCCACCGCCTGCTCTCCACCCCCCCACCCCCCATGCCCGCCAACCTGCCACCCCTGTCGGTGCTCGACCTCTCGCTCATCGTCGAGGGCGGCAGCGCCGCCGAAGCGCTGCGCAACACGCTCGATCTCGCCGCCCACTGCGAGGCGCTCGGCTACCGCCGCTACTGGGTGGCCGAGCACCACAACATGGACGGCGTGGCGAGCAGCGCCACCGCGGTGCTGGTGGGGCAGATCGCTGCTGTCACGCGCACCATCCGCGTCGGCTCGGGCGGCGTGATGCTGCCCAACCACGCGCCGCTCGTCATCGCCGAGCAGTTCGGGACGCTGGCGACGCTGTACCCCGATCGCATCGACCTCGGCCTCGGGCGCGCGCCGGGCACCGACCGCCTGACGATGCGCGCCCTGCGCCGCCACCTCGACACGGCCGGCGAGGAGGACGAGTTCCCGCGCAACGTCGTCGAGCTGCAGGCCTACCTCGACGACGCCGAGCCCGACCAGGCCGTGCGTGCCATCCCTGGCGTCGGCACCAAGGTGCCCATCTGGCTGCTCGGCTCCAGCCTCTTCAGCGCGCAGCTCGCGGCCTACCTCGGCCTGCCCTTCGCCTTCGCCTCGCATTTCGCGCCCGACCTGCTCGAGCAGGCACTCGAGATCTACCGCGCCACCTACAAGCCGAGCGAGCGCTGGCCGAAGCCGCATGCCATGGTCGGCGTGAACGCCATCGTCGCGCCCACCGACGACGAGGCGGCGATGCTCTTCACCTCGGTGCAGCAACGCTTCCTCGGCATGCAGCGCGGCCGGCGCGGGCCGTTGCCGCGGCCCATCACCCTGGCGCAGATGGAGGCGCTGTGGTCGCCGGCCGAGAAGGCGGGGGTGCTGCGCATGCTGGCCTGTGCCGCGGCCGGCTCGCCAGCGAGCGTGCGCGCACAACTCGCGGCGATCGTGCAGCGCACCGGCGCCGACGAGTTGATCGTCGCCACCGGCGTGCACGACCACGGCGCGCGCAAGCGCAGCTACGAGTTGCTCGCCGCGGCGGCGGCCTGAGGTCCGGGCCGCGGTGGGGCGCCGTCTAGGCAGCCTTCGACGCCGCCTGCAGCTTCTTCACGAGCCCGCGCAGCGCCAGCAAGTACCCCTCGACCCCGAACCCGACGACGATGCCCGCCGCGATCTCCGACAGATAGCTGTGGTGCCTGAACGGCTCGCGCGCGTGCACGTTGGAGACGTGGATTTCTGCAAACGGGATGGCCGTGCCGGCGAAGGCGTCGCGGATGGCGACGCTCGTGTGCGTGTAGGCGCCGGGGTTGATGATCACGCCGGCCACGCCCTCGGTGCGCGCGGCGTGGAGGCGGTCGACGATGCCGCCCTCGTGGTTGCTCTGGAAGCAGGCAACCTCGACGCCGAGTGCCGTGCCGGCCTCGCGCACCATCGCCTCCACCTCGGGCAGGGTGGTATGGCCGTACTTGGCCGGCTCGCGCGTGCCCAGCAGGTTGAGGTTGGGGCCATTGATGAGCAGGATCTTCATGTCGATGGGGTGAGGGTGGTGGGGCGCAGCGGCGTACCGAACGCACGCTGGCTGCCGCGTACCGCAACCGGCAGCGGCACGGCGCGCTTCAGCACGTCTTCGGCCAGCCAGGCGGCGCTCCTGCGCGCCCGCTCGGCCACGGTGGGCAGCGGCATCTGCTGGTAGTCGTCGTTGAAGACCTCGAAGCTGAAGTCGCCTTCGTAGCCGAGGCCATCGAGCGTGCGCACGAGCTTGGCCACCTCGTCGCTGTGCACGCCCTCGCCCGGGAAGACGCGGAAGTGGCGCGCCGTCTCGATGCGCTCGGCCACGGTGTGGATCTCGCTCCACATGAAGTCGGACAGCTGCACGAGGAAGATCTTGGCCGGATCGATTTCTTCCAGCGCTTCCGCCGGCGTGCGCGTGGCGAAGCTGTGGAAGCTGTCGATGCCGATGCCGAGGTTGGGGCAGTCGGCGCGGCTGACGACATCGAAGGCGCCGAGGCAGTCGTTGATGTGTCGGCCCCAGGAGAGGCCCTCGAACGCCACCTTGATGCGGAAGGGCAGGGCCATCATGGCCAGCTTGCGCAGGTCGCGCGCGATGGCGTCGCGGTCGCTCGTGGCATGCACGCTCGTGCTCGAGCAGGCCAGCAGCACGGGGCTGCCGAGCGCGGCGGCCATCTCGATCATCGAGCGCGCGATGTCGATCTTGTAGTCGTGCAGGTGGCCGCCTTCGCCCTGGGCGTTGGCACGCGGCAGGCCTTCGAAGTCGCGCAGCACCTGGAAGCCGGTGACGCGCAGGCCGCTGTCGCGCACCTCGCGCACAGCGGCCTGCCAGCCCTCGGGGTGGCCGACGAGGTCGCGCGCGGCCAGCATCACCTGCGTGAAGCCGGCCTCGCGCATGGCCGCCAGCTTGGCCTTGAGCGGCCCGGCCAGCGAGATGGTGTCCATGCCGAAGTCGCGGAACATGTGCTTGGGTTCCTGTCTGCCTGCGCTCAGGCGCGCGGTGCCTCGTGGTGCCCGAGTTGCCGCGTCAGCGGCAGCTCATGGTGCACCAGCTCGAACATCACGCCGCCGAGCTGCTCGCGCGTGAGGGCCCCGCGCGCCGTGCTGTGCAGCGCGGTGGCCTCGACGAACTCGACGCCGCGTTCGCGCAGCGCGCGCACGGCGGTGGGCACGTCGGGCGTGCCGAAAGCGAGGCGGTGCAGGTGTTCGGCGCTCGTCAGGTCTTCGCTGTCGCTGGCGGGCTCGATCAACTGCAGGAAGAAGGTGCCGCAGGGTGAACGCAGGATGTTGCCGGCCGGCAGGATGCCGAAGGTCTGCTCGGGGTCGAGCACCGTGAACCCGAAGAGCGAGCCGTAGAACGCGCACCAGTCGGCGGCGCGTTCCAGGCCCACGTACTGCACGACGCCGAACCAGTGCATGCCGGCCAGCGGCTGCACCTCGGGCGCCACGGTGGGAATCGGCACGAAATCTACGTCGTAGATGGAGAACTCGCGCCAGCGGTCGATGAAGTACACGCGGCTCGTGCCCACGCCGTGCACGCCTGGGATGTGCAGTTCCATCGGCTGCACCTTCACCGGCACCGGCCAGGCGCCGAGCTCGACGACGCGGCGGTGCGCCGAGCCCGCGTCGCGCACGCGCAGCGCCAGGGCGGCGATCTGCGGCGTCTCGGGGGCGCCCGGCGGCAGGCCGTGCGCGTTGATGACGATGTTCATGCCGCCCTGCCGGTACAGCAGCACCTCGCGGGAGCGGTGCCGCGCCACCGGGCGGAAGCCCACCTGCTCGAGCAACTGGCCGAACGCCTGCGGCTTGGGTGTCGTGTATTCGATGAACTCGATGCCTTCCAGCCCCAGCGGGTTGGGCACGTCGAGCACCGCTTCGCGGGCCAGGCTCTGCGTCATCGGGCCATTCTCCGTCTTGTGAGGGTCGGGTGGTGTGCACCCGGCCGTGATCGTCAGGTCAGGAACATCGGGTCGCCGTCGTCAGGAGGTCCGCTTCGCCACCATCGATCGGAAGTGTGCATCCATGCGTGTCGGGTCGGGCTCGCAGCCGGTGAAGAGGCGAAAGGCGCCCACGGCCTGCCCGACCGCCATGGTGCCACCGTCGCAGACGGCGCAGCCGGCGGCGCGCGCCGCCTTCAGCAACTCGGTCTGCAGCGGGAAGTAGACGATCTCCGAGACCCACAGGCCGCGGCGCAGCAGCGCCGCTTCTAGCGGCAGGCCGGGCAGCTTGTCCATGCCGGTGGGCGTGGCGTGGATGAGGCCGGTGACCCCACCGCCCGTGGCCAGGGCCGCGGCGGCACTGGCCGCGTGGCTCGCGCGGCGACCGGGGTACATCGCGTTCAGCCGCTCGGCCGCCTCGGCCGCACGCGCCGGGTCGGCGTCGACGAGCACGAGGGCCCGGGCGTCCATGCGCAACACCGCATGCGCGATCGCCGAGCCGGCGCCGCCGGCGCCGAGCAGCACCACGCGCGACAGGTCGGCACCGGGCAAGGCCCGCTCGAAGCCCCAGCGCCAGCCCGAGCCGTCGGTGTTGTGGCCGATGGCCCGCACCGCGTGGCGCCCCGGTTCGCGCTCGAAGACCACGGTGTTCACCGCGCCCATCGCCTTGGCCTCGTCGGAGAGGCCGTCGAGCAGCGGGATCACCGCCTGCTTGCACGGGTAGGTGATGTTGAGGCCGGCAAAGCCCATCGTGCGCGCCGCGCTGATGAGCGTCGGCAGCGCCTCCACGCCCTGGCCGGTGACGTCGAGGTCGACGAGCTGGTAGTGCAGCGCGAGGCCCTGGGCGCGGGCCTCGCTCTCGTGCATGGCGGGCGTCAGCGAGCGCTGGATGCCTGAGCCGATGAGGCCGACGAGAAGCCTCGCTGGTGCGGTCATCGGGCCTTGGCCCAGCTGCGCAGCTTGCCCGGGTTCAGCAAGCCGGCGGGGTCGAAGCGCTGCTTCATCGCCACCGCCGCCTCCGCCGCCATGCGCTGCGCCGCCGAGAGGGCGCTGCGGTCCATGTCCCGCAGCTTGCCGCCATCTTCCAGCACGTGCGTGTGCGCGTTGTTGATGGTCACGCCATGCTCCTCGAAGATGCGGCCGAGCTCGGCCAGCCGCTCCTCGGTGGTGAAGCGCACCACCGGCAGGCTGCTGCAGGTGTGGCGGCCGTCGGTGAGGCGGATGTACTCCAGGTGCAGCATCACCTCGGGGCTCAGCTTCTCGTGCAGCGCCAGCACCTGCTCCTTCTGGCGCAGCGGGTCGAAGCGCGCCTGCAGGTAGGTGAGGTTCTTGTCCACCTTCAG
>JAEUPE010000078.1 GCA_016790435.1 Rubrivivax sp. | reverse complement strand
CGAGGACAAGCGCCGCATCAGCCTGGGCATGAAGCAGTGCAAGGCCAACCCGTGGGAGGAGTTCTCCACCACGGTCAAGCGCGGCGACAAGGTCAAGGGCCCCGTCAAGAGCATCACCGACTTCGGCGTCTTCGTCGGCCTGTCGGCCGGCATCGACGGCCTCGTGCACCTGTCCGACCTCTCCTGGCACGAGCCGGGCGAGACCGCCGTGCGCAACTACAAGAAGGGCCAGGAAGTCGAGGCCCTGGTGCTGGCGGTGGACGTGGAGCGCGAGCGCATCAGCCTGGGCATCAAGCAGCTCGACGTCGACCCGTTCACGAGCTTTACGACGCTCAACGACCGCGGCAGCATCATCAACGGCAAGGTCAAGACGGTCGACGCACGCGGCGCCGAGATCCAGCTCAACGACGATGTCACGGGCTACCTGCGCGCCAGCGAAATCAGCCGCGACCGCGTCGAGGATGCGCGCAACGTGCTGAAGGAAGGCGACGACGTCTCGGTGATGATCGTCAACGTCGACCGCAAGCTGCGCTCGATCCAGCTGTCGATCAAGGCCAAGGACCAGGCCGACCAGCAGGAGGCGATGCAGCGCCTGGCGCAGAGCAACGAGCGCGAGACCGCCGGCACGACGAGCCTGGGTGCGCTCTTGCGCGCCAAGCTCGACAAGGGCAGCAACGAGTAAGGCCCTGGCGCGCAGGGTCGCGGCGGCCCGTCCACGAGGACGGCCGTCGCGCCCTGCGCACCGCCCCGCCTGCCCGCCATGACCCGATCCGATCTCGTCGCGCGCCTGGCCGAGCGCTTCCAGCAGCTCACGCAGCGCGACACCGAGTTCGCCGTCAAGACCATCCTCGACGCGATGAGCGACGCGCTCGCGCGCGGGCACCGCATCGAGATCCGTGGTTTCGGCAGCTTCTCGATCAACCGCCGCCCGCCGCGCGTGGGGCGCAACCCGCGCAGTGGAGCGCAGGTCACGATCCCCGAGAAGCTGGTGCCGCACTTCAAGCCGGGCAAGGCGCTGCGCGAAGCGGTCGATGCCGAGCCGGTGGAACGCGCCGAACACTTCTGACCCGCCGGCTGGCGCCCTCAGACCCGGCACCTAGAATCGGCGGCGCATGATGCGCCTCGTCGCCTGGCTGGTCCGGGCCTTCCTCTTCTTCACGCTGTTCGCCTTCGCGCTGAACAACCAGCACGCGGTGGACGTGCACTGGTTCTTCGGCCTGCAGTGGAGCACGCCGCTCGTCGTCGTCGTGCTGCTCGCCTTTGCCATCGGCGCCGCGCTCGGCGTCATGGCCATGGTGCCCAGCTGGTGGCGCGCCCGTCGCGCCGTGGCGCCGGCCGGGCCGGCGGCGCAGGATTCGCAGGCGCCGCCTCTCGGCGGGCCACTGCCCATGGCACGTGACAGCACGGCCGAGTACCCCACGCGCGTGGGCCTCTAGGCCGGTCGCGCGCCACGTCCATGGAATTCGACTTCCAATGGCTGCTCGTCGGGCTGCCGCTCGCCTTCGCGCTCGGCTGGGTCGCTTCGCGGCTCGACCTGCGCCAGCTCGGGCGTGCACGGCGCGAGACGCCCAGCGCCTACTTCAAGGGCCTGAACCTGCTGCTCAACGAGCAGCAGGACAAGGCCATCGATGCCTTCATCGAGGCCGTTCAGCATGATCCCGACACCGCGGAGCTGCACTTCGCGCTCGGCAACCTCTTTCGCCGTCGCGGCGAGTTCGAGCGCGCCGTGCGCGTGCACGAGCACCTGCTCGCCCGCGGCGACCTGAGGGCCCAGGACCGCGAGCGCGCCCAGCACGCGCTGGCGCAGGACTTCATGAAGGCCGGCCTCTTCGACCGCGCCGAGGCCGCCTGGCGCGCGCTGGAGGGCACGTCCTACGACCACGAAGCGCGCCTGGCGCAGCTGACGCTGGCCGAACGCTCGCGCGACTGGCCCCGCGCGGTGGAGGTGGCGACACGGCTGAATGCCCGCGACGTGGGTGCCTTTGCCTCGCGGATCGCGCATTACGAGTGCGAGCTGGCCCTCGCGGCCGACGCAGCCGGCCGCCCGCTGGAAGCCGAGGCCGCGCTGGCGCGCGCGCGCCATGCCGCGCCGGCGGCGGCGCGCCCGCCCATGCTCATCGGCCAGCGGCACCTGTCGGCCCAGCGGCCGGCCGAGGCGATGGTCGCCTGGGACGAGTTGCGTGAACACCAGGGCAGCGGTGCCTTCCTGCTCGTCGCCGAGGACTACGCCCGTGCGGCGCTGGCCTGCGGCCGTGCCGACACGGCGCGCGCTGCGCTGCTGGCGCTCTTGGACAAGCACCCGGCCACGGAGTTGCTGGCAGCACTCGATCTCCTGGATGCAGAAGCTTCGGCCGGGCGGCCGGCGGCGGCGTCAGGCGGCGCGGCACGTCCCAACCAGCCGCGCTGGGTGGCGCAATTGCAGCAGGTTCCTTCCCTCACCGCGGCCCAGCACGTGCTGGCCGCAGCGCCGGAGACCTGGGGCGCGCCCGGCCTGCAGGCGCTGCGCGCCGCCGTGGCGCGGGCCGCCCGCCCGCTGCAGCGCTACCGCTGCGCGGCCTGCGGCTTCGAGGCGCAGCACTACTTCTGGCAATGCCCCGGCTGCTTGAGCTGGGAGAGCTATCCGCCGCAACGCATCGATGCGCTGCAGTGATTGCACTGCCTTGATTGCGATGCTGTGATGGCCCTGCCGAGCGCGCCAGTGGGTCGCGCTGCAGGAAATGCCGCGCGACCGCAACTCAGGGCCTGAACTGCTGCTCCAGCAGCGTCAGCACGTCGTTGCGCGAAGGCACCTGCCACTTGCCGCCGATGCTGGCCACGCGGCCGGGGCCGGTGATGCCGGCCAGCCCCGGCTCGTGGTCGCAGTAGATGCCGATCGTCGGCCGCCCGAGCGCCGCCGCGAGGTGCGTGAAGCCAGTGTCGAGGCCGACCACCTGACGCGCGCCGGCGAGCACCGCCGCCATCTCGCCGACCTTCAGGAACGGCGGCACGTCGCCCTCGCAATCGGCGGCGATGCGCTCGGCGAGCGTCTGCTCCTCGTCCGCGCCCCATAGCACCACCGGGATCAGCCCGCGCTCGCGCATGCGCTTGCCCACCGACACCCAGTGCCGCTCGGGCCAGAGCTTCTCCTTGCGGCTGGCATTCGGGATGAGCACGGCATACGGTGCCTTCGGCCCCCAGCCGGCCGCCGGGGTGCGCAGCCCGAAGTCGGGCGCCGTCGTCGGCACGGCATAGCCGAGGTGCGCCGCCGCCAGCAGGCGGCAGCGCTGCACGGCGTGCAGGTCGGTGCCCACGGTGGCACGCCGCTGGTAGGCCCACGCCGCAGCCGGCTCGCGCACGCTGCGGCGGTCGTAGCCGGCCACCGGGCCGCGCGCCTGGCGGGCCCAGAGGGCGCTCTTCACGAGGCCCTGCAGGTCCAGCACGAGGTCGTAGGGCTCGCGCTGCAGTTCGGCACGCAACTCGCGCATCGCCTGCCACGTGGCGCTGGAGAACAGCGCCCGCCGCCACTTGCGCCAGGACATCGGCAGCACCCGCTTCACGCCCGGGTTCAGCTGCGGGATGGCGGCGTAGGCCGCTTCGACGAGCCAGTCGATCGTGGCCGAAGGGTCGTGGCGCAGCACGTCGGCCACAACGGGCAACGCATGCACCACGTCGCCCATCGACGAGGTCTTCACGATCAGGAGGCGCATCGCCACTTTCTTGTGCCTTGAGCTCAGGCCTTGCGCGCGGCCGCCCCGGCGCCCTCGGCCCGCCGCTCGGTCGCCCTCTCGGCGACCAGAGCGGGGTTGAAGCGCGGGTCGTTGTACATCTTGAACTGCCGGTAGACCTTGAAGTAGGCGCGGCCGGCCGCCGCATCGGCCAACAGCGCATCGAGGCAGCCGGCGAGATCGCCGCGCTGCTGTTCCAGGCGCGCCAGCTTGCCGCGGCTCGCCTCGCGGTGCGCCTCGTCGACATCGCGCCGCTCGGTCTGCGCGCGCATCGCGTTCACCTTCAGCGCCATGATCGACAGGCGGTCGATCATGCTGCCGGCGGTCTCGCTGTTCAGCCGCGCACCGGCCGGCACGGTGGCACGGGGCGCGTCGGTGCGCGCCGAGGCGGCGTCGACAAGGCCGAGCGCCACGAGCAGGATCTCGTCCACACGCTCCGTGGCGTCGTTGCGCGCCTGGTTGAAGCCGTCGATGGCGCGCTTGTTGGCCGCGATCTCGGCGTCGGCCACGGTGGTGCGCCGCGCCAGGTCCTCCTCGGCCCAGAGGCGGCAGTTGAAGAGGTGGTTCGTCTGCACCCAGCGCCACAGGCCCCCGTCGGGCGCGGCGGGCTCCTGCGCGGGCCAGCCGGGCGTGGCGATGAGGCGGTCGTGCAGGGCGACCACGGCGACGGCACTGGGGTACGGCTGCGTCATGCGGGCGGGTCGGTCCGTCGGGTGCGTGGGGCGAGGTGTCGTCAAGGGGCGGCCGGGCCCGAGGAGGGGGCTGGCAGAATCGGCGCGCATTATGGGCCGCGCGTGGTAACTGCCGACTCCTCCCCCGCCGCGCCGCCGGCGGCGGGTGCCCTGGTGGTGCGGCTGCGCAACTGGGTCGGCGACGTGTTGCTGGGCCTGCCGATGCTGCAGCGCCTGGCCGACGCCGGTTTCGATCTGCACCTGGTCGGCAAGGGCTGGGCTCGCGACCTGCTTGCCGGGCACGGCTGGCCCGTGCACGTGCTGCCCAAGACCTTCGGTGAACGGGTGCGGCTGCTGCGCCGCCTGCATGAAGAGACCGCTGGGCTGAGACGCGCCGCGAGCGCCCACCGGGACCGCCCGCTGCAGCGCATCGACGCACTGTGCCTGCCTTACTCCTTCTCCAGCGCGCTCGAGTTCCGGCTCGCCGGCCTGCACGCGCTCGGCCATGCCCACGAAGGGCGCAGCATCCTGCTCGCGCGCGCCCTGCCGCTCGAGCGCGGCCAGCACGAGCTCGTCGTCTACTGGCAGGTCGGCGACGCCCTGCTCGGCCGGGCAGCGCCGCTGCCGCAGCGGCTGGCGCTCGCGTCGTCGCCCGCCCACCGCGAGGCTGCTGCGGCCTTGCGCAGCGCGCACCGCATCGGCGACGGCTACATCGTCGTCTGCCCCTTCGCCGGTGGCACCTTCGAAAAACTCGACAAGACCTGGCCCGAGTTCAGCGTGTTCGTGCGCGACGACCTCCTGGCACTGGCCCAGGCGCAGGGCCGCCAGGTGCTCATCTGCCCCGGCCCCGGCGAGGAGGTACTCGCACGCAGCGCCTTCGGCGGCGCACTGTGCCTCGAGGGTGTGGGTCTCGGTGCCTACGCGGCACTGCTGGCCGATGCGGCGCTGATGATCAGCAACGACACCGGCCCGGGCCACATGGCCGCGGCCGTGGATGCGCCGCTGCTCTCGGTGCTCGGCCCCACCGACCCCGACCGCTGGCGCGCCTGGGGGCCCTCCGTGCAGTTGCTTGGCGGCTGCGGCCGCTGGCCCGCGCGTGGCGAAGTGGTCGCCGCCGTGCGCGAGACGCTGGCCCGCTCGTCGAATCCCGAGCACGCCTCGGCCCTCAGCCCGCGCTGACACCCCGGCGGGGGATGCCAGCAGCCGCCGCCGCCCACCCCCGCCGGGGGCCCCCTGCAGACCTGCCCGCGGGGGAATGCGTGCCTGGTCGGTGCTGCGAAGAATGCCTCTCAACCCGATGCCCAACGCATCCACGCGATGCGGACGGCGCCGGGCCCAGGCCCACGGGCAACCCATCCACCGTCCAGGAGATCCACACCATGTTCCGCCAACTCATCGCCATCGCGCTCGCCGCCTTCGCGCTCAACGCCTTCGCCGCCGTCGACATCAACCGCGCCTCGCGCGCCGAGCTGGAGACCGTCAAGGGCGTCGGTCCCGGCCTCTCGGCCAAGATCCTCAAGGCCCGCGAAGCCGGCGACTTCAAGGACTGGGCCGACATGGTCCAGCGCGTGCCGGGCGTCGGCGCCGGCAGCGCCGGCAAGCTCTCGAAGGCCGGCCTCACGGTGGGCGGCGCCGAGTTCGACGCCAGCAAGCTGCCGCCGGCGGCCCCGAAGCAGGCGCGCCAACGCAAGTCGGAGGGCGAAGCCGCGGCCACCGGCGAAGCAGGCGCCAAGCCCGCGCGCAAGGCGGCCCGCAAGGAGAAGGCCGAGTCCTGATCCAGGCCCCCGATCGGGTCGCAGCGCAGCCCGCACGCCGCGGGTCGCGCTGCCCGCCCGCCGGCCGGCCGGCCACGGCCACGGCGAGGGTCAGCGCATCAAGGCAGCTCGAGGTCGGGCATCGGGCGCGAGATGTCGAAGTCGAGCATCTCCTGCCCGGCGCGTGCCGCCTCGCGCGCCAGGCGCTGCGCGCGGTGCACCGCGTCCCAGCCGAAGAACTGCATCACCTCGTCGCGCCGCGCCAGCGTGTCCTCCTCGCCCAGCGCCATCAGCTCGCGCGTGAACGGCTCCTCGAAGAGCAGGTAGCTCGCCAGCGCCGTGCCGCGTGCCGTCTGGCCCTGTCCGCCGACCCCCGCGCCGCGCAGCAACCCCCGGACGGGGCCGGGCAGGCTCGCGAGGTGCTTGGCGGCGATGTCATCCAGGCGCTTGGAAGGCGCGATGACCAGCGCTTCGACCGGCCTGAGCGGCGTATCGGCCAGCGCCGACTCGGGCAGCAGGGCCAGCGTGCGGTTGATGCGCTTCATGCGCTCCACGTCCACCGCCAGCGCGTCCAGAAAGATGCTGGAGAGTGCATGGCCGGCGATCTGCGCCAGGTTGGGGTAGTCCGTCTGCATGATCTGCCGCCCGCTCGGCTCCTGCATGCGACCCGCGCCGATGATGAGCAGCCGCTCCGCGCCGAGGTGGATGGCCGCCGACAGCGGCGCCGTGTTGCGCATCGAGCCGTCGCCGAACCAGCCGGGGTCGCCCGGCACGTCGAGGTGCTGGGCCGGGAAGACGAAGGGGATCGCCGCCGAAGCGAGCAGGTGCTTGTGCGTGATGTCCGAAGGCACGGCCACGCGCTGCGATCGGATCCACGTCTCCACCGGGCGCAGCATGCTGTAGAAGGTGTAGTGCTCGCCGCTCGTGTAGCTCGAGGCGGTGACAGCCAGCGCATGCAACTGCTTCTGCTGCTGCACGAGCGGTATGCGCTCCAGAGGCACCAGGCGCTGCAGCAGCTCGGCCAGCGGTTCGTTGTCGAGCAACGAGCGCGGACGCGCGCGGCGCCAGCGGGCGATGAGCCAGCCCACCGAAAGCATGGTCAGCCACTGCGCGCCGCTGCGGATGACGCCCAGCGAGTCGGCCCGATACACCTGGTCGGCCGAGAAGTTCTGCCAGACCTTGGCGATGACCTCGACGGCGGCCTCGAAGCGGTCGGCGTGCGCGGCCAGCGCCGCGGCGTTGATGGCCCCGGCCGAGGTGCCGCAGATCACGCCGAAGGGGTTGCTCATGCGCGCGCGGGGCCCGAGCACCTCGCGCCGCATCTTGGCCAAGGCCCGCAACACGCCCACCTGGTAGGCAGCGCGCGCGCCGCCGCCGCTGAGGACCAGGCCGGTGAGCGGTGTCTCGTGCATCACCCCGCATTGTCGCCGCGCCCGTCGGGGCGGGCGGCGCCCGGCTCACGGGGCGCCGAGGCGTGGCCGGGTGCCTCAGCCGTCCTTGCCCTTGCCGTGGCCCTTGCCGCCGTCCTTGCCGCCCCGTTCGCTACCCCGTTCGCCATCACCCTTGCCGCGGCCGCGCCCACGGCGGTCGTCGTCATCGTCATCGTGCCGATGTCTCGCGCCACGGTGCACATGGCGGTCGTACCACTCGTCGCGCACGAAGTAGACCGGCACGCCGCAGGCCTTGTAGCGGTGGCAGTGCCGGCCCCAGTCCTGCCGGTGCCCGGGCGGCACCCACATGTACACGGGCTGCGGGCGTGGCGCCGGCGCCACCAGGACACCGGGCCGTGGCGGTGCCGGCAACGGCGGCGGCGCGATGACCACCGGGCTCGGCAGCACCACCTGCGGCAGCGGCAGCCGGCTCACGTCCACACGCCCCGGCAGCCCGGGCAGCACGATGGGCGGCGGGGGCGGCAACCGGATCTCCAGCGCCGAGGCGGACAGGATCGAGAAGCCGAGCAGGCCGGCAATGGAGAGGCTTCGCATGGGCATGGCGTTCATGGCACCTCCTGCGAGGCGGGTCAAGTGACAACGCCGCATGTTGCCGCCGCGATGGCCGGGCGCGGCGGCGCCGTTTCACTCGTACACAACTGTGGCGTCGCCCCCCTCGGCGATGCTGCGCCAGCGCACGAGCGCCTCGTCGCAGGGCCAGAAGCGCGCCTCGTCGCCGAGGTCGATCTCGGCCACCGCGTGCCGGCGCTTCAGCCTCAGGCGCACGGTCAGGCCCTGGCGCAGCGTGCCGTGCTCGGTCTCGACGCGGCGCGAAGGCCATAGCTTGAGCACGTCGGCCAGCGGCGGCAGGCCCCCGTTGACTTGCACCGTCAGGTGGCGGGCGAACCGCGCCCGCGCCGCGGGCAGGTCCCACACGTTCGAGACGTTCAGCCGCAGGCCCCCGGTGAAGCGGTCGGGCTGCAGGCGGCCCTGCGCGATGATGAGCTGGTCTTCCTGCGCCAGTTCGCGCTGGGCCTCGAAAAGCTCTTCTGGGGCGACGGCCTCGATGGCCTCGCTGCCGTCGTCGATCTTGAAGATGACGACGCGGCCGCGCTGGCCGTTCACCGTGCGCGGGTCGGTCACGATGCCGGCGAGCAGTTGCGGCTCGCGGCTGTCCACGAGGTCGGCCAGCGGCTGGCGCACGAAGCGCCGCACCTCGTCGCCCCAGGCGTCGAAGAGGTGGCCGCTGAGGTAGAAGCCGAGCGCAGCCTTCTCCTGCATCAGACGCTCGCGCACGCCCCAGGTGGCGGTGTGCACGAGGCCCGGCTCCTGCGTGCTGCTGCCGTGGCTGTCGCCGCCATCGGCGAAGTCGAACAGGCCCACCTGCAGGACATTGGCGGCCTGCGTCTCGGCCCAGTCGAAGGCGAGGCCCACGCTGGCCAGCAGCGCCGAGCGCCCTTCGGCCTGCTCCGGGTGCATCGAATCGAAGGCCCCGGCCTTGATGAGGGCCTCGACGACGCGCTTGTTGACGCGCTGGCGGTCGACGCGCGCGCAGAAGTCGAAGAGGCTGCGAAAGGGGCCGCCGCCCTCGCCCGCACGCTCGCCCTCACCCTCGCGCGCGGCGACGATGGCCTCGATGGCACCCTGCCCCGTGCCCTTGACGGCGCCAAGGCCGTAGCGCACCTTCTTCGGCCCCACGGGCTCGAAGCGGAAGCTGCCGCGGTTGATGTCCGGCGCATCGAACTCGATGCCGAAGCCCTTGGCGTCGGCCAGCAACACGCGCAGCTTGTCGGTGTTGTCGGCTTCGATCGTCATGTTGGCGGCATAGAACTCCGCCGGG
>JAEUPE010000072.1 GCA_016790435.1 Rubrivivax sp. | reverse complement strand
CTGACGAAAATCCATCGGTGCACCTCCGCGCGCCCTCGTGAGGCGGCCTCGGTACCTGCGCGGTCAACTGTTCGCCGCCTGGGTCAGGCGGCCGACGGGAGACCCAAAAGAGCGTTGTGCGAAGCAGCATTATGGCATCGGTCCCGGCCACGGCCGGATGCGCGCGTCGGGCCCGCGCTGGTCCACCGTGGTGCACCGAGGACCCCTCTGGCTCCACCAAGGGGCGATGACATAATCGCGCCCGCCCGAACCGGGCCGCTACGCCCTGACGTGCGTTGGTCCCCGACAAAGAACTGTCCGACTTCCTCAAGAGCGTCGAGAAACGCGCCTTCAAGCGTGCGGTCTATGCCGTGCGCAGCGACGACGCTGCTCTGGACATCGTCCAGGAGGCCATGATCAAGCTGGCCGAGAAGTACGCCGACCGTCCGCCGGCGGAATGGCCGCTGCTGTTCCAGCGCATCCTCAGCAACGCCACGATGGACTGGTTCCGTCGCGAGAAGGTTCGCAATGCGGTGATGCAGAACCTCTCGGACTTCGAGGGCGCCGACGACGACGGCGACTTCGATCTCCTGGAAATGCTGCACACGCTGGACGGCTCGCTGGGCACAGAAAGTGCACTCGATGCCGTGTCCCGCACTCAGATCCTGAGCGCCGTCGAGTCCGAGGTCGCCGAGCTCCCGACCCGTCAACGCGAGGCGTTCCTCCTGCGTTACTGGGAAGAATTCGATGTGGCCGAGACCGCTGCGGTGATGGGCTGCTCCGAGGGAAGTGTGAAGACGCATTGCTCTCGGGCCGTTCACGCGCTCGCCAAGGCCCTTCGAGCCCGAGGAATAACCCTATGACTCCCCGCAACCGCCGCTCCGACCAACAGGCCATCGAGGCCCGGGTGGCGGCTCGGCTCGGTGCTGGGCTGAGCGAGCTTGCGCAGCAGTTGCCGCACGACATCGGCGAGCGCTTGCGCTTCGCGCGCGAACAAGCTCTTGCGCGCGCGGTCGAGGTGCGCCGCTTGGCGCCACAGCCGCGCACTGCACCCGAAGCCGCCATCGTCGGCGTGACCAGCGGCGGTCTGGCGCTGATGGGGGGCGGCGCGCCTTGGTGGCAGCGGGCCGCGGCAATGCTGCCGTTGTTGGCGCTGGTTGCCGGCCTGCTGCTCATCCAGCGACAGGGCGAGCTTGAACAAGTACGTGCGGCCGCCGAAGTCGATACGCTTCTGCTCTCCGACGACCTGCCGCCCGATGCCTATACGGATCCGGGCTTCGCCCAGTTCTTGCGGGAGCCAACGCCTTGAAACCTGGGGTGCGCCGGGTGCTGCAACGGTTGGCGGTGGCGCTCGTCTGGCTCGCCGCCGGGGCGTTGCACGCGGCTGCCCCGGCCCCTGTCGCCAGCGTCTCCGGACCCGCCTGGTCGGCATTGACCGCCACCCAACAGCAGGCGTTGGCGCCCCTGCGCCCCACCTGGGACGCCAACGACGCCCCGCGCAAGCTGAAGTGGATCGAGGTGGCGGATCGCTTTCCTGGCATGCCCGCCGCTGAGCGCCGCCGCGTGCAGGAGCGCATGGCCGCTTGGGCGGCGATGACACCGTCCGAGCGCGCGCGTGCGCGGGTGCAGTTCCAGGAGACGCGCGGCATCGGCGCCGAAGAGCGCCAGGCACGCTGGCAGGCGTACCAATCCCTGCCCGAGGACGAGCGCAAGCGGCTCGCGCTGGCCGCGAAGAAGGTGCCGCCGCCAGCAGCCAGCGCATCCGCCTCCAGGGTTGCCGCAGCCGCCACGTCCGACCCCAGCAACGCCAAACGCAATCTGGTGGCAACCTCACCGAGCCCGGCACCTCGCGCCGTGGCGCCCACGGTCGTGCAGGCCAAGCCCGGCGCCAGCACGACCACCGTGGCGACGCGGGCCAAGCCGCCGCTGCACCACCAGCACGGCCTGCCGAAGATCGTGGCGACGCCGAACTTCGTCGACCCGGCGACGCTGCTGCCGCGGCGCGGGCCGCAAGCGGCCGCCATGCGCACGGCGGCGTCCATCGACCCCACCCGACAACCGTGACCGCCGCTTCGGCGGCGCCGAGCGTGGTGCCGCAGGCCCCCAGCCTCGTGCGCCGGCTCGCCGGTTTCCTCTATGAAGGCGTGCTGCTTTTCGGCATCGTCTGGCTTGCCGGCATGGTCTATGGGGTGGTCACGAACCAACGCCACGCCCTCCAGGGCGCCGTCGGGCTGCAAGCGACGTTGTTTATCGTGCTGGGCGCGTACTTCGTCTACTTCTGGTCACGCCACGGGCAGACGCTGGCCATGCGCACGTGGCGCCTGCGCCTGCAGGGGCCGGACGGCAAGCCACCAGGCCCGTTGCGCGCTGCCTTTCGGTACGCGCTCGCCTGGCTCTGGTTCTTGCCCGCGCTGTCCATCGTGAGCTTCTCGGGTCTCACTGGCGGCGGCGCCGTCACAGTCGTCGTGATCGCAGGGGTGCTGGCCTATGCCGCCCTGGCGAGACTGCGCGCAGACCGGCAGTTCCTACACGACGTGGCCTGCGGAACGCGCCTGGTCGACGTCAGTCGCTTCACCGGGAGCGGACCATGACCTCGGGCGTGCCGCCCCTCTTGCGCGTCTGCGTCTACTGCGGGTCCCGGCATGGCCGGAACCCGGCCTACGCAACGGCCGCCCGGAGCCTTGGCGCGGCGATCGGGCAGCGGGGCTGGCAGCTCGTGTACGGCGGTGGCCGCGTCGGCCTGATGGGGGAGGTGGCCGACGCCACGCTCGCCGCGGGCGGCACGGCAGTCGGTGTCATCACGGACGCCTTGATGCAGCGAGAGGTCGGCCACCACGGCCTGACCGAGCTGCACGTTGTCCGGACCATGCACCAGCGCAAGCAGCAGATGGCCGAACGCTCCGACCTCTTCATCGCAATGCCCGGGGGCATCGGCACGATGGAGGAACTCTTCGAAGTGTGGACCTGGCGCCAGCTCGGATACCACGACCAGCCGATCGGCCTGCTCAACGTTGCCGGCTACTACGACGGGTTCCTGAGCTTCTGCGCCCGCATGGTTGCCGAGGGCTTCCTCGCTGCCGAGCAGAAGGAAACGCTCGCCACCAGCGAAGACCCTGAGCGCCTGCTGCTGGAACTCGCGGCGCGCGCCCGCCATGCCGCGGGCCCCGAAGACTACTCGCGCATCTGAATCGCGCTTCGCCTGGGGCCCCGCGCCTTCAGACCGCGGCCTCGTTGACCTCGCCGGTGCGGATGCGCACGACCTGCTCGATGGTGGTGACGAAGATCTTGCCGTCGCCGATCTTGCCGGTCTTGGCGGCCTTGACGATGGCGTCGATACAGCGGTCCACGTCTTCGCCCTTGACCACCACCTCGATCTTCACCTTGGGCAGGAAGTCGACGACGTACTCGGCGCCGCGGTAGAGCTCGGTGTGGCCCTTCTGACGGCCGAAGCCCTTGACCTCGGTCACCGTGAGGCCGGAGACGCCGATCTCACCCAGCGCCTCGCGCACCTCCTCGAGCTTGAAGGGCTTGATGATGGCGGTGATCTGCTTCATGTCGGGCTCCGGCGCGTAGGGGTTTCTCAGGTTCGATTTAAGCACGGAACTTCGAGGTGATGGGGTAGCGCCAATCACGCCCGAAAGCGCGATGGGTGATGCGGATCCCCACGGGCGCCTGCCGGCGCTTGTACTCGTTCACCTTGATGAGGCGCGTCACGCGCTCGACATCGGTGCGCGCGTAGCCGGCCGCCACGATCTCGTCGATGCCCTGGTCTTCTTCCATGTAGCGGGCCAGGATGGCATCGAGCACCTCGTAGGGCGGCAGGCTGTCCTGGTCGGTCTGGTTCGGCCGCAGCTCTGCCGACGGCGCGCGCGTGATGATGCGCTCCGGGATCACCGGTCCGGTCTCGCCTGGCCTGCCGTCGGCGCGCGGCGTCGGCTGCCGGTTCTTCCACTCCGCCAAGCGATAGACGAGCGTCTTGGCAACGTCCTTGATGACGGCGAATCCGCCAGCCATGTCGCCGTAGAGCGTGCAGTAGCCGGTGGCCATCTCGCTCTTGTTGCCGGTGGTGAGCACGATGGATCCGCTCTTGTTCGACAGTGCCATCAACAGCGTTCCGCGGATACGTGCCTGCAGGTTCTCTTCGGTCGTGTCCTCGGGCAGGCCGGCGAACTGCGGCGCCAGGCTGGTGCGGAATGCATCGAACATGGGCGCGATCGCGATCTCGTCGTAGCGCACCCCGAGCCGCAGCGCCATGTCGCGCGCGTCGATCCAGGAGATGTCTGCCGTATACGGAGAGGGCATCATCACGGCGCGCACCCTGTCGGCCCCGAGCGCATCGACCGCGATGGCCAGCACCAGTGCGGAATCGATGCCCCCGGACAGGCCGATGATGGCGCCGGGGAAGCCGTTCTTCCCGAGGTAGTCGCGCACGCCGGTGACGAGCGCGGCCCACGCTTGCGCCTCGATGGCGGGCACCTCGGCGATGTGGCCCCTGGGGACACCGTCCGCATCGAGGTCGACGAGCAGCAGGTCCTCGGCGAAGGAGGCCGCACGGGCCTGCACGGCGCCCGTGGCATCGACGGCAAACGATGCGCCGTCGAACACCACTTCGTCCTGCCCGCCGACCAGATGGGAGTACAGAAGGGCGCAACCGCTTGCGCGCGCACGCTCGGCCATGCGTTGCTCGCGCTCCTCGGCCTTGTCGATGTGGAAGGGCGAGGCATTGAGCACGCACAGCACCTGCGCGCCGGCAGCGCATGCCACTTGCGCCGGCTCGTCGAACCAGGCGTCCTCGCAGATCAGCACGCCGAAGCGCACGCCACCGGCCTCGAACACCAACGGCGGCAGCCCCGCATCGCGCCCAGAGGCGAAATAGCGTCGCTCGTCAAAGACCTGATAGTTGGGAAGTTCGCGCTTGGCATAGGTGCCGATGACGCGCCCGCCAGCAAGAACCGAGGCGGCATTGAAGCGCTTCTGCACGGCCAGCGACTTCGACCTAACATCGCCGCGCTCGCCGAACTGATGCGGGTGGCCCACGACCAGATGCAAGCCCTCGCAGTCCGACAACGTTGCCGCCAGCTCGGCCACCGAGCCGGCACAAGCGGCCATGAAGGCCGGGCGCAGCAGCAGGTCTTCGGGCGGATAGCCGGTCAGTGCGAGTTCAGGAGCGACCACCAGGCGAGCACCCTGCTCGTAGGCCGTGCGGGCCGCCTTCGCCAACAAGGCCGCGTTGCCCTTCAGGTCGCCAACGGTCGGGTTGATCTGGGCGATGGCAGCTTTCACGCGTGGGAACCCTGATGTCAGACGCTGCAGCGCCGGGTGCGCAGAATTATCACACCCGGGTCCACGACGACCCGCGGGCGATCGCTCGCGATGAATGGAACGGCCTGCTCGCGCAGCAGGGCGAACCCACGGTCTTCATGCGCCACCAGTACCTCTGTGCGATGCACGAGTCGGCCAGCGCCGTGCCTCGCACCGGCTGGGCGCCTCGCTTCGTCACGTTGCATGCGGGCGGGCGCCTGCAAGCTGCAGCGGCGCTGTACCTCAAAGGCCACTCCTACGGCGAGTACGTGTTCGACTGGGCCTGGGCCGAGGCCTATCGCCGCCACGGGCTGCGCTACTACCCGAAGCTGCTGGGTGCCGTGCCTTTCACGCCCGTGGCCGGGACACGCCTTCTGGCCATGGACGACGGCTGGCGCGACCGCCTGGTCGCCGCGATGCGGGCGCACGCGTTCGAGACCGGGCTGTCATCGGCCCACGTGATCTTCACCGACGAGGCTGACACCGCGGCCCTCGTGCGGGCCGGCTGGATGCTGCGGCATGGCGTGCAGTTCCACTGGCAGGTCGGCCCCGACGCGGCACCTCCCGACTTCGCCGCCTTCCTCGCTTCGCTGCAACGGGAGAAGCGCAAGAAGATCTCGCAGGAGCGCCGGAAGGTCGCCGAACAAGGCATCACCTTCACCACGCACGAGGGTGGCGGCATTACCGAGGCGCTCTGGGACTTCTTTCACCACTGCTACACGCTCACCTACCAGGCCCACAACAGCTCGCCGTACCTGACGCGAGCCTTCTTCGGCGCGATGGCGCAGACGATGGCGGCGAACTGGGTGCTCTTCGTGGCGCGGCGCGGCGATGTGCCGGTCGGCTGCTCGCTGATCGCCGTCGATCCCGAGCGCAGGATCGCCTACGGACGATACTGGGGCGCCACCGAGTTCGTTCCTTGCCTGCACTTCGAGGCCTGCTACTACCAGCCGCTCGCCTGGTGCATGAGCCGTGGCTACCTGCGCTTCGAAGGTGGCGCGCAGGGCGAGCACAAGATGGCGCGCGGCCTCCTGCCCGTGCGCACGAGTTCGGCCCACTGGTTGCGCGATCCGCGCTTCGCCTCGGCGGTGGCCGACTTCCTGGGCGCCGAGGGCGCCCATGTCGAGAGCTATGTCGACGAACTGCGCGACCGCAACCCGTTCAAGGCCGATCTCCCGGGCTCTTGATGCTGCGCCGGTTGGGTTCAGCCCTTGTGCTTGGCCCGCCAGGCCGCGATGCCCGTGGTGACATCGACACGCGCGCTATCGGGTCCTTCCCAGCCCAGCACCTTCACCCACTTGCCTTCCTCGAGATCCTTGTAGTGCTCGAAGAAATGCTGGATGGTCTTCAGGCGAAGCGGGTTCAGGTCCTCGGGCTTCGACCACTGCGAGTAGATCGAGAGGATCTTGTTCACCGGCACCGCCAGCAGCTTGTTGTCGCCGCCGGCCTCGTCTTCCATCTTCAGCACGCCGAGCGGCCGGCAGCGCACCACGACGCCCGGGATCAACGGCACCGGCGTCATCACGAGCACGTCCACCGGGTCGCCGTCGTCGGCCAGCGTCTGCGGGATGTAGCCGTAGTTGCACGGATAGTGCATCGAGGTGGCCATGAAGCGGTCCACGAACAGGGCCCCACTCTCCTCGTCGACCTCGTACTTGATCGGGTCGGCGTTCATGGGGATCTCGATGATCACGTTGAACTCCTCGGGGGCCTTTTCGCCGGGGGTCACGTTGTGCAGGCTCATGGTTTGGGCTTCTCGAGGGTTGCGACTGGGACACGCCTGACGATCAGGGTGAACCCGGATTCTAGGGATCGCCCTTTCGCACCCCTGACTCGCGAGCGCGGGGCACGAACGCGGCCATGCCCGGGTGCGCCCTGCCACGACAGGCGCTTGGCAACGGTTACCATCCGCAGGTTTGCCCAGCGGCGGCCTCGACGGTCGACCGCGCCCTAGAAGACGATCGTTCCGAGGAAGGAGAACCCCCGATGTCCACCACCATGGCGCTCTACGTGGCGCTGGCTTGCGGCCTGGCCGCAGTCATCTACGGCTTCGTGCAGCGAAGCTGGATCCTGAAGCAGGATGCCGGCAACGCGCGCATGCAGGAAATCAGCGAGGCCATTCAGCAGGGTGCTGCCGCCTACCTGGCACGGCAGTACAAGACCATCGCCATCGTCGGCGTGGTGCTCGCCGTGCTGATCCTGATCTTCCTCGGCACGAAGACGGCCGTGGGCTTCGTCATCGGCGCGGTGCTCTCGGGCGCCTGCGGCTTCATTGGCATGAACGTGTCGGTCAAGGCCAACGTGCGCACGGCGCAGGCCGCCACGCGGGGCATCGGCCCGGCCCTCGATGTGGCGTTCAAGGGCGGCGCGATCACCGGCATGCTGGTGGTGGGTCTGGGTCTGCTCGGTGTCGGCGCGTTCTTCCTCGCCGTCACCGGCGGTACCGCGGTCGACGCCGAGACGCTCAAGCCGCTGCTCGGCCTGGCCTTCGGCTCCTCGCTGATCTCGATCTTCGCCCGCCTGGGCGGCGGCATCTACACCACGGGCGCCGACGTCGGCGCCGACCTCGTCGGCAAGGTGGAGGCCGGCATTCCCGAAGACGACCCGCGCAACCCGGCCGTGATCGCCGACAACGTCGGCGACAACGTCGGTGACTGTGCGGGCATGGCCGCCGACCTCTTCGAGACCTACGCCGTGACGCTGATCGCGGCCATGGCGCTCGGCGCGCTCATGGTCAAGAACGCCGCCGTCGCAGCGGTGGTCTACCCGATGGTGCTCGGCGGCGTCTCGATCATCGCGTCGATCATCGGCTGCAGCTTCGTCAAGGCCACGCCGGGCATGAAGAACGTGATGCCGGCGCTCTACAAGGGCCTCGTCGTCGCCGGCGTGCTCTCGTTCATCGCCTTCATCGGCGTCACCTACCTGGTGATGCCTGCCGACGCGCTCGGCGCGGGCACGCACCTGCGCCTCATCGGCTCCTGCCTCGTCGGGCTGGTACTGACGGCGGCCATGGTGTGGATCACCGAGTTCTATACCGGCACGCAGTACAGCCCGGTGAAGCACATCGCCCAGGCCTCCACCACGGGCCACGGCACCAACATCATTGCCGGCCTCGGCGTGAGCATGAAGTCCACCGCCTACCCGGTGATCTTCATCTGCGTGGCCATCTACGCGGCCTTCGCGCTGGCGGGGCTCTACGGCATCGCCATCGCCGCCACCGCCATGCTCAGCATGGCCGGCATCGTGGTCGCGCTGGACGCCTACGGTCCGATCACCGACAACGCCGGCGGCATCGCCGAGATGGCCGAGCTGCCCAGCAGCGTGCGCGACATCACCGACCCGCTGGATGCGGTGGGCAACACGACCAAGGCGGTCACCAAGGGCTACGCCATCGGCTCCGCCGGCCTCGCGGCGCTGGTGCTGTTCGCCGACTACACGCACGCGCTCGAGGCGCGCGGCATGAGCCTGAGCTTCGACCTCAGCGACCACAAGGTGATCGTGGGCCTGTTCATCGGTGGCCTCATCCCCTACCTGTTCGGCGCCATGGCCATGGAGGCCGTGGGCCGAGCCGCCGGTGCGGTGGTGGTGGAGGTGCGCAAGCAGTTTGCCGACGGCCAGATCATGGCCAACAAGCGCAAGCCCGACTACAGCGCGGCGGTGGACATGCTCACGACAGCGGCCATCAAGGAGATGATCGTGCCGTCGCTGCTGCCGGTGGTTGCGCCCATCCTGGTGGGCATGCTGCTCGGTCCGGCCGCCCTAGGCGGCCTGCTGATGGGCACCATCGTCACCGGCCTCTTCGTCGGCATCAGCATGTGCACAGGCGGCGGCGCCTGGGACAACGCCAAGAAGCTCATCGAAGAGGGCTTCACCGACGCCAACGGCACGCTGCACAAGAAGGGCGGGGACACGCACAAGGCTGCGGTGACCGGCGACACCGTGGGCGACCCGTACAAGGACACCGCCGGCCCCGCGGTGAACCCGCTCATCAAGATCATCAACATCGTCGCGCTGTTGATCGTGCCGCTGTTGCCGGTGGCCGCCAAGGCGCCGCCGGTGGTGGCCGCGCCCGCTGCGGCGGCCGCTGCGGCTGCGGCCGCCGACGGCGCCTCGATCAAGGTCGAGGGCGGCGTGGTGAAGTTCTACTTCGCCAGCGGCAAGGCCGACCTGGCGGCCGGCGCGCCGCAGGCCCTGGCCGACATCATCAAGGGCGTGGCCGATGGCAAGAAGGCCGTCGTGAGCGGCTTTGCCGACGCCTCCGGCAATGCCGAGATGAATGCCGAACTGGCCAAGCAGCGCGCCTTCGCCGTGCGCGACGCACTCAAGGCGCTCGGCGTGGCCGATGACAAGATCGAACTCAAGAAGCCCGAGCAGATCACGGGCAGCGGCGACGCGGCGCAGGCGCGCCGCGTCGAGGTCAGCTTGATGTGACCGCCCAGGGCGCCCTCGCGCCCTCCCTCCCCGTCTCGATCGACGGGCCGGCCATGCCGGCCCGTTCCATTTCAGCGGCGGCATCGTGCCCAAGTGCCGAGCGAGGCCTCGATCGCTGCAGCCCGCTCGTCACCGGCAGCGTTTCGCATTTAAACTGACCGGTCCATTCGCTCTACCGCCGGGTTCCGAGCCCATGTCCACTCCGCTGCGAGAACGCATGCGCCTCATGCGCGAAGAGGCGATCGTCGATGTCGTGAATCGCCTCCTTGCCGAGAAGGGATACGAGTTCATGACGGTGGACGAGGTGGCTGCCGAGGTCGGCATGGCCAAGGCGAGCCTCTACAAGCACTTCGCCTCCAAGGAAGCACTCGCAGCCGCGGCGATGGTGCGTGTACTGGAGCGGGCACTGCGCGCGATGGACGACATCGAACGCGACCCGCGGCGCCCGGCCGTCGAGCGGCTGCACGAGATGCTACGCTGGACCATGCGCACGCTCTATGAAGGCCAGATGCCGACGCTGCCGGCGCAGAACTCGGCATTGCGCGCGGTGCTCGGCGCCGACAAGGTGTACCTGAATCTCGTGCTGCGGCTCTCCGACCGCCTCGGCGCCTGGATCGTCGAGGCCCAGCGCGACGGCACCCTCTCGGCCAACCTGCCCCCGGAGGTCGTGCTGTTCACGCTTTTCGCGCGCGCCTGCGACCCAGTGTTGCCGGTGCTGAAGGCCTCCGGCCAGTACAGCGCCGAGCAGATTCAGGACTGGCTGCTCGAAACCTGCTTCTCGGGCCTGTCCGGCTCGCCCAAGGCCGCGGGGTCCCCTGCCAAGGCACCGCGCACGGCCGCCTCGGCACGCCCGGCCGCCCAGCCCAACCCGTCCGGCCACGACCAGGCGGCCCCCGGCCGCCGCCGCGGCAAGTCCGCCCTGACCCCCGGTTAAACCCTGCAGGAGAATATTTGAACTGATCGGTATAAGATCATGCCGTGTCAGTTCAAATCACTCCTGCCGTTTCACGCCGCACGTCCGCGGCCTCGCCAGGGCCGGGCGCCCGCATAGCCGTCGTGGGCGCCGGCGTGACCGGGCTCGCTGCGGCGTGGTCCCTGTCGCGCACCCCGGGCGTCACCGTCACCCTGTTGGAGAGCGAGCCCCGCTTCGGCGGGCACGCAAACACGGTCGACGTGACGTTGACTGGCCCCATGGGCCAACCGGTGACGCACGGCGTGGACACCGGGTTCCTCGTCTACAACGAGCGCACCTATCCCCGGCTCATCGAACTGTTCGCGACGCTCGGCGTCCAGACCACCGCCTCGGACATGTCGTTCTCCGTGCAGGCCCCCGACGGTCTGGACGGCCGATCGCGCCGCCTGGAGTGGAACGGCAGCACGCTCAATACCGTCTTCGCGCAACGGCGCAATCTGGTCTCGCCGCGCTTCCTCGGCATGCTGCGCGACGTCCTGCGCTTCAACGCCATCACGACCGCACTGGCCGAGAACGGCTCCGACGAGAAGCTTCACGAGCCCTTGGCCGACTTCCTGCTGCGGCATCGCTTCGGGCAGCCGTTCGTGCAGGGCTACCTGCTGCCCATGATCGGGTGCATCTGGTCCTGCCCCACGCGACAGATGCTGAGCTTCCCGATCGGCACCCTGATCCGCTTTTGCCACAACCACGGGTTGCTGCAAGTCGAGGGCCGGCCGGCCTGGCGCACGGTGCGCGGCGGCTCGCGCAACTACGTGCAGGCCATGCTGCGCGAGATCCCCGATGCACGGGCATCGAGCCCGGTGCGCGGCATCGAACGGCGGCCCGATGCCGTGCTGGTGCTCACCGACCGTGGCGTCGAACGCTTCGACGCGGTGGTGCTGGCATGCCACGCGCCGCAGGCCCTGTCGCTGCTCGGCAACCGTTCCAGCGAGATCGAACTGGCCGTCCTGGAGCCGCAGCGCACTCGGCCCAACTTGGCCGTGCTGCACACCGACGCGTCGCTGATGCCGCACGAGCCGCGTGCCTGGGCGGCCTGGAACTACGAGCACGGCGGCGGCACGGCCTCCGGGCCCGAGGCCGTGTGCCTGCACTATTGGATCAATCGGCTGCAGCCGTTGCCCTTCGCCCAGCCGGTATTGGTTTCGCTCAACCCGATCCGGCCGCCACGCGAGGACCTGGTGCTCGGCCGCTACGAGTACGCGCACCCCGTGTTCGATGTCGCTGCCGTCACGGCGCAGCGCCGATTGCCGGAGATCCAGGGGCGCGAGCGCACGTGGTTCTGTGGCGCATGGTGCGGCTACGGTTTCCACGAAGACGGCCTGAAGGCCGGCCTTGCCGCGGCCGATGGCGTGCGTCGATGGTTGGCCACCTCGGCTTCGCCAGAGACATCTTCGATGCCGCCTTGGCAGGTCACACCGCCTGCGCCCGTCGCCGCGCAGGCCACGGTGGCCTAGTCGCCGATTGGGCCACTGAAGTCCTGTCCCGCTCACGACCCCGCACCGACCGCCCCAATGAGCCCGCAGGAGGCACCCTCACCGACGAGCGAACCTGCCGCCCCTGCGGCCGCGCTCGTCATCGGCACCGTGCGCCATGCGCGCCTGCGGCCGGTGCACCACGAGTTCACCTACCCCACCTTCTGCGTGCTGCTGCCGATGCGCAGTTGGTCCGAGGGAGTGGCGGTCGCATTGGCGCGCAACCGACGTGGCTGGGTCTCGTTTCACGATCGTGACCACGGCGACGGTGGATCGGACTCGCTGGCCTGGCTCCAGCGTCTGCTGGCCGAGCACGGCGTGCGCGACGCCGACGGCGAGGTCTGGTTGCAGACCTATCCCCGGGTCCTCGGGTTCGTGTTCAAGCCGGTGAGCTTCTGGTTCTGCCACCGCGCCGACGGCAGCCTGCGCGCCGTGGTGGCCGAGGTGAACAACACGTTCGGTGAGCGCCATTGCTATCTGCTCGATGACCCTCAGGTCGGCTGGGGTCGCACGCTGCAGGCCGACAAGGCGATGCACGTGTCGCCCTTCTTCCCGGTCAGCGGCGGCTACCGGTTCCGCTTCGCGCGCACGGCTGGCCGGCTCGTCTCTCGCGTCGAGCACTTCGACAGCGACGGCACGCTGCTCGTCACCAGCGTCAGTGGCACGCTCGCCCCGCTCGACACGCGCGGCGTGCGCGCGGCCTTGCTGCGCATGCCACTGCTGACGCTCGGCGTCGTCGCGCGCATTCATTGGCAGGCGCTGCGGCTGTGGCTCAAGCGTGTGCCCTTCCACCGCAAGCCACCGGCGCCGCGGACGCCGGTGACGGGTCTGTCGGCGAATGCGCCCGTCGGGCCTCGGCCTCCCGCCTTGCGAACAGGCGCGCACGACGATGCGCACCCCGATCCGCACACCGACCGCATCCACGCCCTAGAGCGCATCGCATGAACAGCACGCCCCTGGCCAGAGCCTCCGCCCTTCCCGCTGCCGGCGAACCCGCCAGCGGTCACGTGACTTCGAGTGCGGCACGACCTTCCCGCTCGGCGCGAACCGTGCTCTCGTTGCTGCAGCGGTTACGGCACGGCACGCTGGACCTGCACGGCCCGCTCGGGTCGCATCACTTCGGCGCGCGAGATGCGGGAGGGGCGAGCGCGCCCCCGATGTTGCGCGCCAGCATGCACTTGCACGACGAGGCCGTGTTCGCCCGCGTGCTGCAGGGCGGCGACATCGGTCTGGCGGAGGCCTACGTCGACGGGCAATGGACTACGCCCGACCTGCGCGACCTGCTCGAGTTGTTCATGCGCAATCGCGACAGCCTGGAGCGAGCCGTGTACGGCAGCCGCATCGGCACGCTGGTCTACAGGCTCACGCACTGGATGCGCCGCAATTCGCGGCGCGGCAGCCGGCGCAACATCGAGGCGCACTACGACCTCGGCAACGATTTCTACACCGCCTGGCTCGACCCGACGATGAACTACTCGAGCGCGTGGTTCGGCGACACGCCCTCGCTCACCCTGCCCGAGGCGCAGCAGCGCAAGGTTGGGCGTGCGCTCGACGAGGCCGGCGTTGGCGCCGGCAGCTCGCTGCTCGAGATCGGCTGCGGGTGGGGCGCTGTGGCGGAGGCGGCGGCGCTGCGGGGCGCCCAGGCCGTGGGCGTGACGCTGTCGCACGAGCAGTTGGCCTATGCGCGGCGTCGCCTGCACGAGGCAGGCGCTGCGGCGCGCACCGACCTACGCCTGCAGGACTACCGCGATCTCGCGGCCGAGTGCGGGCGCACCGGCCACCGCTACGACGGCATCGTGTCGATCGAGATGTTCGAGGCGGTCGGCAGAGCCTACTGGCCGGCCTACTTCGAGACGCTACGCCAATGCCTGCGCCCGGGTGGCCGTGCCTGCGTGCAGTCGATCGTCATCCGCGACGAGCTGTTCGATCGCTACGTGCAGTCCACCGACTTCATTCAGCAGTACATCTTCCCCGGTGGCCTGCTGCCGAGTGCCGGCGTCTTCCGAGCCGAGGCCGCCAGGGCCGGCCTCGAGGTGACCAACGAGCTGGCCTTCGGCAACGACTACGCGCGCACGTTGGCGGAGTGGCGACGTGCCTTCCACGCGCGGCGTGCACACATCGAATCGCTCGGCTACGACGAGCGCTTCATGCGCCTCTGGGACTTCTACCTGGCCTACTGCGAGGCGGCCTTTGCCACGGGGCAGACCGATGTCGTCCAGTTCACGCTTCGACATCGCGGCGACGCGGGGGCGCCATGAATCTCGCACGGTTCCCATCGAGCTCGAGGGGCCGCACATGACTCACCGCCGTGTCTTGCTGAGGTCGGCGTGGGTCGCGCTGGCGGTGGGCGCCTGTGGGCCGTTGGGCGCCACGGTGGCGCCGGCCGGCCCGCAGCCATCCAGCGCCCCTGCCTCGCACGCCTGGCTCCCGCAGTCGCGGCGCATCGGTCACGGCACTCTGCGCATGCTCGGGTTCACCATCTACGACGCGGCGCTGTTCGCCCTCGCCGACTTCGATGCCACGGCCTTCGCGACGCATCCGCTCGTGCTCGAGATCCGGTACCGCCGTTCGTTTGCTGGTGCGGCCATCGCCGACTACTCTTTGAAGGAGATGCGCCGGGGCACCGGCGTCGACGACGGCACGGCGGAGCGCTGGTTGCAGTTCATGCGTCGCGCCTTCCCGGACGTGCAGGACGGCGACCGCCTCATCGGGCAGTGGCTGCCGGGCACGTCGACGTCCCGGTTTGCCGCCA
>JAEUPE010000066.1 GCA_016790435.1 Rubrivivax sp. | reverse complement strand
CTCGCCATCGCCGCGAGCTACGCCGTGGCCGGGCAGGGCGTCACGCTGCTGGCGCGGGGCGCGGCGGTGCCGCTGCTGCGCGAGAACGGCATCCAGGTCACCGGCGTCTGCGGCGAGCATCGGGTCGAGCCGCAACGGCTGAAGGTCGCCGACGCCGAGCACCCTGACCTGGAAGACATCGCCTGCGACGTGCTGGTTGTGGCCACCAAGGCCTATCAGGTGGGGCCGGTGCTGCAGGCCCTGATGCACAAGGCTGGGACTGCATCCGCACCGCAGGTCAGGCCGAAATCGGTGCTGCTGCTGCAGAACGGCTGGGGCTCGGCCGACGAAGCCCGCGCGGTGCTGCCCGCGGGCGTGCCGGTGTTCTCGAGCATCATGATGATCGGCATCGAGCGGCGCAGCCCCACGCACGTGAACGTCAACGTGCAGGCCAGCCCCATCCGCGTGGGCACGCTGTTCGGCGCCGCGCCGGAGGCCGCCAGCGGCATGAAGGACGCCGTGGCGCGCGGCCAGGCGGGTTTCCTGCCCATCACGTACGACGACGAGATCGAACCCGCCATCCTCAACAAGTTCCTGTTCAACACCTGCCTCAACGCCATCGGCGCGATCACGCGCATGACCTACGGCGAGCTGGTGAGCAACGAGCACGCCCGCCGCCTCATCACGCAGGTGGCCGACGAGACGATCCGCGTCGTGCGCGCGGAGCGCCGGTTCCCGCTGGCGCCGTCCGGCGCCACGTACGTCGAGAAGACGCTGACACCGTTCGTGCTGCCGAAAGCGGCGGCGCACCGTTCTTCGATGCTGCAGGACGTGGAAGCCGGGCGCCGGACCGAGATCGACTACCTCAACGGCGCCGTCGTCCGCATGGGCCAGGGGCGCGGCATCGCCACGCCGGGCAACGACGCGGTGACCCACCTCGTGCGCGCAAGGGAGAGCGGGGCCGGTGCGAGCGTACCGTTGCCGACCGGAGGGGCGACATGACGGCGCGCCCCTCGCACAAGTTGCGCGGCGCCCGTGTTCGCCTCCTGATGCCTCACTTCCGGCAGGAGCCTGCATGACCGTTCAACCGTTCATCGTCGACCGGCCGCAGTACCCGGCACCGCTCAAGGTCGTCGGCGAGTCGATCACCGTCCTCGCCTCGGGTGCGGCCACGAACTCCTACGAGATCTTCCTGCAGGAAGGCGAGGAGGGCTCCGGCCCGGAGCCGCACGACCATCCCTGGGACGAATCGTTCTTCGTGATTCGTGGCGCGGTGAACTTCAACGTCGAATCCGAGGTTCCGCGGCTTGCCGAGCCCGGCACGCTCGTTCACGTGCCGGCCGGCCGCACGCACTGGTTCCGCTGGCGCCCGGGTGGCGGGGCCATGCTCTCGATCACCTCGCGCGAGGCAGCCTCGCGGATGTTTGCCGACATCGACGCCGCATCTGCCGGCGGTCGGCCTCCCCGCGAGACCATGAACGAGATCTGCGGCCGGTACGGCTGCACCTGACCTCCAGGACTCCAACGGCGCGACACTTGCCCGACACTGCCCTGCCCATCAGGAGACCGGCATGACGACCCAAGGCTTCGTCGCGACCCACGCCAAGGGCGCGCACTTCGAGCGCGGCCTGCGCGCCTTCTTCGAGTACCGCGACCTCGGCATCAAGGCCGCGACGCAGGGGCGCTTTGCCGCACACGTGATCCGCGCCGCCGCGGGAACCGAGTTCTCGAGCCAGCCGCACCTGCACCGCACCGAGTTCCAGCTCGTCTACGTGCTCAAGGGCTGGATCGAGTTCGAGTACGAGGGCCAGGGGCGCGTGCGCCTGGAGGCCGGCTCGTGCGTGCACCAACCGCCGGGCATCCGCCACCGCGAGCTGGGGCACAGCGACGACGTCGAGATGCTCGAGATCGTGCTGCCGGCCAACTTCACGACCGAAGAGGTGGCGTCGGTCGACGGCTAGCGTCCCGTCGACACGGGCTCCACGCCGCGCGCGTCATCCCATACATCACCGCCACACTTCGACCACGCCGTTCCCCGTTCCATCACCGAGGATCCTGAGATGACATCGCTTCGCCGTTTGCTGACCTGGTTCGCCCTGGCACTGTGGGCCGCAGCGCCGGCGCAAGCCCAGGCCACCGCCGAGCCGGCCCCGGCGCTGCAGGGCATGGACGTCGTGAGCTACTTCCATGCGGCGGGCCCGGTGAAGGGGCAACCGGCGTTCAGCCATGACTTCGACGGCGCGCGCTACCTGTTCGCGAGCGCGCAGAACAAGGCGGCGTTCGTGGCGGCCCCGGACCGCTACCTGCCCCAGTTCAGCGGCCTGTGCGCCACCGGCGTCTCGATCGGCAAGGAGCTCAAGGGCGACCCGAACACCTGGAAGATCGTGGACGGCAAGCTCTACCTCTACTTTTCCGGCCCCGTGCGTGCGAAGGGCGAAGCCGATCCGGCCACCATCGCCCGCGCCCACCAGAACTGGGCGGCTCGCAAGTAGCGGTGCCTCGTGTGGCCGCCTGTCGTACCTGTCGAATCCTCCCGAGGCGGCCGAGGTGGCCGTTCAACGGCGGAACTCCAAGTGATGTTGACTGAAAGGTAAGTCGAATGTCTGATTCCGAGGCGTCGCTAAAGGATATCGCCGAAGCGTATGTCATGACCCACATATCGTATTTCGATACGGGGGAATCGAACATCGCGATAAAGACCGAGTTGTCGCGCTGGAGTCTGTATCACCAAGGAGGCGACTCAGACTGGTTCGTAATGGAATTCATACACGATGCCAGTGTCTTGAAGGCCAATGGTTCGGATGGACTTGGATCCATTCAATTTCAAGCGGCACTCTATTCACCGACCAATACGGGCGCGGCGGATGTCTACCAGCATGCGCCTACGCTCACGATGCCTTCTGTCGAGCATTCCGAGGGCGTAAGCTTCAACTTGTCTGGCGGCGTCGGCGTCACTGGTGAATCAGCTGGGGGCGCGCTGGTCCAGGCAGGAATCACATTTGACAACTCAAACAGTGTTTCATACCCAGGCATTCGGGTGGACGATCGCACCAAACCGGACTTGGTCGATCTCACCTGGAAGCTGTCTGCACCCCAAGCCACGCCAGAACTTGCGATGCAGACATGGAACTTCAAGAGCACGGTCATTTTCCGGTTCGATACTGCAAAGCAATTCGGTCCGATGCCGACATACAACCTCATGCTGACCTATACCGTGCTTCCCCCCACCGCTGTGCTCGGGGTTCTTCAACGGCAGAGCACGGTCCAACTCCCTCCGATTCCCACACCTGCCGCGCGGAGGTCGTAGTCTGCACCAAGGGTTCTCAGCGCCGTCTCCTGGCGATCGCCGCGATGGCGCTGTTTGCCGCCCTGCCGGCCCGTGCGCAGAGCACCGCCGCCGAGCCCGCGCCGGCCTTGCGGGGCATGGACGTCGTCAGCTACTTCCAGCCCGGCGGCCCGGTGAAGGGCCAGGCGGCGTGGCGCCACGAATTCGACGGCGCGCGCTACCTGTTCTCGAGCGCGCAGAACAAGGCCGCCTTCGTGGCCGACCCCGACCGCTGGCTGCCGCAGTTCGACGGCCTGTGCACCGCCGGGCTCAGCAAGGGCTTCATCGGCCGGAGCGACCCCATGGTGTGGAAGATCGTGGGCGGCAAGCTCTACCTCTTCAGCACGGCCGAACGCATGCCGGCCGACGCGCAAGCGGCCCAGACCGTGGCGCGCGCGCGGGAGAACTGGGGCAAGCGGAGGTAGCGGGATTTGGCTGCGGGCTGTGCGGCCGTGGTGGCGCGCAAGAGCCAGGGCCGACGGGTGGCGCTCGGGAACGAGCGGTTTGATGCCCACTGCGGGCAACGGCTGGTGTGCAGCGGTTGCGCACGCACGATGACGGCTTATCGCCTTGCGTTCCCGAGCGCGATCCGGACGTTCAACCGTGCTGTGCGGGATCGGAACTGCAGCAACGTGGGAGCCCAGCAGGACCAAAGTCGCGACTCGCGTTCGGCCACCGACTTCCGAGTTAAGCTTGCGATCCGCTAGCGTTCTACTCACAGGAACCGCCTCATGGCTGCCGGAAAGTCAGAAGTGGTCAGCGTGCGTGTCGAACCTCACATCAAGGCCGCCCTGCAAGCTGCAGCCGATCGGGAGATGCGTAGCTTGGCCAACATGGTGGAGGTGATGGTCATCGCCTACTGCCGAAGCAATGGCTACCCACTGCAAGGCGTGCCCGCCGAGACCCTGCCAAACGCTGCCTCCAGACGAAAGGCATCGTGATGGATCCCCATGAGTTTCTCCCGTTCATGCTGCGTCTGCGCAGCGGCAAGGCATCGCAAGCGGCGCGGATCATCTTGGGTAGCGCCCTTCGCTGCGCGGATGCGGAAGGTGCGCACCGGTTCTTGGCAGCCCAGACGGAGCGGATCAACGACCACGAGGCGAAGCTGGCCGAGAGGCGGGCGGCTAGGAGTCGCGCATGAACGAGAGCTACCCCTACGCGCGCTTCTGGCGCTGCGCGCTGCAGGTCAACCCCGCTGGCTACCACGCCGCCTACCGAGGCGCCGACCACGGACTCACCGAAGAGGCCTACAACCAAGCGCTGCTGGCGCAGTGCCAGCAACTCGACATCCGCGTCGTCGGCATGGCCGACCACGGCAGCGTGACGAGCGTCGACGCGGCGCGCAAGGTGCTGGCGCCGGCCGGGATCGTGGTGTTCCCGGGGTTCGAGATCGCGTCGAGCGACAAGACGCACTTCGTCTGCCTGTTCCCCGAGGACACCACCAGCCAGATGCTGGAGAGGTACCTGGGAAACCTGCAGTTGCTAGGACCCGAAGACGGCGTTCGACCATCAAAACTCAGCTCCGAACAGCTCATCGATGCGGTCGCCGACCAACTGGGAGGGTTCATCTACGCCGCCCACTGCACCGAAGAGCGCGGCTTACTGAAGCAGCGTATGAACCATGTGTGGCAGCTTGCAAAGCTTCGCGCCGCACAGATCCCCGGCAGCATCGAAGAGCTGAAGGGGCAGGACGATGACTTCTACCGCCGGGTATTTCTGAACAAAGACCCTGCCTACGTGCGCGAGCATCCGATGGCCGCCATCAACGCCAAGGACGTGGCCAAGCCGGTCGACCTAGCTCACCCGGGCGCCACGTGCTGGATCAAGATGACCAGACCGACGTTTGCCGCGTTCAAGGTGGCGTTCCTAGACCCGGAGTCGAGGGTCCGGCTGAACTCCGAGCAACCGGAAGACAAGCCGAGCGCCATCCACAACGTCAAGGTGAGCGGCGGCTACCTCGACGGCATGGAAGCCGTGCTTTCCGGCCATTTGGACACGGTGATTGGCGGCAGAGGAACCGGCAAATCGACGCTGATCGAGTGCCTGCGCTTTGCGCTGGAGCAGCTGCCCAAAGGCACGCAGGCCCGAAAGCAGCACAACGAGATCATCAAGGAGAACCTGGGCAAGGACATGGGGCGGGTGGAGGTGCAACTCACCTCGTTCGCGCAGCACGGCAAGCGCTACACGGTGACGCGCCGGGTGGGCGAAGCGCCGATCGTGCGCGATGCAGACGGTCAGGTCTCCACGCTCACGCCGCGCGACCTGCTGCCTGAGCTCGACATTTATGGGCAGAACGAGATCTACGAACTGGCCCAGGACGAAGGCAGCCGGCTGCGCCTTCTGGAGCGGTTCTTGCCGCAAGACCAGGACGGCAAGGCCCAACTCGAACAGGTGCAGAAACGACTGCGAGAGAACGCCGAGAAGCTCACCAAGGCGTTCGACGATGCCGACACGCTGCACGAACAGGTGAACCGCCTGCCGAAACTGCAGGAGCAGTTGCAGAGCTACGAAGCGCTCGGCCTGAAGGACAAGCTCGCCCGCGTGCCCTTGCTCGAACGCGAACGCCAGATCGATGCCCGTGCCCAAGAGGAACTGAAGGGCCTGCAGACCGCGCTGGCTGGCCTTCAGGACGCACTCCCCGACACCGCGTTCATCAGCGACAAGGCTCTCGAGGGCCTACCCCACGCGGCGCACCTGGCGTCGATGCGAGCGGTGCTTGAAGGCCTTCGGCAGTCCATGGTCACCTTGATCAAGCAGGGGCAAGGCCTACTGACTGGAGCATTTGACGACATGAAGGCCGCTCGCCAAGCTTGGCAAGCGACCCAGGCTGCCGCGCAGACCGAGATCGATAGCGCACTGCGCAGCCTGCCTTCTGCTGCGGGACGGACTGGACAACAGATCGGTGTGGAGTACCAGAAGCTGCAGCAAGAGGTCGAACGCATTCGCCCGTTGCAGTCGAGGATGGCGACCTTTAAGCAGCTCACCGAGACGCTGCAGCGGGATCGAAGAAACCTTCTGGCCGAGCTCTCTGACCATCGACATTCCCGACTGCAGGCCCTGCAGGCTGCCGCCAAGAAGCTAAACCGCCGCCTTGACGGCCGATTGAAAGTGGGCATCGAACCTCAGGGCGATCGGAAGCCGCTTCTGGACTTCCTGAAAGACTGCAGGTTGGAGGGTGTCGGAGAGAAGCGGCTGGCTTGGATCGAGGAGCGCGATCAGTTCTCGACGATTCAACTTGCTCAGAGCATCAGAGAGGGCAAGGAGATGCTCGCGTTGGAGTGGAACCTCACGCCGGTTGTCGCCGAGGCCCTAAGCAAGCTTCCGCGGTCGAAGCTGATGGCGCTAGAGTCATTGGAGCTTGAGCACAGCGTGGAGATCGAACTGAACGTTACCGCTGACGAAGGACAGCCGGTGTATAGATCGTTGGAAAGGCTGTCGACCGGCCAGCAGTGCACCGCCATCCTTCACCTGCTACTACTGGACAACCGAGACCCGTTGGTGATGGACCAGCCCGAGGACAACCTCGACAACGCCTTCATCGCGGAACGAATCGTGCGAGAGCTTCGCAAGGCCAAGACCCAGCGGCAGTTCATCTTTGCCACACACAATGCCAACATCCCCGTGTTCGGCGACGCCGAATGGATCGGCGTATTCACCGCCACGGATGCCCATGGCAGCCTCGGTGCGGATGCGCAGGGCTCTATCGACGTGCCGGCGATCCGCGATAGTGTCGCCACCATCCTGGAAGGTGGCCGCGATGCGTTCATGCAACGCAAAGCCAAGTATGAGTTCTGACATCGGCACGAAACCGCACCTAGATTGGCCATGCTCAAGAGTGACTTACTGCAGCTGATCGCCAACGGCGAGAACTCGGGCGTCGAGTTCAAGCGGGACGATCTGCGCCCGGAGCAATTGGCCAAGGAGATCGTTGCGCTCGCCAACCTGAAGGGTGGTTCGGTCCTACTCGGTGTCGAGGACGACGGCAGCATCACCGGCATCCAACGGGCCGACCTGGAACATTGGGTGATGGACACCGTCTTCGGGCGGTATGTGCACCCGATGATCCTGCCGTACTTCGAAGTCGTTTCGCTCGACGATGGCAAGCGCGTGGGCGTGGTGACCCTCACCGAAGGCACAGCCAAGCCGTACACGGTTCGCCACAACGACCGGGAGGAGGTCTACATACGCGTGGGCAGCACGTCGCGTCGCGCGACGCGAGAGCAGCTCGCGCGGCTGTTCGAGAGCGGCGGGATGCTTCATGCGGAGCTGCTGCCGGTTTCGGGCACGGCGCTCGCAGACCTGGACCCCACTCGCCTGGAAGACTACCTGTTGCGGGTTGTTGGTGATCCGGCCGCGCCGCCCGACGACAACGCCTTGCATCGGCGGCTCATCGGGCTGGGGTTCATGGTGGCCCGCGACGACGGCGCGCCGGTGTGCTCGATTGCAGGGCTGGTGCTCTTCGGCCGTAGCCCTCGCCGGAAGATGCGATATGCCGGAGTGCGGTGGATGTCCTTCGGCGGCGCCGACATGACCTACCAGGCACAGGACGACGGCGTGGTTGACGGTCCACTGGTCGCCCAGTGGACGGGCGATCACAGCCAACCACCGGCGGACCCTGGATTGATCGAACGCCTGGCCGACCGCATGAGACCATTCATCTCGGTTCGATCCGATGTGCTGCATGACGAACTGCGGCGTGAGTTTGGCATGCGCTTCGCCGCCGAAGCGGTTCGTGAAGCGTTGGTCAACGCGCTGGTCCATCGCGACTGGACACGCCCGTTGGAAGTGGAGATCGTCAACTACAGCGATCGCCTGGAAATCACCAGCCCCGGAGCGCTGCAGAACTCAATGACGATCGAGAAGATGCTGGCCGGACAGCGCTCCGCTCGCAACCCGGTCGTCATGGAAGTGATGCGTGACTATGGCTACGTCGAACAGCGCGGCATGGGTGTTCGGCGGAAGATCGTCCCGCTGACACGGGACTTCACCGGCCAAGACGCGATGTTTCAAGCGACCGATGACTTTGTTCGGGTCACGCTGCCCGCTGCCCCTAGTCCCCGGTGACTGTTTTCGGCGCTTGCTACCACTCGCTGGACCTGGTCCCAACCTCGCTTTCAGTCTGACGCGTCCCTTCACCGCAGCGAATCGCGAGATCCCGCGACGCCGACAGCCCTCACTGTAGCCCCAGCTTCGCCCTCGGCCCAGACGCTCAGCCCCCCGCCTTGCGCAGCGCCGCCTGAAACCGATCTCTGACCGACGCGTCCGCAAACCGATTGCCGAATTCCGCGAGCGGAAAGTTGGGCTGCAGCCGCCTCACCTCGGCGAGCGACTGGCGCGCCTCTTCGAGCCGGCCCGCCTGCGCCAGGATCGCCGCGCGCATGGTGTGCAGCATCGGCAGCTCGGGGTGTTCGGCCAGCGCGCGTTCGCAGGCGGCCAGGGCCTCGGGATAGCGCTCGGCGGCGAAGTACGCGACGACGATGGCTAGCCTGACCGGCGAGCGGCGCCCAGCCGGGTCCAGGCGGAGCGCGCTCTCCAATAGCGCCACGGCCTCCTGGGTTCGACCGGCCCAGAGCAACGTGTCTCCACGCAGTTGCGCGATGTCGGTGTCGTTGGGGTTGAGCGCGTGGGCACGTTCCGACTCGGCCAGAGCCAACCCGTACTCCCCCCGAATGGCGTGGATGCGGCCGAGCTGCGCGTGGGCCCGTGCGTTGGCGCCGGGGTCGTTGAAAGCGAGCGCCTGCCGGGCCGCGCGTTCGGCGGCCAGCATGCCCTGCGCCGGGTCTTCCATCCAGCCGAGGGAGGCACGCTGGTCCTCGAGCTCGCTTTCGGCGACGTAGGCCATGGCGTAGTCGGGCGCCAGCTCGCGCGCCTGGGCCACCAGCGCGCGGCCCTGGCGGTTGGCGGCGCGGTTGGCCAGAGCCCCCTGGGCGCGTGCCAGCAGCACCAGGTCGTAGGCCTCGCGCTGGCGCGGCGGCCGGGTCGCGGCGCGGTCGCTCTCGAGCTTGGTCACCTTCACGGCCAGCGCGCCGACGATGTTCTGCACGATGCTGTCCTGGATGGCGAAGACCTCGCCACCCCGGCGGTCGAAGTGCTCTGACCACAACACCCGCGCGGTTTGGGCGTCGCTCAGCTCCACGCCCACGCGCACCTGGCCGTCGGCCTCGCGCACGCTGCCGGTGACGACGTAGCGCGCCCCGAGCTCGCGGCTCACCACGCGGGCCGACGCTTCGCGCTGCTTGAACTGCTGCACCGAATTGCGTGAGATGACGCGCAGGCCGGAGTAGCGGCCGAGCGCATGGATGATCTCGTCGGTGACGCCGTCGCTGAAGAACTCGCGCGCCGTGTTGCCGCTGGCGTTGACGAGCGGCAGCACCGCGATCACCGGCAAGGTCTCGGCAGTGGCGCGCGCCTGGGGCTCGCTGCCGATCGGCCAGGCCCAGCCGCGGTGGAGGCCGTAGGCCAGGCCCGCGGCGAGGAGGATGGCGGCCACGCCGCCCGCCCATGCGGCTCGCCGCCGGGCGGTGCGCGGTGGCGGGGCTGCGGGCGGCACGGTTGCGGGTGCCGGGGCATCGCCCGCTTCCGGGGATGCGGCGGCTTGAACGGGCTGCGGCGCCGTCGCCTCGGCCGCAGGCACCCCCTGCACCGGCGGCATGGGCGGCACCGGCGGCATGGGCGGCACCGGCGGCATGGGTGACACCGGCGGCATGGGTGACACCGGCGGCACCGACGCCACCCGTGGCATCAGCGCCACTGGCGCAATCAGCCGGTAGCCGCGCTTGGCCAGCGTCTCGATGTAGGCCGGCCGCCGGGCGTCGTCGCCCAGCGCCTTGCGCAGCTTGATGACGGCCTGGGTCAGCGCGTCGTCGCCCACCACCACGCCGGGCCAGACGGCGCCGAGCAGCTCTTCGCGGCTGACCACCTGGCCCGCCCGGCCGGCCAGATAGACCAGCACTTCGGCCACCTTGGGCTCGACGCGCTGCGATTCGGGCGGGGGGCCTTCGCGCCGCAACTCGCCGGTGCCCGCATCCACGCGCCAGGGGCCGACGGTCCACACCGCACCCGCCGCGCCGGCGCCTTCCGGGCGGCCGTTCGAGCCGGCGGGGGCGTCATCGGAGGGCGCGTAAGTCATTGATCTGTGGAGCGAAATCGATGTTCGCCTTTTGTTCGCCGCTTGTTAGCCGGGGCGTCGGGACTTTGCCGGCGCGAGCGATTGTCATCGGCCCATGCACTCCTCGGAGACCTCCATGGGCTGGATCAAGAGACTCGCCGCCGTCGCCATCCTCGCCACGCTGGCGGGCCTGCAGGCCTGCACGCTGACGAAGACCGTCGTCCACAACTTCGCCGACCTGGACGACCACCGCATCTTCGCCAACCGCGAGGTGGCGGGCCCGGCGCAGGTGTCGCCGCTGCGCGGGCTGCGGCAGGAGCCCTGGTTCCTGGCCGGGCTGGCGGTGCCCGACGAGACGGGCACCGAACCTGGCAAAACCTGGAAGCTGGACGACTACCTGGCGCACACCCGCACCGCGGCCTTCGTCGTGCTGCACGAAGACCGCGTCGTGCTGGAGCGCTACGGGCGCGGCTACGACCGGCACTCGCTGCTGAACTCGTTCTCCATCGCCAAGGCGGTGATGTCCACGCTGGTGGGCATCGCGCTGGCTGAAGGCCGCATCGCCAGCCTGGACACCACGGTGGCCAGCGTCTGCCCCGAGTTCGCGGGCAAGCCCTATGGCGCGGCGACGGTGCGCGAGCTGCTCACGATGACCTCGGGCGTGGCCGACGCGCCCTCGCTGCTGCCCGGCCGCGCCGAGGTGTACTACGGCGACGATCTGCGCGACCTGGCGTTGCGGGCTCAAGCCCTGCACGACCCGGCGATACAGGCCATAGAGGCCACCCCGGCCACCCAGGCGCACCCCTGGCGCTACAGCGAGACCGATGTCCAGGTGCTGGGCTTCGTGCTCGAGCGCGCCGTGGGCATGCCGGTGTCGCAGTACCTCGCGGCCAGGCTGTGGCAGCCGCTGGGCATGGAGTCCAAGGCGCTGTGGGCGCTGGACCGCGAAGGCGGCAGCGAGAAGACCTTCTGCTGCCTGAGCGCCCGGGCGCGCGACTTCGCCCGCTTCGGCCAGCTGATGCGCGACGGCGGCCGCGTGAACGGCCGGCAGATCGTGCCGGCCGCATGGGCCGCGCGCAGCGTGCTGCCCGGCATCGAGGCGCTCGACCGCCACACGCACCAGCACCTGTGGTGGGCGCCGCATGGCGACGCGGTGCATCCGGGCCCCCGCGGCGACTTCTACGCCTACGGCCACAACGGCCAGTACCTCTACGTCAACCCGGCGGCGCGGCTCGTGATCGTCAAGTTCAGCGAGACCAACCGCCAGGACCCCGTGCCGATGTTTCGCGCCATCGCCGACGCGGTGATGGCGCCCCAGCACCTGGCGGAGATCGACCGCCTGGATGCACCGCTGCTGGCCGCGCGATGAGCAGGCAGCGCCACGTTTGAGAACGCTTTGCACGGCCATGGGACGCCGCGCTTTCCCGCCAACCACAGGACCCCCACCCCCCAAGGAGACACCATGAAGACCCTGAACCACCCCCACCGCAACGGCGGCCGACTGCTGATCCTTCCCGCCGTGCTCGCATTGGCCGCGTGCGCCACCCCGCACTACACCGCACCACCGGTGACCATCGTCGCCGACAAGCCCAACGTGGTGGCCTACTGGAACGACATCGCCAACAGGACGGTGCTGGCCCCTTCGCCCCCTTCACCCGCATCGGCGGCGAACGCCACGCCCGAAGAGCAGCGCCCGACCTTCTTCTTCGACCTGGCCAGCGTGCACGTGGCCATCTACGACGCCGTCGTGGCCATCGAGGGCCGCTACAAGCCCTTTGCGGTGAAGCGGAAGTCCCCGGCCGCCGGTGCGTCAGCGGAAGCGGCGGTCAGCGCCGCTGCGTTTGGCGTGCTGAAGGCGCTCTTCCCGAACCGCGCTGCCGTGTACCAGGGCGCCTACGAGCAGCGCCTGGCCACCATCGCCGACGGCCCCGCCAAGACGCTGGGCCTGGCGCTGGGCAGCGAGGTGGCCGCGGAGGTGGTGCGCCAACGCGCCAACGACGGGCGCATGGTGGCGCTGGCGCCCTACGTCTCCGCCACGGCCCCGGGCCAGTTCCGCGCCGCCAACCCGAACCCGGTGTTCCGGCACTTCCCCTCCGTCAAGCCCTTCGCGCTGCAAAGCCTCGGCCAGTTCCGGCCCGCGCCGCCGCCGGCGCTGAACAGCGCCGCCTACGCCGCCGCGGTGAACCAGACGCGCGCGCTCGGCGGCACCGCCAGCACCGTGCGCACGCCCGAGCAGCTCGAGGCGGCGCGTTTCCACACCGAACCGCCGCCGCCGGCCATCACGCGCAACCTCGGCCGCTTTGCCGCCAGCACCGCGAACGTGGGTGACGCGGCCCGGCTGATGGCGCTGGTCTACGTCAGCTACGTCGACGCCATCGCGGCCTGCTTCGAGGCCAAGTACCACTACCAGACCTGGCGCCCGGCGAGCGCGATCCAGATGGCCGATGTCGACGGCAACGACGCGACCCCGGCTGACGCGACCTGGACGCCAGTGCTGCCCACGCCCAACCACCCTGAGTACCCTGCGGCCCACTCGTGCACCTCGGGCAGCGTGGGCGAGTCCCTGCGCCACTTCTACGGCACGCCCCACGTCACCTTCACCTGGGACAGCAAGGTCACCAACACGACCCGCACCTACGCCGGCATCGACGCCTTCAATGCCGAGGCCGGCATGGCGCGCCTCCACGGCGGCATGCACTTCGCCTTTGCCACCGCCGCGGGCGAAGAGCTCGGCCGGCGCGTGGCGCAGTGGGTGGCCGCGCGCCACTTCGGGCGCCTGGACTGAAGCGCCGAAACCCGCATGCACGTCCTGCATCCTCTACATCCTCCACCGCATGGAGCACACCTCATGAACACGAACCGCCGCCACCTCCTGCATCTCGCAGCCCTCTCGACCACCGCCCTGGCCCTGCCGGGCCGCAGCCTGGCCACCGTCACCGAGCGGTCGGGCTCGCCCGATCGCAAGGTCACGCACAAGACCTTCTGGCGCAACACGCTCAGCTGCGACAACGCGGCCGTGCCGGTGTCACAACGCAACCGCCGCGTGGCCACGCTGGCGGATTTCGGCGGCACGCAGCAATGCACGATGCTGAAGGACTCGTTCGAAGGCCCGTTCTTCTTCTGCACCAACCCGGGCGCGGCCGACATCGCGCGCGGCCAGCCCGGGGCGCCGCTGGTCATCGCCTTGCGCGCCATCAACGCCGCCACCTGCCAGCCCATCCAGGACGCCGTCATCGACGTCTGGCACTGCGATGCCAAGGGCCTGTACTCGGGGCAGAACCTGGCCGTGGACGAACCGCTCAAGGAGACGAGCCACACGCCGCCGGTGAACGACGACCGGCACTGCCGCGGCGCGCTGCGCACCGACGCCGACGGCATCGCCGAGTTCCGCAGCATCTACCCCGGCTACTACGTCGAGCGCGCCATCCACATCCACTTCAAGGTGCACATCGGCCAGCGCGCCTTCCTCACCAACCAGGCCCTGCTGCCGGAAGCGGACAACGCGGCGGTGCTGGCGATGGCGCCCTACAACGTGCCGCGCAAGAGCCCGCGCTTCACGAATGCGCAGGAGGCCGATTGGGGCTTGCAGACGATGAAGGTCGTTCAGCGGGGGCAGGCACGGCTGGCGCTGCTGGACGTGGCCCTGGAGGTCTGACGCTTTGCTGCCTGGGCGGCGTCGCCCGTGGGCGCGAAGGGTTCAGTTGGCCCGTGCGCCTCCTCACTGGGCCAATCCATCATCAGCTCATTGCGTTGCTCGTGCCGCCCGGAGTGCGCACGGTCACCGCCTGGCCGCTGGTGGGGCGCACGCCCACCAGGATCACGTCGCAGCCCACCGACAGCAGTTGCGCGGCCGGCACCGGGGTGCCGCCGAACAGCACCTCGGTCTGGCCGCACACGAAGCCGTCGCCGTTGATGCCCATGTTGTCTCCCAGTTCCGTGCCGCGGTTCAGAGACAGGATGCGGGGCACGATCTGCAAGCGCGCACAGCCGTGCCCCGGCACCCGCAGGTGCTGCTCAGGTGCGGCGCACCTGGGCACCTGCACCGTCATCTGCGCCAGGCCGGTGGCCACGGTGCCGGCCACCGTGGTGGTGCCGTCGATGCAGTTGCCAGTGCTGGCGTCGCGGCTGTGGGTCTCGAACACCACGTTCTGCGCCGGCACGAAGCGCTCGCTTGCCACGGGCAGCGTGGCCGCGGGGATGCGCACGGTGATCGCCTGCCCGACGTTGGCCGAGGGCCGGCCGGCCACCCGCGGAGTTCCCGAGGCTGCCGTGGCACTGACCTCGATCCCCGGCAGCACCGTCACGTTGACGGCGGCCGTGCGGTTGGGGGCGAAGGCCGATCGCGCGCGCACCGTGGCCGCGCCGGACGCGGGTACCTCGCAAGGCGCGCGATACAGCCCGGCGGCGGAGATGTCGCCGTTCGCCGTGCCGCCGTCCACTTCCCAGGTCAGCGCGGTCTGCGGGCTGCCACTCACCGTGGCCGCGAAGGCCACGCTGCGTTCGGTGGCCACCACCGGCGCTGCTGGCGTGATGGTGCAATTGAAGGTGAAGACAGGCGCGGTCCCCGGCAGATAGAGCACGCGCCGAGCCCGCAACGGATGATTGCGCACACGCTGGACGCCCACCAGGAAGCCGGAGTTGGCAAAGGGCGCCACGCCCTCCACGAGGTTGAACCCTGGCGACAACGGCACGCTCACGGAGAAGGGTTGGCCGGCCGCCGGGATGAAGCGCCGCACGCCTTGCGCATCCGTGACCAGCAACTGGCCACTGCCGAAGCCGCTCATCGTCACCTGCGGCTGAGCCGAAACCAGGTCGGCTCGGTAGTCGAGGTCAGGCAGCGAAGTCGGCGCCGGCACGATGGTGGCCGACACCGAGCCCGCCGTGCCGTCGAGGTGAGCCACGCCGCTGGAGCCGTTGGCCAGCAGGCGCTGCAGCGGCGTGCGCGTGTCGGGTGAGGTCACCACGGCATCGGCAAAACGTGCGTTCGCGCCGCGTGTGCCGTTGACGGCCAGCATCTCGCCCACCAGCAGCCGCACGCCGTGCACACCCACGCCTCCGGCGGCGCCTGCGCCGCCGCCCCCGCCGCAACCGGCATGCAGCAGAGGCGCCGAAGGCGGCACGCCCACGGGCATGGGGAATGCACCTGGCCCACCGTCGCCGCCGTTGGCCTGGACGCGGCCGACGATGCGCACCTCTTCGCCCGCCGCGAGCCGCATGGCGCCGCCGCCGGCCCCGCCGCCGCCGCCGCCCCCGCCCACCGAGGTGAACACCACGCCCTCGCCGCCGCCGCCGCCACCGCCGCCCCCACCCGAGCCGCTGCCGATGTCGACAAATTCGGTCGGCCCCGTGAACGCCGGTGTGCTGCCCCTGGCTCCGTCGCCGGCATTGCCCAGAACGGGCGCCGCCGCGCCGCCGGCACCGCCGCCGCCCCCCGCAGACATGAAGCCCCGCCCGCCTGCGCCGCCGCGGCGGCCGGCCATGCCGCCGGCGAGACCGCCGTTGCCGCCCGCGCCGCCGCTGCTGCCACCGCCGGCGCCCGGCGCCAAGCCGCCGACGCCGCCCAGGCCAGGCCCGATCGCCGAGGGCGTGACGGCCAGCTCCGTGCCGAGCATGCCCCGGCTGCCGTTGCCCGTGAGCACCTCGACGGTGGCCCGCCCCGACGCTGCGCCGACGGTGAACGTCTCATGCGCGCCGATCACGATGCCCTCGGCCCGGTGTGGCAGGCGCAAGGTCGCGCCTGGCGCGACGTTGACCCGCGAGAACGTCCGCGACTGTTGCAGCGGCACGGTGGCGCCTGGCGCCAGCTCCAGCTCGTCGTGGCCCAGCACATCGAGCCTCACGCTGGCCGTGCCCGCGGGCGTGGTGATGTGCAACCGCAGGCGCGCGATGTCGCCCTCGGGCAGCTCGGTCATGACGCCGGCCTTCACCGTCACGCCCAGTTGCGTGCCGTCGGCGACCACATGCACCTGGCCCACCACCACCACCCGCGACTCGAGCTGGCCGGAGTCGCGATGCGCGGTGACGCGGGTGACGCCGGGCACGAAATGGCTGCCCTTGATCCACAGTGCCGCCGTGGCACCCTCGTCGACGGCGCTCGGCTCCACCGAAGTGATGCGCGGCTCCCAGGTGGGCGGGCTGGGGTCGAAGTGGATCCAGCCTTGCCAGTGCGGATAGAGGCGGTCAACCCGGAGCTTCAGCGCCTCGGAGCCAGGGATCACCTCGAACTTGCCGGTCCAGTCGTGCCAGGGCCCCTTCGGCGAATCGCGCCAGCGCAGGTTCACCGTCTGGCCGGGCAGCAGGGCATGCCTGAGGCGCATCGTCAACTCCACGGGCTCCTGCAACTCGCGCGGGGCGCCCTCGATGCGAACCTGGCCCACCACCAGCCCGCCGACCGGTGCGTCACCGTCGGCGAGCGGGTCCTCCTCGATGGCCAGCGAGCGCAGGCGCGTCAGCGCGCCAGCGGGAAAGGTGAGCGCACAGCCGTCGTCTTGCGACCGCACCGTGCCCCCCATCAGCCCGATGCGCAGTGGCCCGCGCATCGCGGGATGGGCCACCACACGCACGCGTGCGGTGGCGGTGGCGGCTTCGTCGCCGGCGTGGGTGGCGGTGATCACGACCTCGTCGTCCAGACCACCGGCGGGCGGGGTGTACACGCCGTCGGCGGAGATGGAGCCGGGTCGCTTGCTGCGCGAACTCAGTGCGAATCGCACCTTGCCACTTTCGCTGCCTTGCACCACGGCGGTCAGGCGCGCCGTCGCCCCCTCGGCCACATCCACCACCTCGGGCACGAGGCGCACCTGCGCGCGAGGCGTCAGCCAGCCTTCGCCGCGGCCGATGCCGCGTTCGCCCGCGACGACCAAGCGCCCTGGGCTGGCCAGCTCAGGCATGCGGATTCGCAGCAACTTGCCCTCGGCGTGCAGCACCCCGGCAACCACACCGCCGACCTCCACACGCACCTCTTCGCCCTCGTCCGCTACGAAGCCCTCGCCGCGCACCACCACTTCATCGCCGGCTGCGGCGCGCGCAGGCTTGAAGCCGGTGACCTGCGGACCCGGCACGCCGCCGCGTTCGACCAGCTCGAACTTCACCAGTGCCGGGGCGCTGATGCGGCCCGCGGCATCGACGAGATGGATCGCCGCTTCATACGCGCCGACGGCCGCATCAGCGCCGATCGAGGCCAGGGTCACCCGGGCCTGCCTCGGCTCCCTCGACGGCCGCGTCTGCGACTCATCAGGCGGTTCCCCCTGCCGCTGCGTGTCTTCCTCGCCGGCCACGGGCCAGGCGCTCACGCTCGTCCACTCGGTGCCGCCAGGACCACGCAGCCAGGCCCACACGGCGGCCACCCCATCGGGCCCCCGTTCACCGGCGAGGTCGGCGCGCAGGAACACGAGGTCGGCGTCGTGCGGCCTGCGCAGCTGCGCATCCACCACGAAGGCGCGCACCAGGCCGTCCGACGCCCCTGCGGCCCCGGGCACGAGCAACTCGCCCGAGGCGCCCTCGCCGGGCTGGTGTCCCTCCAACACCGGGTGCAGCCAGAGCCGGAAGGTCCCCGCCGGTAACCCGCGCAGATCGAGCGTCAGCCGCCCAGCACCCTCGTCACCGTCGATGCCCAGCTGCGCCGCTGGCCACGCCGAGCGCAGCGTGCCGATCGGCGTTTCGATGGCGGCGGCCACGGTATCGAACCCCTGAGCGTCGCGCTGGTAGCGGAAACCGACCTCGATGGGCCCGCGCTCCTTGGTGCGGGGAATCGAGAGCGAGGTGATGAGATTCTTGCTGGCCATGAACACTCCAACTGCATGAGCGCCACGCTAGCTTGTGCTTGCTCGCCGCGTCAATGTGCGAGGTCGCGCTTTCGGCGCCTGGGCTCAGCAGGGGGAGGGACGGGTCCAGTCGTGTCACTCTTCTAGACGCCCTCGGGTCGACCGAGGTGAGGGACCTCGCGCTGTCGGCCTGACGCGGGCCGGTGGAAGAGGCGGCACGCCAGGCCGCCGCCCGGCCTGGCGTGGCGCGCCTTGGGTTCACTTCTTGCGCGTGGCCTCGTAACGCGCCTTGTTCTCGGCGTTCGGCGGATAGAGCCCGGGCAGCGCCGCGCCGCGCTCCACCTCGCCCATGATCCAGGCCTCGAGCCGCTCCTGCTCGGGCGCCACCACCAGCATCTCGTCGAGCAGGCTGGCGGGGATGAGCACGGCGCCGTCGTCGTCGACCACCACCACGTCGCCGGGGAAGACGGCCACGCCGCCGCAGCCGATGGGCTGCTGCCAGCCGACGAAGGTGAGCCCGGCCACCGAGGGCGGCGCGGCGGCGCCGTTGCACCACACCGGCAGCCCGGTGCCGAGCACGCCGGCGAGGTCGCGCACGACCCCGTCCGTGACGAGCGCACCGACGCCGCGCTTGGCCATGCGCGCGCACAGGATGTCGCCGAAGATGCCGGCGTCGGCCACGCCCATCGAGTCGACGACGGCGATGCAGCCGGCGGGCATGTCCTCGATCGCCGCGCGCGTGGAGATCGGCGAGGCCCAGCTCTCGGGCGTGGCCAGGTCCTCGCGCGCCGGCACGAAGCGCAGCGTGAAGGCGCGCCCCACGAGGCGCGGCTGGCCCGGCCTGAGCGGCTTCGTGCCACGCATCCACACGTTGCGCAGCCCCTTCTTCAGCAGCATGGTGGTGAGCGTGGCCGTGGTGACCTGGGACAGGATCTCGATGGCCTTGGCATCGAGCTGCATCGGGATGGCACTCGTCATGAGTTCGAACTCCATGAGCACTCTGGGGCTTCAGGCGCAGTCTAAGCTGCTCGCCTTCGTGCCCTCGTTTGCGCCATGGGTGGGGTTCTTCAGGCGCGGTTGAAGGCACGCGCGTGCGCGGGGGTGGCGCTGGCTGCTTTCGGGCAGCGATTGACTCCAGTCGAAGCAGGCCGGGTCTCGGCCCGGCACGCGTCGAGTCAGCCATCCATCCCGAAGCCCACGCCGCGCCCGGCCGATCGCCGCCCAGGTGCTCAATCCCCGTGCCCACCCGCCTCGATGGCATGCACCATCTTCGCCGGCCGCCGCGTCAACCACACGGCCACCATCAGCCCGACGAAGATGACCGACGAGGCGAGGAAGATGTCGTTCACGGCGCGCGTGAAGGCCTGCTGGTCGATCATGCGCGACAGCTGCGCCAGCGACTGCGCGGCGTCGAGCCCGCCGGACTGCATCGCCGACAGCGCGCTCAGCGTGGCGGGGTCGCCGCTGCCCAGCCGCTCCACGAGGTGCGCGCGGTGCAGTTGCGCGCGGCTCTCCCACAGCGTCGTCGCGATCGACGTGCCCATGGCGCCGGCGGTGATGCGCACGAAGTTCGACAGCCCGGCGGCGGCCGGCAGCCGCTCGGGCTCGATGCCGGCGAGCGTGAGCGTGGTCAGCGGAATGAAGAAGAACGCTACCGCCGCCCCCTGCAGCACCGTCGGCACGAGGATGTGGAAGAGGTCGGTCTGCGGCGTGAACGACGCGCGCAGCCACAGCACGTAGGCGAAGAGCGCGAAGGAGAAGGTGACCATTACGCGCGGGTCCCACGCCGAGACCTTGCGGCCCACCAGCGGCGTCAGCACGATGGCCAGCAGCCCCACGGGCGCCAGCGCGATGCCGGCGTAGACGGCGTCGTAGCCCATCCACTGCTGCAGCCACAGCGGCAGCAGCACCACGTTGCCGAAGAAGAGCGCGTAGGCGATCGACAGCGTCAGCGCGCCGAAGAGGAAGTTGCGGCGGGCGAAGAGCCGCAGGTCGACCACGGGGTGCTCGTCGGTGAGCTCCCAGACGATGAAGAAGGCGAAGCCGATGGCCGCGATCAGCGCCAGCGCGATGATCTGCGGGCTCTCGAACCAGTCGAGCTCCTTGCCCTTGTCCAGCATGAGCTGCAGCGAGCCGATCCACAGCACGAGCAGCGCCAGGCCCACGCGGTCGATCGGCAGCTTGCGTGTCGGCGTCTCGCGCTCGCGGTAGATGCTCCAGGTGAGTGCGGCGGCGCCCAGCCCCACCGGCACGTTGATGTAGAAGATCCAGGGCCAGGAGAAGTTCTCGGTGATCCAGCCGCCGAGCAGCGGCCCCACCACCGGCGCCACCAGCGTCGTCATGCCCCACAGCGCCAGCGCCATGCCGACCTTG
>JAEUPE010000046.1 GCA_016790435.1 Rubrivivax sp. | reverse complement strand
TCGATGGCAATGTCCAGCGGCCTGGACCCCTTGTGGACGCTGACGACGACGACATCGAACTCGGCGGGCAGGCCGGCGATGCCGCAAGGGTCCATGCCCGCCGCGCTGGCAGGCGGCGGCTTCGGGTGCTGGTAGAGCAGTTCGTTGGCGGGGTGCGCTGCGACCAGTGCAGCCAGGACATCGACGAGCGCCTGCTCGTCGAACGAACCCTTCGGCCCGGCGGCATGGAGCATGCGGCCGTCGTCGAGAAAGACGTAGACGATCGTGTTCCAGGCGCCGTAGTTCTGCACGGCGCCGCGATAGGCCGCGACCTTGCGTTCGCCGACCTCGATGTAGACCTCCTTCATGGGCTCGGAGAGCCCCTCGCCTCCCACCATGCGGGCGATGCCTTCGCGCATGTGGTCGCGATCGCCGCGATCGGACTTGGTTGCCAGGAAGATCGTCGAGGGGCCGGGGTTGAAGCGGATCTCGCCACGCCCGCCCTCGAAGATGTCGGCAGGCCGCACACCCCGCGGAATCAACGCCATCAACCGCATGTGCTTGCGCCCGAGGAACTCGACGTTGAGGCCGAAGGCGCCGACGTAGCCGGGCGGCGGCGCGATCCTGAACGAGCTCTTCAGCCAGCCCGCGATCTCTTCGGGATCCTTTGTCACCGTGTAGGGGTTGAGGCCCGATGCCACTCTGGACGCCTGCTCGACCATCGGAGCAACGTGCTGCTGGTACAGCCCGAAGGCGCGATAGCCCAGGTAGGCGGCTGCCGCGAGGACGGCGAGCACGATCAGGACGATCAGCGTCGCACCACCCGCCTGGTGCGGTCTTGCCCGGAATGCCTGGCGCACGGTCGTTCCTTCGCAGGACGGGCCCGCGGATATCGAGCCTCGCCAGCGCATTGTCGAAGCCGCATGGGCATGGCGAGCTTCGCCGCCACGAGGAATCGGTCACGCCGCGGCGCGCGGCGCCTGGCAGGGCTGTGGCGATGCCGTCGAGCACAGCGCGGCCGACGCGCGGTCACCACGCCCGCTGCTCCTGCACAGGTCGGACAGGCGTGTGCCACAGCCCATGCGCAGGCACAGGCGCTCGGTGCATCAGGGCGTGCCGATGAACAGGTACGCGTTTGTCGAGCCGCCACTGCCCCGACCGATGCCCAGGTAAACAGGCCCGAACGGCGTCTCGCCACCGAGGTAGGCCGCCAGCGAGTGCAGCCAGCCGTTGCGCTTCTGCAGCGTGTACGGCTTGGCCACCTTGCCGCTCTCCACCGCGAGGCCGAAGCGCATGTCGCCGCGCAGCCCCAGGGGCAGGCGGCCGATGATGCGTTCAGCGCGCACGTGAGCGTAGGCCACGTCGTCGCCGATGAGCTGCCCGCTCGCGAACGCCGTGAGGTTGAGGAAGCCGCCCAGGCGGCCGGCATCGTGGATGGGCAGCGTGCCCGTGGGCGAACCCACCCAGGCCAGGCGCGAGCCGAGCACGTAGTCGCGCCACGGGGCGGCGCCGCGCAGGTCGAGGCTCGTGCGCGTGTAGTCGGTGCCATCGCCGCCCGTGTGGCCGTGGTACCACTCGGCGGCGGCGCTCCAGCCGCTGCGCGGGAAGTAGAGCCGATCGAGACGGTCGAGATCGGCGGCGACGAGCCAGCCGCCGCTGCCGCGCTCGGGCACGTCGGCGAGGATGTCGATGCCGGTATCGAGCTCGCGGCTCACGCGCGTCTGCCGCCAGCCCGCGCGCAGCGTGCCCACCAGGCTGAGGTTGAGTCCGCCGGTGGCCTCGACACGCGTGCGCACGCTGCGGTACTCGGCCACGCGCTGCTCGAGGAAGAAGTAGTCGCTGCGATCGCGACGGTACTCGGCCGTCGCTTCGCCGAACCACAGGCGGTCGGCCGTGAGCGGCTGCAACCACTCGACGCTGGCCCCGGTGCTGCTGCCGAGCTCGCCGACGACGAGCAGTTCGGCGCCCAGCGGCCACAACCAGGTGCGGTGATAGCCCGCGCGCAACTGGTAGGTGCTGCCCTGGCTCAGGTTGCTGTCCAGGCGCAGCCCCAGGCGCAGATAGTCCGGGCCCCAGCCCTTCTCCACGGGCATCACGCGCAGCACGTTGCGGCCGCCTTCGCTGAGCACGGTGTAGTCGACGCGTTCGTACCAGCCGTCGCCGTAGACGCGGCCCAGAGCCTGGTCGAGCGCCTTCGTGTCCAGCGGCTCGCCGACGGCCTGTGCCAGGTAGCGCCGCACGACGACTTCGCTGGCCAGCGACAGGCCCACCACCTGCACCTCGTCGATGCGCAGTCGCTTGCGCGCGGGGTCGGGCAGCCGCTCGGCAAGGCCCTGGCGCCATTGCGTCCAGGTCCCTTCGTCCACGGCCAGCGGGCGCAGGCGGGCCGCGAGGGCGTCGGCGGCGATGCGCCCGCGCAGCGCAGCATCGGCGTGCCGCTCGAAGTCGGCCGCGCCGATGCTGCCGAGATCGGGCTGGATGACGATGTCGCGCGGCGTCAGGGTCGCGATCGTCGCCTGCACGTTCTGCTCGGTGAGCAGGGCGATGACCTGCGCGCTCACCGTGAGCAGGCCCTTCACTTCGTCGGGCTTGAGCGGCGTGCTGCCCACGTTGACGGCGATCACGACCTCGGCGCCGCAGCGCTCCCGCACCTCGCGCACGGGCAGGTTGTCGGTGAGGCCGCCGTCGACGAGCTTGCGGCCGCCCATCTCCAGCGGCGCCATCAGCCCGGGCACCGACATGCTGGCACGCATGGCCTGCGTGAGGCTGCCTTCGCGCAGAACGACACGCTCGCCGGTGCCGATGTCGGTGGCGATGATCGACACCGGCAACGGCAGGTCCTCGATGCGGCGCTCGCCGGCGTCGGCGCGCACGAGGCGGTTGAAGAAGAGCTTGATCTTCTGCGCCGAAACCACGCCCGGCGGCGTGACCGCGCCGCTCGCCTTGAGGCCGGTCTCGCTGCCGGGCAGGAAGCGCTGCGACAGGCGCTTGTTGCGGTGGTTCAGCTCGGCGTAGTCGGGGTTGTCCTGGAACATGTCGGCCCAGTCGGCGCGCCCGAGCTCCTCGCGCATCTGCGCCGGCGAGACGCCGGCCACCCAGGCCCCGGCGACGAGGGCGCCCATGCTGGTGCCGGCAACGCAATCGACCGGGATGCGCAGGCTCTCCAGCACCTCCAGCACGCCGAGGTGGGCGGCGCCACGCGCGCCACCGCCGCCGAGCACCAGGCCCACCTTGGGGCGAGCGCTCGCCGAGGTCGCGGACATCGCCGCAGACGCCGCGGATGCTGGGGGCGCCGGCCCGCCAGGAGGCGAGGCGTCCTGGCCAGCGGCTGAGATGGTTGTCAGGGCCAGCACGCCACCGGCGAACGCGTGCAGCACATCTCGTCGAGTCATCGGCGCATTCTGGCCGCTTGCGGCGTGCGATCCGACCGATCCGGCGCGAGCGGCACCTGCAGCCGGGCCGGCCGCCGCCGAAAGACAAGGGTGATGCGCCTCGACCATGCTCCCGCCCGCCTTGCGCGCTGCACCCTGCGGCGGCACGACGCGCGGGGGCGCTCGCTGTTCGGGGCTTTCGCACGGGCAGCCGCCGTTGCGCTCATGGCCGTGCGCCTGCTCGCGCTCGACGGCGGGGCGGCCCTCGCCGCAAGCGGCGCGGAAGGGTCGCCACCCGCACCACTGAGCGTGGCGGGGCAGGTCGATGTCGCGCTATGGCCAGCGGTGACGCTGCTCGCCGACCCCGAGAACCAGTTCGATGCAGCCACGGTGGCCCGTCAACCGGAGCGCTTCGGCCGGCCCACCGGCGTACCCGGCAATCTCGGCCGGCGCGACGAGACGGTGTGGCTCCGCGCCCGCCTCGTCGTTGCAGACCCGGGACCGGCACACCGCATCCTCGAGATCGACTACCCGCCGCTGAACCGGGTCGATCTCCATCTGCTGCGCGATGGGCGGGTGGTCTCGCACCAGGTGCTGGGCAACCAGTTGCGCGGCAGCGAACGGCCGCTCGCCAGCCGCACGCACGCGGCGCCGCTGACGCTCGCGGCCGGCGAACACGAAGTGCTGCTGCGGGTACAGACGCTGAGCTCGACGGTGCTGCCCATCACGATGCGCACCGAAGCCTCGTTCACAGCCTACGAGTCACGCGTGCAACTCGTGCAGGGGCTGCTCTTCGGCGTCGCGCTGTGCATGTTGATGTACAGCGTGCTGCATTGGCTGAACCTGCGCGACGGGGTCTTCGGCCTGTATGCGCTGCTGCTGGTGGGCAACATGGTCTTCATGCTCAGCTACTTCGGCATCGGCCCGCAGTGGCTGTGGCCCGAATGGCCGGCGCTGTCGATGCAGGTGGCGCCACTTGGCGCGCTGCTGGCCGTGGCCGCGGGCGCGCCTTTCATGGACAGCACGCTGGCCGCGCGCGAGGTGAGCCCGCTCGCATCGCGCCTGCTGCGCGGCATGGCTGGGGCGGCGCTGCTCGTCTTCGCGGCCAACGTCATCGGTGTCCTCGGGTATCGCAGCACGCAGACGCTGGTCACGCTGCTCGGCGTGTCGGCCCAGCTCGTGGTGCTTCCAGTGGCCTACTCGCGGGTCCGCCGGGGCGAGCGGACGGCGCTCATCATCCTCGCCGGCTGGATCGTCTACCTCATCGGCGCGCTCGGCATGGCCGGTCTGCTGCGCGGCCAGGTCGAGCCCGGGTTCTGGACGCAGCACGTGTACCCGTTTGCCGTCATGTTCGAGATGACGGCTTGGATGGCCGTGCTGGGCCTGCGAGTGCAGCGCATCCACCGCAACGCCGACCGCATGCAGCTCGAGGCCGAGGCACAGCGTCGCCTGGCCGAGACCGACGTGCTCACGGGCCTGCCCAACCGGCGCGGCCTGCAAGGTCATCTCGACCAGGCACTGCGCCGCAGCGGGCCGCGGCGCATGACGGCGCTGTACCTGCTCGACCTGGACGGATTCAAACCGGTGAACGACCGCTACGGGCATGACGTCGGCGACGCTCTGCTGGTGGCCGTGGGCGAGCGGCTGCGGGCACAACTGCGCGGCGCGGACCTCGTGGCGCGCCTGGGCGGCGACGAGTTCGTCGTGCTGGCCGAGGGACTGGAGGACGATGCCGCTGCGCTCACCCTCGGGCGCAAGCTGCTCGCCGCGGTCGACCGGCCGTTCGAGGCCGCCGGCCAGCACTGCGAGGTCGGCCTGACCGTGGGCTACGCGATCGCGCCGCTGGACGGTGACAACGCCGGTGACCTGCTCAAGCGGGCGGATGCCGCGATGTACGCAGGCAAGCAGGCCGGCAAGCGGCGCGTGATGCGCGGCGGCCGAAGCATGGCCGCAGCCTGAGGCTGGCCCCCGGGGCAGGCCCGGGACGACCCATTGCGGCCCCAGGCCGCCGAGGGCTATTGCATGAAGCCGATCGGCGACCGGCGCGAGCCGGCGTCGGGCAGGTCGGCCAGTTCCAGCGCCGCACGGCCCGCCAGCCGCGCATTGCCGAAGGCCGTCATCCAGGCGCGGCGCATCTCGCGCGGGGCCAGCGAGGCCATGCGCTCGAGCACGGCATCGCCCGGCTCGGGTTCGAAGCGCTGGCCCCAGTCGTGCGCGGCGCGGATGCTGGTGTAGAGACGGCTGGCGATGAGGCGCGCCGCGTCGCGATCGGGCGCCTGCACCTCGAACACGTTCATGCGGTTGAGGATGGGTTCGGGGATCGCCCTTTCATCGTTGGCCGTGGCCACCCAGATGAGCTGGCTGGCGTCGATGGCCACCTCGGCGAACTCGTCGGTGAAGGCCTCTGCCGTGTCGTGCTCGAGCAGGCTGTACAGCGCCCCCAACGGATCGTAGGCGTGCTCGGTGCGTGCCTTGTCGATCTCGTCGACCACCATCACCGGGTTGGCGTAGACGCCATCGACCAGCGTCTCGAACACCTTGCCCGGCCGCGCGCCCTTCCACTGGCTGCTGGCACCCGACAAGACCCATCCGGCCGTGAGGCTGCTCATCGAGACGAAGCCAAGGCCCGTGCCGAGCAGCTTGGACACTTCGCGCGCGAAGTGCGTCTTGCCGATGCCGGGCGGGCCGAGCAGCAGCATCGGCGTGATCTCGAGCGCGTCGCGGCTGTCGTGGCACAGCGCCAGCTGGCGCTTGATGTCGTCCAGCACTTCGGTGAAGTTGGGCAGCTCGTCGTAGAGGTGCTCCATGGCCGGCAGGCCCGAGGGCTTGACCTGGAAGCGCTCGGCACCCTTTTCGAGCATGCGCTCGTAGGTGGCGCGCAGCGTCTCGTGTTCGCGCGGGGGGAGCTTGTCCAGGCGCCTTTCCACATCGTGCACGCGGAAGACGGTGCGCATGTGGGCCAGCGGGATCGAGGCCTGCGCGCGCGGGACAAGACCGGTGGAACGACTCATGCACGACTCCTTGGCCGATGACAGCCCCGGGGCTGTCGCTGACATGGATGCCTGGTTCAACGCACCGCCGCCGTGGCCGGCCGACGTTGCGCTTCGCCCGATTGGAGCAAAGGGTGCCACAGGTGCGCCGCCGATCAAAGCCCGGAGTGGGCCTCAATTGGTGGGGATCGAGCCCTTTCGTCCACCGCGCCGTGCCGGCGAGCCAAAGCCATCACGAACTGGGCCCGATCGCCGTTGCGGTTCGTCGCGCTCAGCCGCACTCCGTCGCGACCAGCCGGCCGCCGGTCGTGTGCCCCTGGTGGCGCGGGCGACGGGAACCTACATTGACTCCAACGACAAGACATACAGCCCGTCAGACACCCCTTCAGACCGCCCTTCGGAGCCCACCATGAACACCCCCCGCCAAGCCGCCCTGCAACGCCTTGCCGCCTTCTCGCTGGCCCTGCTGATGACGCTGGGCATGCTGGGCAGCGTGAACCACCTGGCCACCAGCGATGCCACCCCCGCGCACATGGCGCGCGCTGCGGCCGAGGCGGCGCGCGGATGAGACGTGATGCCGACGGTGGTGACTTCCGCCGCCTTCACTGATTGCCACCTCGGGCACCCGAAACGGTAGTCGCCCCGACGCGCGCATCGACCTGCCAAGCAGGTCGATCGAACGATTCCTCCTACGTTCTCATTGCGAGACGTTTCGGCCCCGGTGCTCGCAACCCGGGGCCGTTTTCTTTCTTGCCCGGCCCACATCGGCGCCAGGGGATTGCGCCGCCACGTTCGCGCACGTGGTGTGCGCCGGCGGCGGCCTCTGGCATGCAGGCGTCCTATCGGCTCGCCGCCGCGGGCCAGGCGGCCAGGACGAGGTCGCCGTGCAGCGCGTCGGCCAGCCACTCGGCCTCGTTCGACTCGCCTTCCAGCGTGAGCGGCAGCACGACGATCGACAGCGGTGCAATCTCGCGTGGCAGCGGTGCGCGCGCCAAGTCCACCGGCGAGAGCCAAGACATCCCGCTGCCGCGCAACGCCAGCCAGGCCGCGGCCAGCAGCAGCGCGATCAACGCGACCGCGCCCAGCAACGCCGCCCGGCGACGCGGCGGATGGGATGACGACCGCAGGACTTCCAAGCCTCCGGCGACCGCCGGCAACGCCTCGGACTCGCCCCACGCCGAGACGGCCGCGGCGGGTGACGCCGCCATGGTGTCGGTCAAGCTGGCCGCAGCGGCCGCCTTGGCCTGCACCGGTTCGGCCGCGGCGGGGCCGGCCGAGGCGGGGGTGCCACGGTCGACCGCCGGGGCCGGCCCGTCAGGCACCAGCATGTAGCCGCGCCGCGCCACCGTGCGCACGAGCCGGTGTTCGTCGTCGCCGAGCGCACGCCGCACCTCGGCGATGGCCTGCGTCAGCGACCCCTCGCCGACCACCACCTTGGGCCAGACCTGGCGCATGAGGTCGTCCTTGCTCACCACCTGGCCGGCACGCCGGCCGAGCGCGAGCAGGAGTTCCAGCCCCTGCTTGCGCAGGCCGGCGAGTTGGCCCTGCTCGCTGAACAACTCACCGGCCACGAGATCGAGCGTGAAGCGGCCCAGCGGCAGGCGGTACGCTGCCGATCCCTCGGGAGATGTCCGGTCGTTCATCGCGGCGTCATCGGGCAGACATCAGGCAGACATCGACCAGCCATCGACGCGACGCCGGCACGCGTCATCGTAGGCACTTTCGGCTCGGCCGGCGACGGCGTCGACCCTCGACGGCATGACGGCGCATGGAGCCTCGCTTCTAGAATCGTCCGCTTCCAGCCTGCCGGAGCCTCGATGGACATCCGCACCTCCCCCTTCCGTGCCCGCCTCACCCAACTGCGCGAAGTGCTCGCCCGCGAAGGCATCGATGCGCTGCTGGTGCCCAGCGCCGACCCTCACCTCTCCGAGTACCTGCCCGAGCGCTGGCAGGGGCGGCAGTGGCTGTCGGGCTTCACGGGATCGATGGCCACGCTGGTGGTGGGGCAGCGCGCCGCGGCCCTGTTCGCCGACAGCCGCTACTGGACACAGGCCGAGGCGGAGCTCGCCGGCAGCGGCATCGAGCTCGTGCGCATCGTTTCCGCGGCGGCTCCGGGCCACATCGAATGGATGATCGAGCAGGTGCCGCGTGGCGGCACGGTGGCCGTCGACGGCCAGGTGCTGGGTCTCGGCGCCGCGCAGGCGCTCAAGTCGCGGCTGGAATCGGCCGGCATCCACCTGCGCAACGATGTCGATCCGCTCGACGCCATCTGGCCCGAGCGGCCGGGCCTGCCGGTGCAGCCCGTGTACACCCACGCGCCGCCGCACGCGCCGCGCGCGCGCAGCGAGAAGCTGGCGCAGGTGCGCAAGGCGATGTCGGTGCACGGGGCCACGCATCACTTCGTTTCCACCGTGGACGACATCGCCTGGATCACCAACCTGCGCGGCAGCGACGTCGAATACAACCCGGTCTTC
>JAEUPE010000269.1 GCA_016790435.1 Rubrivivax sp. | reverse complement strand
GCAGTAGCCCTTGCGCGCGCCCTCGTCGTCCCACTGCTCGACGAACTGGCCGGCGTCGAAGTGCGGCCGGCGGTAGCACTTGTCGTGGATGCGCTGGCCGTAGAACATCTTCGGCCGGCCCATGCGGTCGAGCTCGGGGATGCGGTCGAAAGTGAGCATGTAGGTGACGATGGCCGTCATCACCTCCGCGATCGGCGGGCAGCCGGGCACCTTGATGATCGGCTTGTCGGTGATCACCTTGTGGATCGGCACCGCCTGCGTCGGATTGGGCTTGGCCGCCTGCACGCAGCCCCAGCTGGCGCACGCGCCCCAGGCGATGATGGCCTTCGCGTCGGCGGCGCATTCCTTCAGCTGCTCGAGGAACGAGCGGCCGCCGATGACGCAGAACATGCCGTCCTCGTTGAGCGCCGGGTTGCCCTCGACGGCGAGGATGTAGTTGCCCTTGTGCTTCTTGCGTGCCGCCTCGATGGCCTCCTCGGCGTGGTGGCCGGCGGCGGCCATCAGCACCTCGTTGTAGTCGAGCGAGATCATCGACAGCACCACGTCCTTGGCGAGCGGGTGCGCGCTGCGGATGAAGCTCTCGCTGCAGCAGGTGCACTCGAGGCCCGAGATCCACATCACCGGCGTGCGCGGCTTGTTCTCCATCGCGTGCGCGATCTGCGGCACGAACGACGGCGCCAGACCCAGGGAAGTGGCAGTCAGCGAGCAGTACTTGAGGAAGCTGCGGCGCGAGATGCCGTGGCGGCGCATGACCTCGTAGAAAGTCTCCATCGACGTGTGTCTCCTCGTGCGGCCCTCGTGGACCCGGCGCGGCACGGCGGTGATGGCCGTGCAGGCGGGTGGTGCGGCTGTGCACTCAATTGCCATGCCGGCGCGGGCGCCTCCTCGGGAAAGCACTGAGGGTGCGCGGCGCGCTCCTGGGAGCGGCGGCACCTGGGCACGGCCCCGGACCGTCGGCGGCGCGGGCTGCCGCCGCTGGGGTGGTCAGGCGCTTTGCAGCGGGGCGATCATTCCGGCAGCGCCGTTTGCGCCACGCCCGCCTCGTTCGCCCGGCGGGTGAGGAACGCCTCGCCGCGCTCGATCAGGAAGTAGCGGAACGCCTCGGCCGCCGGCGAGAGCACGCGCGAGCCGAGGTGCACTACGTTCCATGTGCGCAGCACCGGCGTGCCCGCCACCGGCAGCCGCTTGAGCAGCCCATGCTGCATCTCCAGCGCCACGGTGTGCAGCGACACGAAGGCCAGGCCGAGGCCGGCGATCACTGCCTGCTTGATCGTTTCGTTGCTCGGCAGCTCCATCGCGAGGTGCGCTTCCACGCGGTGCTGCGCGAAGAAGGCCTCCATCACGGCGCGCGTGCCCGAGCCGACCTCGCGGGCGATGAAGGTCTGCCCGGCCAGGGCCTGCGGCGGCACTTCGGCCTGCTCCAGCAGCGGGTGCCCGGCCGGCGCCACGAAGGCCAGCGGGTGCGTCGCGAAGGCCTCCGAGCGTGTCGCCAGCTCGCGCGGCGGCCGGCCCATCACCGCCAGATCCACATCGCCGGCATTGAGCAGGGCGACCAGCTGCTCGCGGTTGATGGCGATGCGCAGGCGTACCTCCACGCCCGGGTGCTCCTGGTGGAAGAGCGCCAGCAGGTGCGGCACGAAGTACTTGGCCGTGGTCACCATGCCGATGGTGAGCGCGCCGCGCTCCACCCGCTTCAGGCGCTGCATGGCGTCGTCGGCCTCCTTTAGGGCGGCGAGCAGCTTCTTCGCGTGCACCAGGAAGTACTCGCCTGCCAGCGACAGCGACACCGAGCGCCCATGCCGGTCGAACAGCGGCAGCCCGACCTGCGACTCCACCTCCTTGATCTGCATGGAGACGGCCGGCGGCGTGAGGTGCAGCACCTCGGCGGCCCGGGCGACGCTGTTGCCGCGCGCCACCTCGACGAAGACGCGCAGCTGTCGGAAGGTGACGTTCACTGTTCGTTCTCTATTCAGCTTTTCCTGAACACAAGGCTAAGAAGACCTGACTTTACCTGAAGAGCCCCGACTCCTAGAGTGGACTTGACCGATCTCGGAACCAGGAGCCCCGGATGAACAAGCCCGCCGACGAAGGCGTCATCACCGACGCGAAAAAACGCTACAGCGCCGGCGTCCTCAAGTACCGCCAGATGGGCTACTGGGACGCCGACTACGTGCCCAAGGACACCGATGTCCTGTGCCTGTTCCGCATCACGCCGCAGGAGGGCGTGGACCCCGTCGAAGCCGCCGCGGCCGTGGCCGGCGAGAGCAGCACGGCCACCTGGACGGTGGTGTGGACCGACCGCCTCACCGCCTGTGACAGTTACCGCGCCAAGGCCTACAAGGTGGAGCCGGTGCCCAACAACCCGGGCCAGTACTTCGCCTGGGTGGCGTACGACCTGATCCTGTTCGAGGAGGGCTCGATCGCCAACATGACGGCCAGCCTCATCGGCAACGTGTTCAGCTTCAAGCCGTTGAAGGCGGCACGGCTGGAGGACATCCGCGTGCCGGTGGCCTACGTGAAAACGTTCAAGGGCCCGCCGACCGGCCTGATCGTCGAGCGCGAGCGCCTGGACAAGTTCGGCCGCCCGCTGCTGGGCGCCACCACCAAGCCGAAGCTGGGCCTCAGCGGCCGCAACTACGGCCGCGTCGTCTACGAAGGCCTGAAGGGCGGCCTGGACTTCATGAAGGACGACGAGAACATCAACTCACAGCCCTTCATGCACTGGCGTGATCGCTTCCTGTATGTCATGGACGCCGTCAACAAGGCGAGCGCCGCCACCGGCGAGGTCAAGGGCAGCTACCTGAACGTGACCGCCGCGACGATGGAAGACATGTACGAGCGCGCCGACTTCGCCAAGGAGCTGGGCAGCGTCATCGTCATGGTCGACCTCGTCATCGGCTACACGGCCATCCAGAGCATGGCCAACTGGTGCCGCAAGCACGACATGATCATGCACATGCACCGTGCCGGCCACGGCACGTACACACGGCAGAAGAACCACGGCGTCAGCTTCCGCGTCATCGCCAAGTGGCTGCGCCTGGCCGGCTGCGACCACCTGCACACCGGCACCGCCGTCGGCAAGCTCGAGGGCGACCCGATGACCGTGCAGGGCTACTACAACGTCTGCCGCGACAGCTACACCAAGACCGACCTGCCGCGCGGCCTGTACTTCGACCAGGACTGGGCCGACCTGAAGAAGGTGATGCCGGTGGCCTCCGGCGGCATCCACGCCGGCCAGATGCACCAGCTGATCGACCTCTTCGGCGACGACGTGGTGCTGCAGTTCGGCGGCGGCACCATCGGCCACCCGGCCGGTATCCAGGCCGGCGCGGTGGCCAACCGCGTGGCGCTCGAATGCATGGTGAAGGCGCGCAACGAGGGCAGGAACATCCTCGAGGAAGGCCCGGACATCCTTCGCAAGGCCGCCCAGTCGTGCACGCCGCTGAAGCAGGCGCTCGATACCTGGGGCGACATCAGCTTCAACTACACCTCGACCGACACGTCGGACTACGCCGTCACGCCGGCGGTGGCCTGAGGAGACCCGCACCATGATGACCAACCCCACCGGCCGCCTGACGCAAGGGCAGTTCAGCTTCCTGCCCGACCTCACGGACGCCGAGATCACGCTGCAGATCGAGTACGGTCTGAAGAAGGGCTATGCCTGGAGCGTGGAGTACACCGACGACCCGCACCCGCGCAACACCTACTGGGAGATGTTCGGCATGCCGATGTTCGACCTGAAGGACGCGGCCGGCGTGATGCTCGAGCTGCAGAACTGCCGCAAGACCTTTCCGAACCACTACATCCGCCTCATGGCCTTCGACAGCACGCGCAACGTCGAGACCATCGCGATGAGCTTCATCGTGCAGCGGCCGAAGCACGAGCCGGGCTTCGGCATCGCCCGCACCGAAGGCGACGGCCGCACGATGCGCTATCGCATCAGCAGCTACGCCACCGACAAGCCCGAAGCCGAGCGCTACACCGGCTGAGCCCGCGCACGGCCGTCCGGCCTGAGCGCCAGACACCCCGTCCATCGATCACGAGGAGATCCGCATGAAGCACCGCATCGTCCCGAGCATCGTCTGCGCCGACCGCGCCCGGCTGGCCGAGGAGACGCGCGCCGTCGTGGCGGCGGGCGCCGACGCCCTCCACTTCGACGTGATGGAGGTCGATGAACTCACCCGCCTGGCACTGGGCCACGGCGAGGCGCAGGCGCTGAAGCGGCATCTGCGGCGAGGCGATGGCACGGCCGCGCCACTGGAGGTGCACCTCGGCGTGGCGCCGCTGGACGCCCTCGTCGAGCGTTTCGTCGAGGCCGGGGCGGACCTGCTGAGCTTTCATGCAGACGCGGCCACCGACGTCGAGCGCACGCTGCGCCTCGTCCGCATGAGTGGCTGCAGGACTGGCCTGGCTTTCGAGCCGGCGGCGCCGCTGGACGCGCTGGAGCGGACGATCGGGCTCGTCGACCAGGTGCTCCTCATGAGCGTGCATCCGGGCTACGGCGGGCAGGCCTTCATCGAGGGTTCGCTGCGCCGGCTCGAGCAGGCGCGCCGTCTCGTCGACGCCGAGCGGGCGCGCTCCGGGCGCGAGGTTCGCTTGGCGGTGGAGGGCGGCATCCACGCCGGCAACATCCGCCGCGCCGCCGATGCCGGGGCCGACACCTTCGTCGTCGGCAGCGCCGTCTTCGGGCGACAGGGCCGCGCCGCCGCCACGGCGGCGTTGCGCGTGGCGCTGGCCGGCACTGCCGCCCGCACGCCGACCGAAACCGCCGGGGCCGACCTGGCCCTGGCGGCCTGAAGCCGAGGAGCGGGTCGCGCCGCACCACGCCATGACCCAGCTCCTCTACGCCATCCCCGGGTCCTCGCTGGCGCAGCCGCCCGCACCGTCGTCCGTGGCCTCGGCCGCCGCGCCCGCCACGCAGCCCGGCGCCGCGCGCACGGTGGGCGAGGTGCTGCGGGAGAGCCAAGTCGAGGCCGTGCTCGCCGAGCTCGACGCCGACCTCGTCGGCCTCGTGCCCGTCAAGCAGCGCATCCGCGACATCGCGGCTCTGCTCGTCATCGACCGCCTGCGCCTCGCGCACGGCTTGCAGCCGGCGGCGGGCAAGGCGGCGCCGAGCCTGCACATGTGCTTCACCGGCAACCCCGGCACCGGCAAGACGACGGTGGCGATGCGCATGGCGCAGATCCTGCACCGCCTGGGCTACGTGCGCAAAGGGCACCTCGTGGCCGTGACGCGCGACGACCTCGTCGGCCAGTACATCGGCCACACCGCACCCAAGACGAAGGAAGTGCTCAAGAAGGCCATGGGCGGCGTGCTCTTCGTCGACGAGGCGTACTACCTCTACCGCCCGGAGAACGAGCGCGACTACGGCCAGGAGGCCATCGAGATCCTGCTCCAGGTGATGGAGAACCAGCGCGACGACCTCGTCGTCATCCTCGCCGGCTACAAGGACCGCATGGACACCTTCTTCCAGAGTAACCCGGGCATGAGCAGCCGCATCGCGCACCACATCGACTTCCCCGACTACGCGCCGGCCGAGCTCGCCACGATTGCCGAGCGCATGCTGCACTCGATGAACTACGGCTTCGGGCCCGGCGCGCGCGAGGCGTTCGACGACTACCTCTCGCGGCGCATCCGCCAGCCGCACTTCGCCAACGCGCGCAGCGTGCGCAATGCGCTCGACCGTGCCCGGCTGCGCCAGGCGAGCCGGCTCTTCGCCGATCGTGACCGCGAGCTGACAGCCGAGGACCTGAGCACCATCGCACCACAGGACATCCTGGCGAGCCGGGTGTTCACGACGACCGCGGCCCCGGCGGCCCCGGCGGCGCCGGCCGCGGCCGGGTAGGCCGGTCCGTTCATCAGCACGAGCGCTCTTTCGCTTCTCCCCTCCTCACAGGCCCGCCATGCCGCTGTCGAAACGCTGGACCCTCACCCGCTACCTGATCGAGGAGCGCCGCCGGTTTCCCGGCGCCAGCGGCGACTTCAACGCGCTCATCCTGGACGTGGCCCTGGCGTGCAAGGCCATCACGCGCATCGTCGCCTTCGGCACGCTGGCCGACACCGTGGGCACGTCGATGCCTGGCGGGCTGAACGGCGGCGAGCCCATCGGCGGCGCCGTCAATGTCCAAGGCGAAGTGCAGAAGCCACTGGACGTGCTGTCCAACGAGATCTTCGTGCGCATGAACGAGTGGAACGGCCACCTGGCGGGCCTGGCCAGCGAGGAGATGGACGACCCCGGGCAGATCCCGGCCAGCTACCCGCGCGGCAAGTACCTGCTCGTGTTCGACCCGCTCGACGGCAGCAGCAACATCGACGTCAATGTCTCGGTCGGCAGCATCTTCTCCATCCTGCGCGCGCCGCAGGACGTGATCGACAGCGGCCGCGATGTCACCGAGGCCGACTTCCTGCAACCCGGCGCCGCGCAGGTGGCCGCGGGCTACGCCATCTACGGGCCGACGACGATGCTCGTGCTCTCGGTGGGCAACGGTGTCGCCGGCTTCACGCTCAACCCGAACCTGGGCGAATTCGTCCTGTCGCATCCGAACATCCGCGTGCCGGAGGAGACGCAGGAGTTCGCCATCAACACGAGCAACAGCCGCTTCTGGGAGCCGCCGGTCAAGCGCTACGTCGATGAGTGCCTGGCGGGCAAGACCGGCCCGCGCGGCAAGGACTTCAACATGCGCTGGATCGCCAGCATGGTGGCCGAGGCGCACCGCATCCTGATGCGCGGAGGCGTCTTCATGTACCCGCGCGACACGAAGGACCCCGCCAAGCCCGGCCGCCTGCGCCTGCTGTACGAGGCCAACCCGATGGGCTTCGTGATGGAGCAGGCCGGCGGCCGTGCCAGCACCGGGCGCCAGCCCATCCTCGGCGTCAAGCCGAGCGCACTTCACCAGCGCATCGGCTTCGTCTTCGGCAGCAAGTCCGAGGTGGAGCGCATCGAGCGCTACCACCACGAGCCGGCGCCTTCGGAAGCGCCGTCGCCGCTGTTCGCGCCGCGCAGCCTGTTCAGAGACTGACCGACCCCAACGCCGAAACCCGCGAGGCACCATGTCCCAGAAGCATCCGATCATCGCCATCACCGGCAGTTCCGGCGCGGGCACGAGCTCGGTGACGCGCACCTTCGAGAACATCTTCCGCCGCGAGGGCGTGAAGGCGGCCATCATCGAAGGCGACAGCTTCCATCGCTACGACCGCAAGGAGATGCGGCTGCGTCAGGCCGAGGCCGAGAAGCAGGGCGACAAGCACTTCAGCCACTTCAGCGCCGCCAACAACCTGTTCGCCGAGCTCGAGCAGCTCTTCCGCACCTACGGCGAGAGCGGCACCGGCCGGCGCCGCAAGTACCTGCACGACCCCGTCGAGGCGGCGCCCTACAAGCAGGAGCCGGGCACCTTCACGCCCTGGGAAGACGTGCCCGTGGGCACCGACATGCTCTTCTACGAGGGCTTGCACGGCGCAGTCGTCACGCCGGAGGTCAACATCGCCCGGCACCCGGACCTGCTGATCGGCGTCGTGCCGGTCATCAACCTCGAGTGGATCCAGAAGCTGTACCGCGACAAGAACGTGCGCGGCTACACGGCCGAGGCGGTGACGGACACCATCCTCCGGCGCATGCCCGACTACGTGCACTACATCGTGCCGCAGTTCCAGCACACGCACGTCAACTTCCAGCGCGTGCCGGTGGTGGACACGAGCGACCCCTTCATCGCACGCGACATCCCGAGCGCCGACGAGAGCGTGTGCGTCATCCGCTTCGCCAACCCCAAGGGCATCGACTTCCCCTACCTGCTGAACATGATCAACAACTCGTGGATGAGCCGCGCCAACACCGTGGTCGTGCCGGGCGGCAAGATGGAGCTGGCCATGCAGCTCATCTTCACGCCCTTCATCTGGCGCAT
>JAEUPE010000214.1 GCA_016790435.1 Rubrivivax sp. | reverse complement strand
GTCGAGGATCAGCAGGCGCGGCTTCAGGTAGAGCTGCTTCAGGATCTCGAGCTTCTGCTTCTCGCCGGCCGAGAGATCCTGCGGCGTCGCGTCGAGCGGCAGCCGGAACGGCGCCTCGGCCATGAAGGCCTCGAGCTCGGCACGCACGGCGCGCCAGCGGATGAAGGCGGGCAGCGCGCCCTTGGCCAGCAGCAGGTTCTCGGCCACCGTCATGCCCGGCACCACGGTGAAGTGCTGGTAGACCATGCCGATGCCGAGCGCGCGTGCCGCCGTGGGGCTGCCGATGGCCTGCTCGCGGCCGTCGAGCAGCACGGCGCCGGCGTCGGGCCGGTGCCAGCCGACGATGGCCTTGACAAGCGTGCTCTTGCCGGCGCCGTTTTCGCCGAGCAGCGCGTGCACGGTGCCCGGGCGCACGTCGATCGACACGTCGTCCAGCGCCTGGAAACTGCCGAAGCGCTTGCCGAGCGCGTAGGTCTGCAGCGCCAGCGCGTGTGCCGAAAGGGGCGAAGGCGGGTCCTTCACCGGAACGCCTGCAACGAGGGTGCTCATGGATGGCGCCTGCTGGCTCGGGGCTCAGAACGCCTGCAGCGCTTCGAGCACCGCGGCGGAGTTCGAGACGGCACCGAACACGCCACCCTGCATCTGCACCATCTTCAGCGCCGCCTGGTGGTTGCCGAGATCGGTGGCGCCGGTACAGTCTTCGAGGATCAGGCACTCGAAACCGCGGTCGTTGGCCTCGCGCATCGTCGTGTGCACGCACACGTCCGTGGTGATGCCGGCGAGCATCAGGTTGGTGATGCCGCGCGTGCGCAGGATGAGCTCGAGGTCGGTGGCGCAGAAGCTGCCCTTGCCGGGCTTGTCGATCACCACCTCGCCGGGCAGCGGGGCGAGTTCGGGAATGATCTGCCAGCCGGGCTCGCCGCGCACGAGGATGCGGCCGCAGGGGCCGGCATCGCCGATGCCACGGCCCCCTTCCCCGATGCGCTGCGAACGCCAGCGCTTGTTGGCCGGCAGGTCGGAGAGGTCGGGCCGGTGCCCCTCGCGCGTGTGCATCACCGCAAAGCCCTTGGCGCGCATCGCAGCCATCAGCTTCTTGAGTGGCTCGATGGGCGCGCGCGTCAGCGAGAGGTCGTAGCCCATCTTGTCGACATAACCGCCGACGCCGCAGAAGTCGGTCTGCATGTCGATGACGATGAGCGCGGTGTTGGCCGGGCGCAGGTCGCCGTCGTAGGGCCAGGGATAGGGGGCGGAGGCGAGGGTGCGCATGGCGCGTCACTCCACCGGGTTGGGCTCGGCGCCGCGGTAGCGCCGCGTGGGCGCGGCGAAGCCGCACGGGGTGCCGTCGCGCACCTGGATGCCCGCGTCCCACGGCAGCTTGTAGCGGCCGGCCACCATGTCGCGCATGAAGGTGTAGGGGCAGTCCTGCGCGCCGCCCTGCACCGCCACATAGCCGCGGTGGTAGAGCTGGTACGGGTTGTTCTCCACGCCCCAGAGCGCGCGCGCCTCGCGCACGAGGTCGGGCCGCAGCTCGGCAGTGATGATCTCGTCCGGGCGGCTGCCGCCCTCGGTGATGACGGTGCCGTCGAAACTGCAGAACATGCCTTCGCCCATGCTGTCGAAGCTGCCGTCGCTGCCGCACAGGCAGACGCTGGCGGTTTGGGCCAAGTTCTGAAAAGCATTCGCCTGGTTCGTGATCTTCCAGGCGTGGCGGATGGGCGCCGTATAGCCTGCTGTGCGCAGGATGATCTCGGCACCCTTGTACGCGGCCTCGCGCGCCATCTCCGGGAACATGCCGTCGTGGCAGATGATGAGCGCGATCTTGCTGCCGTTGGGGCCCGTGCACACCGGCACGCCCATGTTGCCGGGCTCCCAGGCTTCCACCGGCACCCAGGGGTGCAGCTTGCGGTAGTAAAGCTGGATCTCGCCTTGGTCGTCGATGATGAGGCCGGTGTTGTACGGATTGCCCTTCCCTGGCCCCTCAGGGTTGAGCTCCATGAGGGAGAAGCAGCCCCAGATGCGGTGCTCGATGCAGGCTCGCTTGAACAGCGCCACCTCGGGCCCGTCGAGCGAGCACATCAGCTCCGGCGCCGTGCTCATCGACAAGCCGTGCAGCGCGTATTCCGGAAAGACCACCAGGTCCATCGTCGACAGGTTGCGCCGCGCCTTGCCCACCATCCACGCGATGCGCTCGGCCTGCGCCTTGAGTTGCGCGGGCGTGTCCACCACCGGCAGCTGCAGCTGCACGAGCCCCACGACCACGCCGTGCGGCGACTTGTTCAGGCCTCCGAGTCCGCTCATGGCTGCTCCTGTTGCGCTGAAGGGCGGGTCACCGCGATACGCCGAGCTCGGCCGGCGCGCCGCGCACGCTCTGCCGCGGCGAGCAGGTCCACACCAGGATGGCGAGCGTCAGCACGTAGGGCACGGCGTTGAAGAGGTGGTAGTAGCCGCTCACGCCCACCGACTGCAGCGCCGGCCCGAGCGCGCCAGCGCCGCCGAAGAGCAGCGCCGCCCCCAGGCAGCGCACGGGGTGCCAGCGCGCGAAGATGACCAGCGCCACGGCGATGAGGCCCTGGCCGCTCGAGAGGCCCTCGTTCCAGCTGCCCGGGTAGTAGAGCGACAGCGAAGCGCCGCCGAGGCCGGCGATGAAGCCGCCCGCCGTGGTGGCGGCGATGCGCACGCCGGCCACCGAGGTGCCGAGGGCGCGCGCCGCATCGGCCGAGTCGCCGACCATGCGCACCTTCAGGCCCCAGCCGGTGTTCCTGAGCGCCCAGGCCAATGCCAGCGCGAGCACCACGCCGATGGGGAACAGCACGTTCACGTCCAGCGCCGCCGCCACCTTCTGTGAGCTGGACCAGACGCCGAGCGGCAGGGCCGGAATCTGCTCGGCCTGCGGCTGGATGAGCGGCTTGCCGAGGTAGAAGGCGAGCCCGGCGCCGAGCAGCATGATGGCGATGCCGGCGGCGATGTCGTTGACGCGCGGCAGGCTCGAGACAAGGCCGTGCAGCGCCGCGATGACAGCGCCGCTCGCACCGGCGAGCAGCACGCCGGCCCACCAGTGGCCGGTGAGGTACGAGCCGGCGAAGCCGGCCATCGCCGAGAACACGAGCACGCCCTCGAGGCCGAGGTTGATGCGCCCGGCCTTCTCGGTGAGGCACTCACCCAGGCTCACGAACAGGAAGGGCGTGCCGACACGGATGGCGCCGCCGAGCACGGCCAGCAGCACGTCGAAGATCTCGTTCATGCCGCCGCTCCGGCCGAGGCCGCCGTGGGCGCCGGCGTGCCACCCACCGGCGGCCGCTGCAGCACGAAGAGCTCGCCCAGCCGCCCGCGCAGCGCCTCGCTGGCGAGGATGAGCACGAAGCAGAAGCCCATCAGCACCTGCACGCTGGCATCGGGCAGGCCCATGCGCCGCTGCAGCAGGCTGCCGGCGGCGAGGAAGCCGCCGAAGAGGATCGCCACCGGCGGAATGGCCAGCGGGTGGTGGCGCGCGACGAAGCTGACGAGGATGCCGGTGTAGCCGAGCCCGGCGATGAGCGACGCGTTGGCCGAGGTGTGCACGGCCGCCACCTCGATGCCGCCAGCGACACCCGCCGCCGCGCCACCGAGCGCGCAGGCGGTGACGATGAGCGCAGTGGCCGGCAGGCCGACGAGCCGCGCCGCGCGCGGGTTGCCGCCCACCACGCGCGTGGCGAAACCATGCGTGGTGAGGCCGAGCCAGACGGCGGCGAGCACGCAGGCAACGAGGCCGAAGACGAGGCCCCAATGCACGTCGCTCAACCCGAAAGAAGCGATATTGCCGATGCGCAGCGGCTCGGCCAGCGGCAGCGTCGACGGCTTGTTCAGGCTCGCCGGGTCGCGCAGCGGCCCCTCGACGATGTGCTTGAACAGCGCGATGGCCACGTAGCCGAGCAGCAGGCTGGAGATCGTCTCGTTGACGCCGCGCCACTGGCGCAGCCAGCCGGCCAGCGCCACCCAGGCGGCTCCGGCGGCCGCGGCCGCCACGAGCAGGATCGCCGTGCCCGCGCCACCCTGCGGCAGCGGCAGCGCGTATGGCAGCGCGGCCGTGGCCAGGCCGCCGAGCACGAGCGCCCCTTCACCCCCGATGACGGTGAGGCCGGCGCGAGCCGGCAATGCGACGGCGAGCGCCGTGAGCATCAGCGGCGCGGCGCGCTGCAGCGTGTTCTGCAGCGAGAAGCTGTCGCCGAAGGCGCCGCGGAAGAGCAGCGTCCACGCCTGCACCGGGTCGTGGCCGCCGAACCAGACGAAGGCCCCGAAGAGCCCGAGGCCGCCCGTGAGCGCAAGCACCGGCAGCGCGATGGACTCGGCGGTGGCGCGTGCGTTCATGGTCGGGCCCCGTGTGGCGTCGGTTGGCGTGGGCGCGATCTGGGCTGCCTGGGCTTGCCGGGGTCAGGCCTTGCCGATGACGCCCTCGACGAGGTAGTTCATGCCCTCGAGCTCGGCGTCGGTCTGCTTGAAGATCTTGCCCTTGGGGATGACGACCTTGCCCGTGTTGTCCTTCAGCTCGCCGCCGAAGATGTCGAAGCCACCGGCCATCATCTTGGCGCGCACGGCCTCGGCGTTCTTGCGCGCGCCCTCGCTGACCATCGCGCCGTACGGGCTGCTCTTGACGAAGCCGTCCTTCAGGCCGCCACGCACGAAGTTCGGGTGCGGCTTGCCGCTGCGCGCCGCGTCGACGATCTGCGTGTAGGCGGTGAGCCAGTTCCACTCGGCGCCGGTGAGGTACGCCTGCGGCGCGAGCTTCGCCTGGCTGGCGTGGTAGCCGCAGACCATCTTGCCGCGCTTCGCTGCTGTCTCCATCACCACCTTCGGGCCGTCGACGTGGCAGGTGAAGACGTCGGCGCCCTGGTCGGCCAGCGAGTTGGTGGCCTCGGCCTCCTTCACCGGCATGCTCCAGTCGCCGGTGAAGATGACGGTGGTGGTGATCTTCGGGTCGACCGAGCGCGCGCCCATCGTGTAGGCGTTGATGTTGCGCAGCACCTGCGGAATCGGCTTGGCGGCCACGAAGCCGAGCTTCTTGCTCTTGCTCATGTGGCCGGCGATGACGCCGTTGAGGTACTGCGCCTCGTCGATGTAGCCGAAGAAGCTGCCGGTGTTTGCCGGGTGCTTGCCGGCCGTCCACATGCCGCCGCAGTGCGCGAAGCGCACCTTCTCGTTCTTCGCCGCCATGGCCAGCATGTGCGGGTCGAAGTAGCCGAAGCTCGTCGGGAACAGCAGCGTCGCGCCGTCCTGCGAGATCATGCCCTGCATCGTCTTCTGCACGGCCTGCGTCTCGGGG
>JAEUPE010000263.1 GCA_016790435.1 Rubrivivax sp. | reverse complement strand
GGACCGGCACGAGCGCGACTTCGTCATCCAGCCCACAAGCGAAGAGGTGATGACCGACATCGCGCGCCAGGAGCTGAAGAGCTACAAGCAACTGCCGCGAAACTTCTATCACATCCAGACCAAGTTCCGCGACGAGCGCCGGCCCCGATTCGGCCTCATGCGCGGGCGCGAGTTCACGATGAAGGATGCGTACTCCTTCGATCGCGATCTCGAATCCGGCCTGAAGAGCTACCAGGCGATGTACCACGCCTACTGCGCCATCTTCGACCGCATGGGCCTCACCTATCGCGCCGTGGCGGCTGACTCCGGGGCGATCGGTGGTGATGCCTCGCAGGAGTTCCAGGTCATCGCCGACACCGGTGAAGACGCCATCGTCTACTGTCCCACCAGCGACTACGCCGCCAACATCGAACTGGCGGAGGCACTGCCCCTCATCGCCGGACGCGCGGCACCCGGTGCTGCGCTCGCCAAGACACCCACGCCGGGCAAGGCCACCTGCGAGGATGTGGCGGTACTGCTCGGCATCCCCCTGACGAGTACCGTCAAGTCACTCGTGCTGGCCACGGACGAGCTTGACGAGGCCGGTGCGGTCATCAACACGGCCCTGTGGCTGCTGCTCGTGCGCGGGGACCACAGCCTCAACGAGGTCAAGGCAAGCAAGGTGCCGGGCCTGCAGACAGGGTATCGCTTTGCCACCGCCGCGGAGATCCAGGCGCACTTCGGCTGCAAGCCCGGTTACCTCGGGCCGATCGGCATGCGCAAGGCGGTGAAGGTGGTGGCCGACCGCACCGTGGCCGCGATGCACGACTTCGTCTGCGGCGCCAACGAGGCGGACTTCCACCTCACCGGCGTCAACTGGGGTCGCGACCTGCCCGAGCCCGATCTCGTGGCCGACATCCGCAATGTCGTACCGGGCGACCCTTCGCCTGACGGCAAGGGCGTGCTGGCCATCCAGCGTGGCATCGAGGTCGGCCATGTCTTCCTGCTCGGCACGAAGTACAGCGCGGCGATGAACGCCAACTACCTCGACGAGGGTGGCAAGCCGCAGCCCATGGTGATGGGCTGCTACGGCATCGGCGTGACCCGCCTGCTCGGCGCGGCCATCGAGCAAGGCCATGACGAACGCGGCATCGTCTGGCCGGACGCGCTGGCGCCTTTCACGGTCGTCGTGTGCCCCATCGGCTACGACCGCACGCCGGCCGTCAAGGAAGCGGCGGACCATCTGCATGCCGAATTGGTGGCGGCCGGTGTCGACGTCGTGCTCGACGACCGAGGCGAGCGCCCAGGCGCGATGTTCGCCGACTGGGAACTGATCGGCGTGCCGCAGCGTGTCGTGGTCAGCGAGCGTGGCCTCAAGGCGGGCACGGTGGAAGTGCAGGGCCGGCGGGAGGCCGCCGCCACCGCCGTCGCGGTGGCCGAGGCAGCGGCCTTCGTGAAGGGCCGCCTGAAGGCATGAAACCAGGGCGGCGCCGGCTCTGGCTGGGTGCCGCCTGCGCGGGCGCGGTCGGCGCCTTCGCGCCGTTCGGCCGGTCCGCGCGTGCCGGCGCGCAGCTCGAAGAGCCCCTCGCCGACGCCGTGCGCACGGCGCTGGCGGCTTCCGTGGCCGAGCAGGCACCGCCGCGCCCGCGCTTCGACGCGATCGAGGAGCGCCTTGGCTACCTGAAGTGGCTGGGCGCCGCGAGCGAACGACTGAAGCGGCGCAAGGCCGACCACCACACGCGCGTCGAGTTCCTGGAGGCGCTCTGGTACGAGAGCAAGCGCGCCGGGCTCGAGCCGGCGCTCGTGCTCGGGCTCGTCCAGGTGGAGAGCGGTTTTCGCAAGTACGCCATCAGCGTCGCTGGCGCTCGTGGCTACATGCAGGTCATGCCCTTCTGGGCGCGTCTCATCGGCGACGGCGATGTGCATCGGCTCTTCCACCTGCAGACGAACCTGCGCTTCGGCTGCGTGATCCTGCGCCACTATCTCGAGCGCGAGCGTGGCGACATGTTCCTCGCGCTCGGCCGCTACAACGGCAGTCGCGGCAGGGCGGAGTACCCGAACGCCGTCTTCGCCTCCCGTCGGCAATGGGACATCAGGCCCGCGTGAGCAGGCTTGATGCCGCTTCGGCAGCGACGTACAGCTCAGTTCGGCTCGCGCAGCCCCTGCCAGGCTTTGGGTCTGGCGCCTTCGATGCCGACCAGTTGCAGCACCCGCTCGACACCCTCGGCGACCATCTCCGCCACGCTCTGCGGGTGGTGATAGAAGGCCGGCAGCGGCGGAAAGACCACCGCGCCCATCTCCGTGGCGGCGGTCATGTTGCGCAGGTGCGCGAGATTGAAGGGCGTCTCGCGCACCATCAGCACGAGGCGCCGCCGCTCCTTCAGCGTCACGTCGGCGGCGCGGGTCAGCAGGTTGTCCGAAAGGCCATGCGCCACCGCGGCCAGCGTGCGCATGGAGCACGGCGCGATCACCATGGCCGCCGTGTCGAAACTGCCGCTCGCGATGCACGCGCCGACATCGCCCGGGGCATGCGACACGGAGGCCAGGCGCTCCACCGCATGGCGGTCCAGCCCGAGCTCATGGTGCACGTTGAGCATGCCCGCCGGGGTCACGACGAGATGCGTCTGGACTCCCAGCTCACGCGCACGCTCCAGGAGCTTCACGCCATAGGCAACGCCAGTGGCGCCGCTGATGCCGACAACCAGCCGAGGCGGGGAGGGTGGCATGGGCTCTTGCCGCTGTGCCCGGCCAGGCCTGCACTCAGGCCTTGGTCAACAACTGCTGCAACTCGCCGGACTGGTACATCTCCATCATGATGTCCGAGCCGCCGACGAACTCGCCGTTCACGTACAGCTGCGGGATCGTCGGCCAGTTGGCGTAGTCCTTGATGCCCTGGCGCACGCCTTCGTCCTCGAGCACGTTGAAGGTGTGCAGGTCGCCCACGCCGCAGGCCTTGAGCACCTGTACCGCGCGGCCGGAGAACCCGCACATCGGAAACTGGGCAGTGCCCTTCATGAAGAGCATGACCCGATGCTCTTTCACCAACTGGTCGATGCGTTGCTGCACGTCGCTCATGGCCGGCCCTCTGTGGCAGGGAGATTCAGAAGCGCACAGTATGGAACAACCGGGCGGGGTGCACCGCTGCGGGGCCATGCGCAGGCCGTTGTGGCCTGGCAAGGGGAATCGAGCAGTGGAACGGGCGTGGCGTGACGGATCAGAAGCTGTAGCGGACGCCCAGTTGCAGCACCGGCGCCAGGCGAAGGTCTCGTACCGCCGCGTCCATGGCCTGGCTGCCCAGCATGGCGCGGCCGAGGCCAGAAAGCCCCGCCGGGCGCCCGGCTACCAGCCCCACGTCGGCACTCACCGACAGGCTTCGCCACAACGAGGCACTGCTGTAGCCCAGGCCCAGATAGGGCAAGGTCAACGGAGTGTCGGCGGTGCTGTTGCCGCCGGTGCTGCCACCGTCGAGCACGGTGACGCCTACCCGCGTCAGGGGCGATGCCGTCAGCACCGGCGCCCCCCCTGGGCCGCCCAACATCACGCCACTGGTGGCGCGGAAGTTGCCGAAGCCCGGGGTGGCGAAGACGTAGTCGCCGAGCAGCGAACCGCCCTGCACGCCGCGCATGCCTGGCGCGCCGGGCTCGAAAAGGCGCGTCAGCATGACCGGGCCGATTGCCGCCGTCTGCACTGTGATGCGCGCCTGAAACTGCGGCCACAGCCACTCGCCGGCGCTGGCCACCAAGCCCTGATTCGCCTGGGCGGCGACGGGCGCCAGGGAAACGATTGCCCCGGCGACGAGCCCAACGGCAACCCGGCGGGCGGAACACCGATTCGGCGCTTTCATTGCTTGTACCCCCTGCTTGCCGATGCGGCCCCATCATGCGCTCCTTGCACCCGGTGCGGCATCCCCCCGATACGGCAACGCCGGCAACAGTTGGCAGCCGGCCACGGCGGGCGGCAGCTTGCCGGGCCGCTCGCTGCCGGGCTCAGCCTGGGCGTCGCCGGCCGCCGGTCAGTCGCGGCTGACCGGCGAGGTCGGCGCGCGTGCTGACCTGCTCGAAGCCTGCGGCCGCCAGGAGGTTTGCCACCGCCGAGGCCTGGTCGAACCCATGTTCGAGCAGTAGCCAGCCGCCCGCCGCGAGGTGGGTGGGTGCGCCGGCCACGACACGGCGCAGCGCGAGCAGCCCGTCGGCCCCGCCGACCAGCGCCATCTTGGGCTCATGCCGCAGCGCCGCGAGGTGCGGATCCCCCTCCGCTACGTAAGGCGGATTGGAGACGGCGATGCCGAACGACTGCCTTCCGAAGGGCTCCCACCAGTCGCCTTCGAGCCACATCACCTCCAGTTGCAGCCGCCGCGCGTTGGCGCGCGCGGTGGACAGCGCTGCCGCGCTCTGGTCGCTGGCACAGACCTCGAAGGCCGGCGCGCGGTGCTTGAAGGCCAGCGCGATGGCCCCACTGCCCGTGCCGAGATCGGCCAAGCGCGGCAACGGCGCCCGCGGCGCCAGCTCGAGCGCCCAGTCGACCAAGCCCTCGGTCTCCGGGCGCGGGACCAGCACGTTGGCGTTCACCTGCAGCGCCAGGCCATGGAACTCGCGTTCGCCGAGGAGGTACGCCAGTGGCACCCCCGTGGCACGCCGCGCCAGATCGGCATCGGCGCGCAGCCGCGCCCCACCGTCCAGGGCCTCTTCCTCGTGGGCCAGCAGCCAGGTGCGCGGGCGACCGAGGTGGTGGGCGAGCAACTGCTGGGCGTCGAGCCGCGCCACGCCGGCTGCGCGAGCCTGCTGCAGCCAATCGCCGATCCGCATGCCGGGAAGCGTCAAGGCGAGGCGCCGCTCAGCGCACCCCGGCCTCGAGCTGCTCGAGTTGCTCGGCCGCGCGCGCCGCTGACAAGGCCGCGGTCACGTCGCCGAGGTCGCCGTCCATGATCTGCGCCAGCTTGTACAGCGTGAGGTTGATGCGGTGGTCGGTGAGCCGGCCCTGCGGGAAGTTGTAGGTGCGGATGCGGTCGCTGCGATCGCCGCTGCCCACCAGGCTCTTGCGCGTGGCGGCCTCCTTGGCGGCGCGTTCGCTGCGTTCCTTCTCGCGCAGCCGCGCCACGAGCACGGCCATCGCCTTGGCCTTGTTGCGGTGCTGGCTGCGGTCGTCCTGGCACTCGGCGACAAGGCCGGTGGGCAGGTGGGTGATGCGGATGGCGCTGTCGGTCTTGTTGACGTGCTGGCCGCCGGCGCCGCTGGCGCGGAAAGTGTCGATGCGCAGGTCGGCCGGATTGAGCTGCACTTCCTCGGCTTCGTCGGGCTCGGGCATGACGGCCACGGTGCAGGCGCTGGTGTGGATGCGGCCCTGGCTCTCGGTGGCGGGTACCCGCTGCACGCGGTGGCCGCCGGACTCGAAGCGCAGCTTGCCGTAGGCGTGGTCACCTTCCACGCGCAGCACGAGCTCCTTGTAGCCGCCGAGCTCGGCCGGGCTCTCGCTCAGCACCTCGGTACGAAAACCCGATCGCTCGCAGAATCGCAGGTACATGCGTGCCAAGTCGCCGGCAAAGAGCGCCGATTCGTCGCCACCCGTGCCGGCACGAATTTCCAGGAAGGCGTTGCGCTCGTCTTCCGGATCCTTGGGCAGCAGGGCGGCCTGCAGCTCGGCGTGCAGGCGCTCGAGGTCCGCGCCGGCCGCCTCGATCTCTTCGCCTGCCATCTCGGCCAGTTCAGCGTCGCTCTCGCGCATCTCCTGCGCGGCCGCGAGGTCGCGCTCGCGCTGCTGGTAGCGCCTCCAGGTGTCCACGACCCCGTGCACCTCGGCCTGCTCGCGCGACAGCGCCCGGTAGCGCTTCATGTCGCTGGCGACCGCCGGATCGGCCAGCGTCGCGTCGAGCTCCGCGAGGCGCAGCGTCAGCCGCTCGAACCGCTCCCGCAGCGCCGGGCTCAGCAGGCTCATCGAGGCGCGGGCCCGTGGCCCCCGCCGCCGGACCCGCGCGAAGGGCTCGAGCTGCCACGCAGGAACAGGCGCGACACGGTGTTGGCCAGACGCTCGCGCTCGGTACCCTCGGCGCCGTGCAGTTCGGCCAGGGTGCCGTGCAGCATCTTGCTCGTGAGGCCACGCGCCAGCGCCTGCAGCACCTGCTCCACCGGCTCACCCTTGGCGAGCAGCTTGCGCGCGCGCGCCAATTCGGTGGCGCCCCAGTCATCGGCCTGGCGGTTGAGGGCCTGGATCAGCGGCACGGCGGCACGCTGGTCCAGCCAGTGCGTGAAGCTCTGGACGCCGGCGTCGATGATCGCCTCGGCTTGCTGAACGGCCGCCTGGCGCTTCTCGCCGGCGCTCTGCACGCGCTCGGAGAGGTCGTCCACCGTGTACAGGTAGATGTCCGCGAGCTGCGAGACCTCGGGTTCGATGTCGCGTGGGACGGCCAGGTCGACCATGAAGATCGGGCGCCGGCGGCGAGCCTTCAGCGCGCGTTCGACGGCCCCGAGGCCGATGATCGGCAGCGTGCTCGCGGTGCAGGAGATGACCACGTCGAACTCGTGCAGCCGCGAGGGCAGGTCGGCCAGCCGCAGCGCCTGCGCGCCAAAGCGCGCCGCCAGCTTCTCGCCTCGCTCCAGCGTGCGGTTGGCCACCGCCATGCCGCGCGGCTGCTTGGCCGCGAAGTGCGTGGCCACCAATTCAATCATCTCGCCTGCGCCGACGAACAGCACGTGCAACTGGCGCAGGTCCTCGAAGAGCTCGCCGGCCAGGCGCACCGCCGCGGCAGCCATGCTGATGGAGTGGGCGCCGATCTCGGTGGAACTGCGTACTTCCTTGGCGACCGAGAAGCTGCGCTGGAAGAGCTGGTGCAGTGTCGTGCCCAGCGTACCGGCTTCGTCGGCCAGACGCACGGCCTGCTTCATCTGCCCCAGGATCTGCGGCTCGCCCAGCACCATCGAGTCGAGCCCGCTCGCCACGCGGAAGGCGTGCCGCGCCGCATCGCGGTCGTGCATGACGTAGGCGTGCTGCTGCAAGTGATCGGCGCTCACCCGGCCCTGCTCGGCCAACCAGTCGAGCGCTGGCTGCAGGATCGGCGCTGCGGGCGTGGCGCCCACCGCGAGGTACAGCTCGGTGCGGTTGCAGGTGGAGACGATGGCTGCTTCGGGATCGACGCGTTCCAGCCGCTGGTTCAGGCCGCGCAGGGCCGGCGCCAATTGCTCTGGGGTGAACGCCAAACGACCCCGCAGGTCCAGCGGGGCGGTCTGGTGGTTCAAGCCGAAAGTGATGACGCTCACGAGGGCATTGTAGATTTCACCCCCGGCTCCGGCCCCCCGGCCTTGCACGGGGGGTGTTTCGGCCGCTTCAAGTCGTGCCCGCCCGGGCACCACCGCGCGATGGAACCGTTGGCATTCCTGAACCATCTGGTCAATTTCTTCGTGCCCGCCGTGGCGCTGGGCGCGATGGCGGCGGCGCTGGCCAAGCTCGCCTGGCGAGCGGACCTGGCGACTCAGGCCTGGTGGCGCATGGCGGCTCTGGCGGCGGTGGCCAACGCCGTGGTGACGGTGGTCGGCCTCGCCTGGTTCGGTCGTGACGGCCGCATGGCCACCTACGCGGCAATGGTGCTCGCCACGGCGATCACGCTGTGGTGGCGGGGGTTCGGGCCGGGTCGCCGTTGATTGCCGAGTCCGCGGTGGCGAGTGTGCCGCGCAACGAGTGCGGCAGCGCCTCGGTGATGGTGACGTCGATCATCCGGCCGGGCAAGCGCGCCGCGCCGCCCGGGCCGGCGTCGAAGTTGACGATGCGGTTGCAAGCGGTGCGGCCCATCAGCTCGTGCGGGTTCTTCTTCGAGGGTCCTTCGACGAGGATGCGTTGCACCGTGCCCACGCGGCTGGCGCTGAGGCGACGCACGTTCTTCTCGAGCAGGGCCTGCAGCTCTTGCAGCCGCGCCAGCTTGAGCGCCTGCGGCGTCTCGTCCGGCAGTGCCGCAGCGGGCGTGCCTGGGCGCTTGCTGAAGACGAAGCTGAACGAACTGTCGTAGCCGACTTCTTCGATCAGGCGCAGCATGCGCCGGAAGTCGTCTTCGGTCTCGCCCGGGAAGCCGACGATGAAGTCGCTCGACAGGCTGATGTCCGGGCGCACCGCGCGCAGCCGGCGCACGATGCTCTTGTATTCCATCGCTGTATAGCCGCGCTTCATCGCCATCAGGATGCGGTCGCTGCCATGCTGCACCGGCAGGTGCAGGTGGTCCACGAGCTGCGGCACCTTGGCGTAGACGTCGATCAGCCGCTGCGTGAACTCGTTCGGATGGCTCGTCGTGTAGCGGATGCGCTCGATGCCGGGCAGTGCGGCGACGTACTCGAGCAACAGCGCGAAGTCGGCGATTTCGCCATCTGCGCCAGCAGCCGTCATCGCCCCTCGGTAGGCGTTGACGTTCTGCCCGAGCAACGTCACTTCCTTCACGCCTTGTTCGGCGAGACCGGCCACCTCGGTGAGCACGTCGTCGAAGCGGCGGCTCACCTCCTCGCCGCGCGTGTAGGGCACGACGCAGTAGGAGCAGTACTTCGAGCAGCCCTCCATGATCGAGACGAAGGCGCTGGCGCCCTGCACGCGCGGGGGCGGCAGGTGGTCGAACTTCTCGATCTCGGGGAAGCGGATGTCGACCTGTGGCCGCCGCTCGCTGCGGCGCGCCTCGATCATCTGCGGCAACCGGTGCAGCGTCTGCGGCCCGAACACAAGATCGACGTACGGTGCGCGCTCGATGATCGCAGCGCCTTCCTGGCTGGCCACGCAGCCGCCGACACCGATGAGCACGCCCTTCTTCTTCAGGTGCTTGACACGGCCGAGGTCGCTGAACACCTTCTCCTGCGCCTTCTCGCGCACCGAGCAGGTGTTGAAGAGGATGAGGTCGGCCTCCTCGGGGTCGGACGTCGGCTCGTAACCCTCGGCGGCGCGAAGCACGTCGGCCATCTTGTCCGAGTCGTACTCGTTCATCTGGCACCCGAAGGTGCGGATGAAGACCTTCATGGCCGTGTCCAGGTCTGCCCGACCGGGTCGAACAGCCAGGCGGCGGCCTGTTCGCGTGTCGTGGGCCACGGCTGGCGAGCACGCTCGGCGGCGGTGAGGATCCAGATCTCGCCGATCAGGCCGGAGATGTCCACGGTGTAGTGGACCAGCAGGCGCTGGTTGGCCAGCGCACCGCTCACCATGAGCAGGTTGTTCTCGCCGCGGATGCGCGCGCCCGGCGACAGACGCGCGGGGCGGCCATTGAGCAGCAACTCCGGAGGCTGCTGCACGACGATCTCGCCGCGCAAGGCCGTGGCCGGGAAGTTGCGGGGCTGCTGCGCGGCCGCCGGCGCTGCAGCGAAGGCGGCCAAGGCGAGCAGTGCGACGGCCACGAAGCGTGGCCAGGGTCGGGCGGGGATGTCACAGCGGAGCATGGTGTGGATCCAGTGGCTGTGCGCGGGCGATGAGCCCGCCGGAGCAAAGAAAAAGGGCCCGAGCGCAGTGCTCGGGCCCGGGGTGTTCTGGTGGCGCTTCAGGGACTTGAACCCCGGACCTGCGGATTATGATTCCGTCGCTCTAACCAACTGAGCTAAAGCGCCTAGAGCGCTAGATTATATCGGCCTCGCTCCGGCAGTCTGGCCGCGCAAGACACCCCAGCACTGCGCCAAAGGCCAAGCCAGGATCCGATGTTCAGCTTCTTTCGCAAGAAGGCGCTCCCAGAGCCTGCGGCGCCGAACACGCCTGCGCCGACCGCAGCGGCGGCGGCGCCACGCGCCGACACCGGCTGGTTGGGTCGGCTGCGCGAGGGCCTGCGCAAGACCGGCGGCAGCATCGCCACCGTCTTCACGGGGGCACGCATCGACGCCGCGCTCTACGAGGAGCTGGAGGCCGCGCTCCTGATGGCCGACGCCGGCAGCTCGGCCACGCAAGCGCTGCTCGACGAACTGAAGCGCCGCGTCAAGGAGACGCAAGCCACCGAGCCGGCGGCGGTGAAGGGGCTGCTCGCCGACGTGCTCGCCGCGCAGCTGGCGCCGCTGCAGAAGCCGCTCGTTGTCGGCGAACACCGGCCGACAGTGATGATGGTGGTCGGCGTCAACGGCGCCGGCAAGACCACCAGCATCGGCAAGCTCACGCGCCATCTCGCGGAAGGCGGCTGCAAGGTGCTGCTGGCCGCCGCGGACACCTTTCGCGCCGCGGCGCGCGAGCAACTCGCTGTGTGGGCCGATCGGGCGCAGGTGCAGATCGTGAGCCAGGAGGGCGCCGATCCTGCCGCTGTCACCTTCGACGCCGTCAGCGCCGGCCGCGCGCGCGGATGCGATGTCGTCATCGCCGACACCGCGGGCCGCCTGCCGACACAGGTGCACCTGATGGAGGAACTGAAGAAGATCCAGCGCGTTATCGGTCGCGCGCAGGACGGCGCGCCCCATGAGGTGCTGCTCGTTGTCGACGGCAACACGGGCCAGAACGCGCTCGCGCAGGTGAAGGCCTTCGATGCGGCGCTGGGCCTCACGGGCCTCGTCGTCACCAAGCTCGATGGCACTGCCAAAGGCGGCGTGCTCGCAGCCATCGCACGCTGGGGCGTGGAGCAGGGGCGGGTAGTGCCCGTCTACTTCATCGGCGTGGGCGAGAAGCTCGAAGACCTGCAGCCCTTCGATGCGCGCGAGTTTGCCGAGGCTCTCCTGCGCTGACGCACCGGCGTCGCGGCGGGCTCAGCGCTTGACGACGGTCACTTCCAGGTCGTCGAAGTAATCGGAAGAAACCGGGTCGTGCCCGCGGCCCCCATAGACGGTGGCCGCGAACGCTTGGTCGTCCTCGTCGGCGACGATCTCTTCCATCTCGGCGACCGGGATCAACGGCATCGGGCGGGAGCCCGAAGCCTTCGGCGCCGCCCCGCCGGGCTGCAGCAGCGGCATGAGTTGCGTGCGCACGTCCGGCACGCTCGGCAATTCGCCCTCGCGCCAGGTGATCACGTGCACGCCGGTCTGTCGCAGTACACGGGACATGCGCTCGTGCCGGCGCCGGGCGCGCTCGCTCTCGGTGGCGCTGCGAATGTCGATGACGGCAATGACGCTGGAACCCGCATCGCAGAGCAGCAGGTCGGCGCTGAGGGTGCCGACCCGCTGCAGCCACTCTGTGTAGCTGCGCCGCAGGGGCACGCGCACGAACCGCGACAGTGGAACCTGGGCGAGCACCAGGTGGGTGGGGAAGGCGCGCCGCAGCACGTCGTAGGCCTGGCGCTCGTCGATGGTCAGCACGCGCGCCGCCTCTGGGGGCCAGCCGGCAACCGTGTCGACGTTCTCGCGGCTCTCCTCGGCACGCCCGCCGCGGTGGCGCCAGCGCATGGCCAGGAAAAGCAGCAGACCCAGCAGGGTGGCCGGCAGGGCGTAGGCAGAAAGGGAACTGAGGCTGTCCATGCGGCTTGCGGCTGAGCGGAAATGCCAGGAGGCGGGCGGCGGCGGGCCCGCAACGGACGAGCCACCCCTAGGATCGGCAACCCGGGGCCCGAAGACCAGCCCCAAAGCGACAAGAGACGTATCTGACGGTGACAAAACGCTTCATGCGCCCGCTGCCGGGGGGATGTCTCGCCCATCCGGCCCCGGGCGAGAGGACCGTCGTCTGCCGCCTTCGCGAGCAACAAGCCCGTGCAGCGCGCCCAGGCGAGAACCCGTTCTAGCGTGGCGGCATGCCGGGGAAGCCCCCGCCGCCCATGCGCTTCATCATCTTCATCAGCCCGCCGCCCTTCATCTTCTTCATCATGCCCTGCATCTGCTCGAACTGGTTGAGCAGGCGATTCACTTCCTGAACCTGCACGCCGGCGCCAGCGGCGATGCGGCGCTTGCGTGTGGCTTTGATGAGTTCGGGCTTGCGGCGCTCCAGCGGCGTCATCGAATTGATGATGCCCTCCATTCGGCGCACGTCCCGTTCGGCGCGGCCCATGTCGGCGCCGGCCGCCTTTTCGGCCAGCGCGCTCGGCAGCTTGTCGATGAGACCCGACAGGCCGCCCATCTTCTTCATCTGCGAGATCTGCGCCAGGAAGTCGTGGAGGTCGAAGCCGCTGCCGCTCTTGACCTTCTCGGCGAGCTTCTTCGCTTCCTCGAGGTCGACGCCCTTCTGCACTTCCTCGACGAGGGCGACGATGTCGCCCATGCCGAGCACGCGCCCGGCATGGCGGTCGGCGTCGAAGACCTCCAGTCCGTCGATCTTCTCGCTCACGCCGGCGAACTTGATCGGCGCGCCCGTCACCTGGCGCACCGACAGCGCGGCGCCGCCGCGCGAGTCGCCGTCCAGCTTGGTCAGCACGACCCCCGTGAGCGGCAGCGCCTCCTTGAAGGCCTTGGCCACGTTCACTGCGTCCTGGCCCTGCATGGCGTCGACGACGAACAGCGTCTCCACGGGTTTCAGCACCGCGTGCAACTCGCGGATCTCGGCCATCAACGCCTCGTCGATGGCCAGGCGGCCGGCCGTGTCGACGATGAGCACGTCGAAGAAGTGCCGCCGTGCGTGGTCGAGCGCGGCGAGCGCGATGTCGCGTGGCTTCTGCTCGGGCGTGCTCGCGAACCACTCGGCGCCGGCCTGCGCCGTCACCGTCTTCAGCTGCTGGATGGCGGCCGGGCGGTAGACGTCGGCCGAGACGGTGAGCACCTTCTTCTTGCGCTTGGTGATCAGGTGGCGCGCCAGCTTGGCCGTGGTGGTCGTCTTGCCCGAGCCCTGCAGGCCGGCCATCAGCAGCACGGCCGGCGGCTGGGTGGCGAGGTCGATGTCGGCCGGTGGCTTCAGCGTCCCCTGCGGGTCGACCTCGCCCATCGTGGCGGCGAGCTCCTTGTGGACGATGCCCACCAGGGCCTGGCCCGGGTTGAGCGAGCCCACCACCTGGGTGCCGAGCGCCTTGTCCTTGACGCGGGCGATGAAGTCGCGCACGACCGGCAAGGCGACATCGGCCTCGAGCAGCGCCAGGCGCACCTCGCGCAGCATGTCAGCGACATTGCCCTCGGTGATGCGGGCCTGGCCGCGCATCGTCTTGACGAGACGAGACAGCCGTTCTGAAAGGGTGGAGGCCATCGCTGTCTCGCCGGTTCCCTGCGCCACATGCCCAGCGGCGAGGCCGCCGGCGCCGGCCAGGGGAATGAGGAAGGGAAGGGGGTGGGTAAACTGTGACGATGATTCTATCGAGCGCACCAACCTCCCTGGCCCCTGCCGGCGGTTTGCTGCTCGCCGGCGTCACGCTCTTCCTCTATGCGCTGGCGGCGCTGCCCGGTGCGGTCGGCGGCCCGACATGGCGCCGGCTCGGCGCGGCGGCGCTGCTCGGCGCGTTTGCCCTTCACCTGCTGCTCCTGCTCATCGACATCGGCGGCCTCGCCGGGGCCGCCGTGGGTTCGGCCGGCGGGATGCGCTGGGGTTTCGGGCCCGTGCTGTCGATGACGGTGTGGCTCATGATCGCCGTGCACACCGTGGAAAGCCGGTTCCTGCCGCTGCCCACGGTGCGCCTCTCGCTGGCGTTGGCGGGCGTCGTGGGCGTGGTGGCGGCGCTTGTCTTCCCGGGCGACCCGAGGCACGGCACATCGGCGCTCGCGCCGCTGCACTTCGCGCTCGGCGTCGGCTCCTATGGTCTGTTCGCGGCCGCCGTGCTCCACGCGAGCCTGCTCGACCGCGCCGAGCGTCGCTTGCGCTCGGGCGCCACGGCGAGGGCCGCCGCAGGTTCGCCTGCGGGGCGGGCCGCCGCGCCGGCTGGGCTGCCGCTTCTGCAACTGGAGCGACTCACCTTCCGGTTCGTCGAAGCGGGCTTCGTGGTGCTGACTCTGACGCTGCTGCTTGGTGTCTTCACCGCCGCGCAGTGGCGATGGGACCACAAGTCCGTGTTCTCGCTGCTCGCCTGGGGTGTGTTCGCGGCGCTGCTGGTGGGGCGGCACCGGCGCGGCTGGCGCGGTCGCCAGGCGACGCGCTGGCTGTATGTGGGGGCGGCGCTCCTGCTGCTTGCCTACGTGGGCTCGCGCTTCGTGATCGAGGTGGTCCTGGGCCGGCTTTCTGCATGACATCGGCAGCGCGAGGGGTGCAATGCTCAGAGTCTTGATCCTGGTGGCGGTGGTGGTGGGCGTGGCGCTGTGGCTGCTGAAGGGCCGGCGCACCGGCGCTCCGCCCGCGAACCGCGCTGACGCAGCGCGCAAGGGTGGCGCGGAGCCCGCGCCGATGGTGGCCTGCGCGCATTGCGGCGTGCACCTGCCGCGCCCCGACGCGAGCTTCGATGCCGAAGGCCGCTCGTACTGCGGCGAACCGCACCGCGTGGCCGGCCCGCGGTGACCAGCCTGCGCGCGCCACCGCACCGCCGCGCGGCGCCGCGCCTGTCAGGTTGACGCGATGAACTCGTCCACGGGCGAGCGCCGGCGGGCCGACCGTCGCAGCGCCGATCGCCGCCGCGCCGGCGGTCGCCGCCGTGACGACGCCCTCTTTGCAGGCACGCTCGGAGGCGAGAGCCATCCCACCGAGTCCTTCTTCGATCCGGGCTGGCTGGCCGCGGGGGAGATGCCGCCGGACAGCCGGCTGCTGCTGCGCCAGGTGCGCCGCATCGCCGCGGCGCAGGACACGGCGCTGGTGCGCGTCTTTCGGACCTACGTGGCCGCGCGCGCGGTCGTCGGCGTCGGCCTGGTCGTGGCGCAGGGGGTGTCGAGCCTGCTCGGCCGGCGGCACGCCGAGTTGCTGGCGCTCCTGAGCCTCGTCTATGCGGTGCAGGCAATCACGCTGTGGCTGCTGCCGCGCTTTCGTCCCCTGGCCGAGCCCAAGCCGCTCGGGCATCAACGACGTCGGCAGTGGCTGGCCACCATCGGCGTCGACATCCTCGCCTTCATCGGCCTGCACGTGATCGAGGTCGGCTCGAACTTCAACTACGCGGCGCTGCTGGTGCTGCCCGTGTTGATGTCCGGCGTGCTGACCTCCCGATTGCTGGCGCTCGGCACGGCGGCCGCGGTGGCGCTGCTGCTGCTGCTGGTGGCCTGGCGCGCGACCTCGTTCGATGCATTCGCCCCTGGGTTGATGCTGCAGTCGGGGTTCGCAGGACTGGGCCTGTTCATCATCACCTTGCTGGCCGGTGAGCTGGCAGGTCGCCTCGCGCGCGAAGAACTGGCCGCACGCGGCAGCCTCGAACTGGCACGACAGCAGGCGCAGCTCAACCGCCTCGTCATCGAGGAGATGGCCGATGGCGTGCTCGTCGTCGATCGGGGTCTGCGCGTGCGCGCTGCGAACCCGGCGGCCCGGGCGCTGCTCGTCGACGAGGGCCTGGCACCACCAGCGCCCTTCGGGCTGGCCGAGCGCGGCGCCTGGCGCGTCTTGCACGACGAGGTCGAGCGGGTCTTTCTCGGCAGCGGGTCGGACACGCCGGCGGGGCAGCCGGGGGCGCCGACCGTGGCGGCGACCCCGTGGCCCGAGGCGGGCCGTGACGTCCTCGTACGCTTCGCCAACGGCATTGCCCGCACGCTGCGCGTGCGTGTTCGATTCATGCGCAGCAGTGCTCTCGAGGCGTCGGAGGATGACGAGGCGAGTTCCGCAGACATTCCCGACGAGCCCTTCGTCGTGCTGCTGTTGGAGGACGTGCGGACCGCCCAGGCGCGGCTGCGCCAGGAGAAGCTCGCCGCCATGGGCCGGGTATCGGCCGGCATCGCGCACGAGATCCGCAACCCGCTGGCCGCCATCGCGCAGGCCAACGCCCTGCTTCTCGAGGACGACCTGGCGCCGGCGCAGCAGCGCCTGGCGCGCATCGTGGCCGACAACGTCGCGCGGCTCGACCGCCTGGTGGACGACGTGCTCGAAGTGGCGCCCGGCTCCACGCCGGTGGCCAGTGCCATCGACGCACGTGCGGCGGTCGCCGCTGCCACCGCCGAATGGGCGGCTACCGCGCAACTGCCCCTTGCAGCGGACAGCCGGCTTCGCGTGCAGATCGCCGACAAGCCGCTCGGCGTGGTGTTCGATGCCGAGCACTTGCGCCGAGTGCTGGTCAACCTGCTGGACAACGCACATCGCCACGCCAGCGCCGAGCCGGGCGCCGTGCTCGTTCGCCTGGCTGCCGGTGACGACGCGGCGCAGGTCTCGCTGAGCGTGGTCTCCGACGGCCCGTTGATCCCGCCCGAGGTCGAACGCTACCTCTTCGAACCGTTCTACTCGACGCGCAGCCGCGGCTCGGGCCTCGGCTTGTATATTTGCCGTGAGCTCTGCGAGCGTTATGGCGCCAGCATCGAGTACCGGCAGCGACCGGCCAGCGAGCGGTCGCGCAACGAGTTCCTGGTCAGCATGCGCCGCGCCGAGTTGACCGAGGCCGCGACCGTGCTGCCCCTGGAGCCTTGAACGATGCGCACTCCGGGATCCTTTGTGCCGCCACCTGTTCGCCTTACTGAACGCCCCACCGAATGAGTCCCACCGCCGCAGCCGCTTCGACACAAGGCAGTCCACTGCGCCTGCTGGTCGTCGACGACGAGCCTGACTTGCGCACGCTCTACGAGCTGACGCTGCTGCGCGAGGGCTATGACGTCGAGTGCGCCGGCGGCGTCGACGAGGCCTGGGCCATGCTCGCGGAGCGGCCGTACCAGCTCGTCATCACCGACATGCGACTGCCCGACGGCTCGGGGCTCGACCTGCTGCACCGCATGGAGGCGGCGGGTCGCGGCGAGAAGGCGATGGTCATCACCGCTTACGCCTCGCCCGAGAACGCGGTGGAGGCGCTCAAGGCCGGTGCCTACGACTATCTGACCAAGCCGGTGGACCTGCGGCAGTTCCGCGCCGTCGTCGCTTCGGCATTGGGGCGTACGCCGCCGGCGCCGCGCGAGCGACCTGCGGAGGGCCGCGGCGCCCCATCGCGCGGCGCCACCGCGCTTTCGCGCCTGGCCGGCGAGTCGCTGGCGATGCAGCAGGTGCGCTCGCTGATCGAGAAGGTCTCGCGCAGCATGGCCCCCGTGCTGGTGGCGGGTGAGTCGGGCACCGGCAAGGAACTCGTCGCCCGCGCCATTCACGAGACATCGCCGCGCGGCTCGGCGCCTTTCGTCGCAGTGAACTGCGGCGCCATCCCTGAGACTTTGCTCGAGGCGGAGTTCTTCGGCTTCCGCAAGGGGGCCTTCACCGGCGCGCACGAAGACCGCGAAGGTTTCTTCCAGATGGCGCAGGGTGGCACGCTCTTCCTCGACGAGATCGGCGACCTGCCGCTGGCCATGCAGAGCAAGCTGCTGCGCGCGATCCAGGAGCGCGCCGTGCGCCAGCTCGGCGCCGCGGCCGAGCTGGCCGTCAACGTGCGCATCGTCAGCGCCACGCACAAGGATCTCGGGGCCGAGGTCCAAGCCGGCCGATTCCGGCAGGACCTGTACTACCGACTGAACGTCATCCGCATCGGCGTGCCGCCGCTGCGCGAGCGCATCGCTGACCTGCCGGCGATCTGCGCCGCGGTGCTCGCCCGCATTGCCCGTGACGCCGGCGTGAGCCCGGTGCCGAGCCTCGCGCCCGACGCGCTGCAGCAGTTGCTGCGCCACCCGTTCCCGGGCAACGTGCGCGAACTGGAGAACCTCCTGCACCGCGCGCTGGCGCTCTCCACCGGACCGGCGATCACGCGCAACGACCTCGGGCTCATCGACGACGGTGGTGACGCACCGGCGGAAGACACCCGCACGGCGTCACCCATTGCCAGTGCCGCAGTGGCCGCCGAGCCGCAGCCACGCGCGCCGAGTGCGCCGCTGCCCAAGGACCTGGCTGCGCACCTGGACGGTGTCGAGCGCGACATCCTCGAGCGCGCCCTCGCGGCGCATCGCTACAACCGCACGGCGGCAGGGGCGAGCCTCGGCCTCTCGCTGCGGCAGATGCGCTACCGCATGGCCCGCCTTGGCGTGCTGGCGCCCGAGACCGCGCTCGAGCGCGGTGAACGTGCCGAGCGTGCGGAGCGGGGCGAGCCCGGCGAAGGCGGCAGCGCACCCTGATCTGCGCATGGCTAGGCGCTGGCACGAGGGCTGGTGGCCGGGCGCGCGCCGCATCGAGTCGCCCAACGAGGGGTCGCGGCCGGCGGGCGCCGAGGTCACGCTCGTCGTGCTGCACTCGATCAGCCTGCCGCCGGGCGAGTACGGTGGCGAAGCGGTCGAGCGGCTCTTCACCAACCGGCTCGACCCGGCCTCGCATCCTTCGTTTGCTGGCCTTGCGGGGCTGCGGGTGTCGGCGCACTTCGTCATCCGGCGTGATGGTCGCACCGAGCAGTACGTGTCCTGCGACCGGCGAGCGTGGCATGCCGGGGCTTCGAGCTGGCGCGGTCGAGCCAACTGCAACGACTGGTCGATCGGCATCGAACTCGAGGGGCTGGAGGGGCGGCGATTCGCGCCGCGGCAGTACGAAGAGCTCGCCAGGTTGCTGCGCGCGCTCAGCCAGCGCTACCCGCTCGCCGAGGTGACGGGACACGAGCACGTGGCACCGGGCCGCAAGGGCGACCCCGGTCCGGGATTCGATTGGGCGCGCCTCGCGCGCCAGTTGCGCCGGCGCCGCCCCGCCCTGGTGCCGCACGTGGCGTGAGTGTTCGCGAAGACACGCACACCGTGCGCGCCTGGTCCGACTGCGCAACGCATGGCGGCGCAGTGCCCCATGTGGACGGCATGTGGACTGCTTGTGCACAGGAGGTGGACTGCCCGGGGCATCGGCTTCATTGGGGAAAGCCCGCCGGCCATACGCTAGCGCTAGCGCCTTGCCTGGCCGCGAGACCCCATATATAGTGTCCCCTGGGCGCGAAGAGAGATGTCATCAAAGAATGTGTCCGGACCCGCAAGGACGTTGGGCTGCGGGTACAGGAACGGTCGAAAGACAGTCCGCACCATGAGTGCAGGACGCAAGACCGGCAGGCGCGCCGTCACTGGTTCGAAGCCGCATCGAGCGGCTTCGGCCGGTTGTGGACCCGCCATCTTTTCAGGCGCGTCAGCGAAAGCCCTTGCCTGAAGTCTGAGGTCCGTCCAGAGCCCCGTCCATCGCCGTTCCCGCCGCCGTCGACCGCAGGCATGCGCTGCCTGTGGAGTGCACGGCGGCGGCGTCATCGGAACGCGCGACCACCGCCACTGAAAACCAAGAGAGGAACTTGCATGCAATCAGCCGTCCCCACCGCTGCCGAAGGAATGCCTGCCGGTCAGGCTTCGACCCTGTCCGGCCGCGCCGGGTTGGTCGCGCCGCCCGGGGCGGCATCGGCCTATTCGGGCTACCAGATCATCCGGCGCAACGGCGCCGTGGTCGGGTTCGAGCCGAACAAGATCGCGGTGGCGCTGATGAAGGCTTTCCTGGCGGTGCACGGCACGCAAGGGGCGGCCTCGGCGAGCGTGCGTGAGACGGTGGAGATGCTCACCGAGGTGGTGGTGCGCGGCCTGTTGCGTTCGCGCCCGGGCGGCGGCACGTTCCACATCGAGGATGTCCAGGACCAGGTGGAGCTCGGCCTGATGCGCGGAGGCCACCACGAGGTGGCGCGCGCGTACGTGCTCTACCGCGAGCGCCGTGCGCAGGAGCGTGCACGCCAGGGCACGCCGGCCGTGGCCAAGGCGCCGGAGCTCTTCGTCACCGACGGCAGCGAGCGCCGTCCGCTGGACATGAATGCGCTGCGCGCGCTCATCGAGTCGGCCTGCGCCGGCCTCGGCGCCGACGTCAGTGCCGAGCCCATCCTCGCCGAGACGCGCCGCAACCTCTATGACGGCGTGCCGATCGACGAGGTCTTCAAGGCCAGCATCCTCGCCGCGCGCACGCTCATCGAGAAAGACCCGGCCTATACGCGCGCCACGGCGCGCCTCCTGCTGCACACCATTCGCAAGGAGATCCTCGGTCGCGAGGTGACGCAGGAGCAGACGGGCGAGGCCTACGCCGAGTACTTCCCGCGCTTCATCAAGCGGGGCATCGGCGCCGAGCTGCTCGATGAGAAGCTGGCGCAGTTCGACCTGGCGCGCCTGGGCGCGGCGCTCAAGCCCGAGCGCGATCTGCAGTTCGACTACCTCGGCCTGCAGACCCTGTACGACCGCTACTTCCTGCACATCGACGAGCAGCGCATCGAGCTGCCGCAGGCCTTCTTCATGCGCGTGTCCATGGGCCTGGCGCTCAACGAGATCGACCGCGAGGCGCGCGCCATCGAGTTCTACGACGTGCTGTCGACGTTCGACTTCATGAGCAGCACGCCCACGCTCTTCAACAGCGGCACGCGTCGCAGCCAGCTCTCGAGCTGCTACCTCACGACGGTGGCCGATGACCTCGACGGCATCTACGAGGCGCTGAAGGAGAACGCGCTGCTCTCCAAGTTTGCCGGCGGACTGGGCAACGACTGGACACGCGTGCGCGCGCTCGGCAGCTACATCAAGGGCACCAACGGCAAGAGCCAGGGCGTGGTGCCCTTCCTGAAGGTGGTCAACGACACGGCGGTGGCCGTCAACCAGGGCGGCAAGCGCAAGGGCGCGGTCTGCTCCTATCTGGAGAGCTGGCACCTCGACATCGAGGAGTTCCTCGAGCTGCGCAAGAACACCGGCGACGACCGGCGGCGCACGCACGACATGAACACCGCCAACTGGATCCCGGATCTGTTCATGAAGCGGGTGATGGAAGGCGGGCAATGGACGCTCTTCTCGCCCAGCACCTGCCCCGACCTGCACGACAAGTTCGGCAAGGCCTTCGAGGCGGCCTACACCGCCTACGAGGCCAAGGTCGACCGCGGCGAGATCAAGCTCTTCAAGCGCATGCCGGCCAAGGACCTGTGGCGCAAGATGCTCTCGATGCTGTTCGAGACCGGGCACCCCTGGATCACCTTCAAGGACGCCTGCAACGTCCGCAGCCCGCAGCAGCACACGGGCGTGGTGCATTCCTCCAACCTGTGCACGGAGATCACTCTCAACACCAGCGACACCGAGATCGCGGTGTGCAATCTCGGCAGCGTGAACCTGGCGCAGCACCTGAAGGACGGTGCTGCGGGACAGGAGATCGACCAGGACAAGCTGAAGCAGACCGTGCGCACGGCGATGCGCATGCTCGACAACGTCATCGACATCAACTACTACTCGGTGAAGAAGGCGCGCGACAGCAACCTGCGCCACCGCCCGGTGGGCCTGGGCATCATGGGCTTCCAGGACTGCCTGTACCGGCTGCGCACGCCCTACGCGAGCGAGGAAGCGATGGCGTTCGCCGACCGCTCGATGGAGGCGGTCTGCTACCACGCCTACTGGGCGAGCACCGAACTGGCGGCCGAGCGCGGTCGTTACGCCAGCTACCGCGGCAGCCTGTGGGACCGTGGCGTGCTGCCGCTGGACAGCCTGGACCTGCTCGCCGAGCAGCGGGGCGGTTACATCGAGGTCGATCGCTCCAGCACGCTGGACTGGGGCGCGCTGCGTCAGCGCATCCAGACGCATGGCATGCGCAACAGCAACTGCGTCGCAATCGCGCCCACGGCCACCATCAGCAACATCATCGGCGTTGATGCCTCCATCGAGCCGAGCTTCGGCAACCTCTCGGTCAAGAGCAACCTCTCGGGCGAGTTCACCATCGTCAACGAGTACCTCGTGCGCGACCTGAAGAAGCTGGGCCTGTGGGACGACGTGATGGTGATGGACCTCAAGCACTTCGACGGCTCGCTGCTGCCGATCGACCGCGTGCCCGAGGAGATGAAGCGCCTGTACGCGACCGCCTTCGAGATCGACGCGAGCTGGCTGGTGGAAGCCGGTGCGCGCCGCCAGAAGTGGATCGACCAGGCGCAGAGCCTGAACATCTACATGGCCGGCGCGTCAGGCAAGAAGCTCGACGAGATCTACAAGCTCGCCTGGCTGCGCGGCCTGAAGACGACCTACTACCTGCGCACGACGAGTGCGACCTATGCCGAGAAGTCCACCGTCGCACCGGGCGCGTTGAACGCCGTGCCCAGCGCCTCGGCAGCGCCGGCGGCGACCGCCACCGCAGAGCCCGCGAGCGACATCAAGTTCTGCTCGATCGACAACCCGGACTGCGAGGCTTGCCAGTAGGTCGACGGCATCGACGAACACCCGGCACGAGATGGCGAATGACTCATGCAAACGGAGTCCCGTCGCGGCCGCGCGGCCGCGCATCGACGTCGCGCGCAAGCGCTTCATCGATGCGACGACGCGCTGCACGCGATGCGATGCCGCAACAACATGAGGCCCTTCATGTCAACTAGTGCTTGGTGTTCGCGCACAACACTTGGATAATTCGAACGGCAGGAAGCACTCACATGCTGGTCTGGGAAGAAGACACACGTACCCCAAGCAATCACGCGCCCTCCATCACCTCGAGGAGCGCGAACATGCCCAATTTGGTGGGCCCTTCGGCGGCCAGTCCGAAGGGCATCAAGCCCACGCTGGATCAACTGCCGGCGGTTGCGCTGCAGTCCCTGGCGCCGGCGGCCCAGGCCGCTCCCACGGCTCGCCAATCGGGTCCAGCCAGGCCGGCCGCTGCCGCCCTGAATCACAGTGCCGCGGCGGCGCCTCAGCGGCGGGTCAATGCCGCCGACAAGCGCATCATCAACGGCCAGACGGACGTCAATCAGTTGGTGCCGTTCAAGTACAAGTGGGCCTGGGAGAAGTACCTCGCCACCTGCGCCAACCACTGGATGCCGCAAGAGGTGAGCATGTCGCGTGACATCGCCACCTGGAAAGACCCGAACGGCCTGACCGAAGACGAGCGCCGCATCATCAAGCGCAACCTCGGCTTCTTCGTCACCGCCGATTCGCTGGCCGCCAACAACATCGTGCTCGGCACCTACCGGCACATCACGGCGCCCGAGTGCCGCCAGTTCCTGCTGCGCCAGGCCTTCGAAGAGGCGATCCACACCCACGCCTATCAGTACATCGTCGAGAGCCTGGGCCTGGACGAAGGCGAGATCTTCAACGCCTACCACGAGGTCCAGTCCATCCGCGACAAGGACGAGTTCCTGATCCCGTTCATCGACGCGATCATGGACCCCAACTTCCGTACCGGCACGCCCGAGACCGACCAGACGCTGCTGAAGAGCCTGATCGTCTTCGCCTGCCTGATGGAGGGTCTCTTCTTCTATGTCGGCTTCACGCAGATCCTGTCGATGGGCCGGCAGAACAAGATGACGGGAGCGGCCGAGCAGTACCAGTACATCCTGCGCGACGAGTCGATGCACTGCAACTTCGGCATCGACCTCATCAACCAGATCAAGCTCGAGAACCCGCACCTGTGGACGCCAGCGTTCAAGGCCGAGATCAAGGCCCTGTTCGAGAAGGCCGTCGAGCTCGAATACCGCTATGCCGAGGACACCATGCCGCGTGGCGTGCTCGGTCTGAACGCCTCCATGTTCAAGGGCTATCTGCGCTACATCGCCAACCGGCGTGCGACGCAGATCGGCCTGGACGCGTTGTTCCCCAACGAGGAGAACCCGTTTCCCTGGATGAGCGAGATGATCGACCTGAAGAAGGAGCGCAACTTCTTCGAGACCCGGGTCATCGACTACCAGACCGGCGGCGCGCTGGCATGGGACTGAACAGACCCATGACCGACGTCCTGCCCAAACGTCCGCCACCGCCGCGCGCTGCGCCGGCGAGCGGGCGCTGTTGAGAGATCAAGAATGGCGGATCACGGCTGGCCCCAAAAGAGCCAACACCGCCTCGGTGCCTTCACGGCATCGAGAGCAGGAGCCGGATCTGCGCCCCCATTCACTGCACCGGGGCTGCCAACAAGGACCGTGAAGGTTCGGAAGGCAGACCAGCGGGCAGTGAATCTCCGTGCGGCATCCAGCCGTGCGGAGTTTTTTGTAACTTGATCAAGGAGATCGTTATGGCAACTGCGAAGAAAGCTGCGAAGAAGGCGCCCGCGAAGAAGGCCGCGAAGAAGGCCGCGCCGAAGAAGGCCGCGACCAAGAAGGCCCCGGCCAAGAAGGCGGCAGCCAAGAAGGCCCCGGCCAAGAAGGCCGCGACCAAGAAGGCGCCGGCCAAGAAGGCCGCAGCGAAGAAGGCCCCTGCGAAGAAGGCCGCAGCGAAGAAGAAGGCCCCGGCCAAGAAGGCGGCGGCCAAGAAGACGACTGCGAAGCGGCCGGCTACGAAGAAGGCGGCAGCGAAGAAGGCAGCGAAGAAGCCCGCTGCCCCCGCTGCCCCTGCTGCGCCAGCCCCTGCGAAGACGACCTTGAATCCGGCGGCCGCTTGGCCGTTCCCGACCGGGAACAAGCCGTAATAGGTAGATTGCTGGATAGGTCGCGATTTGGCGGCGTCCAGCATCTCTCCAAGGCCCGGCACTGCCGGGCTTTTTTTCGCCTCGGTCATGGGTCCCCTGGGCGAGGGGCGTCCCGGGCTGTCACCGACTTCTGGAAGACAATGTCACATTGATAGGGCTACGAGAGACGGAGCGATGTCAAAGCTACTCGCAACTCTTGACGCGGACATAGCTCGATCCGTCGACGAAGCATCCCGAGGCGAGTTGCTCGCGCGCAAAGCCGGATACCTCGCTAGGCTTGGCTCCTTCGATGAAGCTCAAGCGTTGATCAGTCAATTGAGGACCCAGTTCGGCGGGGGGCAGAGCCCTAGGGTTTCAATCTGGATCATGTTGGCTGAGGGTTTGCTCCACACCTTTCGCGAGATGTCCGATGAAGGTGCGGATCGGATCATGCGAGCGAACGTTCTCGCGAGCGCCTCACGCGACCGCCGCCTAATCGCAGCAACATCTGCGTGGCGCGCCCACACGCAGTCGGAACGCTCTGAGTTCCGGGGCATGATCAGGTCGTTGGACGACGCGTTTGCGAACTCGAGTTCAGAGGATCATGAGGTGCTTGCGCGCCTGTACATGACGCTTGCGAATGCTTGGATGTCAGTTGGAGACCGCGTCGTCGCCAATGAGCTCTTCATGTACAGCCGGCATCATGCCCTTGAGTGCGGAGATCAGGCGACGATTGATGCGCTCATGTACAACAAAGCTGCATTCGCGTTGGCCTGGCTCCGAGCCCGCACTTGCCTAGACGAGAGAGACCCTGAACTGCTGAGACAACTGCGGCTTGAACTGGCTTCCGCAAAGACATATCAGCAGATGGTCGGCGTCTCGGCCCTGAACAACTTTGTCTATCTTTGGGAGGCACGTCTCCATCTGCTAGCCGACGAGTTCGAGGCGGCCATTGCCGCGCTGCATGCCGTGCGGTCCATGCAACCGTTTGCTCGCTACAACTTCCATGAGTCGTTGGTTGATCTCGAGATTGGTTATTGCCTTGTACGCCAGGGACACTTCAGCCTCGCGGCCACCCAAGTCAGTTCTGCCATGGACGTTGACCTTGGTGGCCTCCACGACGATGACAAGCTGGTCGCCGCCTGGACGCGACTGAAGATTCTTGAAGCGGTCCCAGAACTTGGGGACGCTAGGTCCGCATCCGACACACTGAACGTGCTGCGCAATGAATTTGTCGCGAGCTGCGAGGACTTGCGCGTGGCCCTGAATGGCTTGGGATCGCACGCGCACATCACCAAACCAATGGTGATTCACCCTAAGGCGGTTCGGTGACTGTTCAGTCCAATCCTCAAGTCGCCCTCCTAATGGGCTCCTCCTCCGACTGGGACACCCTTCGCTCAGCGGCCGAGATCCTCACCGATCTGGGCGTCGCATACGAGGCCCAGGTCGTCTCCGCTCATCGCATGCCCGACGACATGTTCCGCTTTGCCGAGCAGGCCGAGGCGCGTGGGCTGCGGGCGATCATCGCCGGTGCGGGTGGCGCGGCGCACCTGCCGGGCATGCTCGCCGCGAAGACCACGGTCCCGGTCCTTGGCGTGCCCGTGCCAGGCCGGCACCTGAACGGCATCGACTCGCTGTACTCGATCGTCCAGATGCCCAAGGGCATCCCGGTGGCCACGTTCGCCATCGGCACGGCCGGCGCGGCGAATGCCGCGTTGTTCACTGCAGCCATGCTCGCACACGACGACGCGGCCCTTCGAGGGCGCCTTCATGCCTTCCGGGCGCGCCAGACAGAGGCTGCTCGCGCCATGTCGCAGGACCTCGCACCGAGATGACGCAACCAGGCCGCGAGCGTGCGGCGGAAGCGGCCGGGGCCGGACCGTCGGCCGCATCCGCCTCTGCGCCGTCACAAGCGAGTGCCGGCTCGAGCGTGAGCACGGGCACACACTCGGCGAAGCTCGGCATGCTCGGTGGTGGCCAGCTCGGCCGCATGTTCGTGCACGCGGCGCAGCGGCTCGGGTACCGCGTCACGGTGCTCGATCCCGATCCGACCAGCCCAGCGGCGGCCGCCGCCGACGAGCACCTGCGCGCCGCCTATGACGATGCCCAGGCCCTCGCGCGCATCGCCGAGACCTGTGACGCCGTCAGCACCGAGTTCGAGAACGTTCCCGCGGCGGCGTTGCGCGCGCTGGCCGAGCGTGGCTGTCGCGTCGCACCGGCAGCCGAGGCGGTCGCCGTGTGCCAGCATCGGTTGCGCGAGAAGCAGTTGTTCATGCGAACCGGCGTGCCCTGCGCGCCCCACGCTGCGATCGAGGGCGAGGCCGACCTGGCCAATCCGAGCGTCGAGGCGCTGCTGCCCGGCATCCTGAAGACGGCCACGCTCGGCTACGACGGCAAGGGGCAGATCGCCGTCGCGTCGCGTCAGGACCTGGCGGCCGCCTTCGCTGCCTTGCACCGCGCGCCCTGCGTGCTCGAGAAGCGTTTGCCGCTCGCGGCCGAAGTGAGCGTCATCGTGGCGCGCACGCGTTCGGGCCACATCGTGCACCTGCCCGTTCAAGGCAACGTGCACCGCGACGGCATCCTCGCCGTCACCGAGGTGCCGGCGCCGGGGTTGCCGCCTGCCGCCGCGGAGGCGGCGGTCGCGCACGCGGGCCGTCTGGCCGAGGCGCTCGGCTACGTCGGCGTGCTCTGCGTCGAGTTCTTCCTGCTCGACGACGGTCGCCTGCTCGCCAACGAGATGGCGCCGCGCCCGCACAACTCGGGGCACTACAGCATCGACGCCTGTGATCTCTCGCAGTTCGACCTGCAGGTGCGCACGCTGATCGACCTGCCGCTGTGGCCACCGCGCCAGCACTCGAGCGCGGTCATGCTCAATCTGCTGGGCGATCTCTGGTTCGATGCCGCCACCGGCTCGGCGCGCGAACCCGACTGGCCCACGGTGCTCGCGCTGCCCGGCGCCCACCTGCATCTGTATGGCAAGCGGGAGGCGAGACGCGGTCGCAAGATGGGGCATCTCACGGTGACCGCCGCCGACATGCCCGAGGCACGGCGGGTCGCCGGCGAAGCGGCGCTTCGGCTTGGCCTGCTGCCGCTGAAACCATCGCTGGCGGAGTGACCGGCACCATGGCGGCCACAATGTCCGCGATCGAGGAAGCCGCCGATGCGCTCGCCCACGGGGAGCTCGTTGCCATCCCGACCGAGACCGTCTATGGCCTTGCCGCCCGCGCCGACGACGATGCGGCCGTGGCTCGCATCTTCTCTGCCAAAGGGCGGCCGGAGGACCACCCGCTCATCGTTCATGTGGGCGACGCAGCGGCAGCGGCCCAATTCGCGGCCGACTTGCCCGCCTCAGCCCTGCGCCTGATGGCCGCCTTCTGGCCCGGGCCCTTGACGCTGATCGTGCCCCGCAGGCCCGGCATCGCAACGGCCGCGGCAGCGGGGCAGCCGAGCGTCGGTCTGCGGATGCCCTCGCATCCCATGGCGCTCGCCGTGTTGCAGGCGGCAGCGGCGCGCGGCGTCCCCGGGCTGGCCGTGCCCAGCGCGAACCGCTTCGGCCGCGTCAGCCCGACCCGCGCCGAGCATGTGCGCGCCGAGTTCGGTCCGCAACTGCGCGTGCTGGATGGTGGCCCATGCGGTGTGGGCATCGAGTCGGCCATCGTCGATTGCACGCGCGATCCGCCCGCGCTGTTGCGTCCGGGCCAGCTCACGCGCGAGCGCATCGAGGCGGTGCTCGGCCAGCCACTGGCGGAGCGTGACGCCGACTCACCTCGGGCCTCGGGCACCTTGCCGACCCACTACGCGCCCAAGGCGGCGCTGCAGGTGCTGGACAGCGAAGCCCTGGCGCGCCGCGTGGCGACCGCGCCAGGGCCGGCCGGCCGAGGCGTGGCGGTATATTCCCGCCTCGCCCCTGCTGCAGGTTGGCTGCACCGGCGCATGCCAGGCGAAGCGGATGCCGCGGCGCGGGAGTTGTTTGCGGCGCTGCGTGGGTTCGACGAGGCGGGTGCCACGACCATCTGGCTGGAGGAGCTGCCCGCAGGTCCGGAGTGGGAAGGGGTGCGCGACCGCGTCACGCGCGCCGCAGCGGCCACTTCGGCGCACCTGGACCCGTGAGCAGGCGTCCCGCCCAGGCGCCGCCCCACAGTCCGCTCTTCGCTTGTCTTCACTGCTTCTGCCGTCCGAGCAAGTTCATCATGGCCCCGCTCGCGCCGCATCCCTGTCCCGGAGTCCCGATGTTCCTGTCCCTGCCCAACCACCGGCGCGCGCGGCGCGTGCGTGCCACTGCCGGAGTGCTGAAGACCTTCGTGGTCGCGGCGCTCGCCGTGATGGCGGGGTGCGGGGGCGGCACCTCGCAGTACGAGCCGTTCGTGCCGGAGCGGCTGTTCGCGTTCGGCGACGAGGCCAGCGCGCTCACCGCCGACGCACCCACGGGCCGCAACTACGGCATCAACGGCATCAATGCCAACAACACCGCCGAGGACACGAGCGACGACTTCATCGACTGCCGGCTGCAGCCCAACTGGGCCCAATCCCTGGCGGCGTATTACGGCTTCGTGTTCGCCGAGTGCAACCCCGACAACGCCACCGACATCCGAGCGCGCAGCTGGGCGGCACCGGGCGCGCGCGTCGCCGAGGTGGCTGCGCAGGTCGACGCGCAAATCGCCGCCGGGGGGTTCCGCGACAAGGACATCGTCACGCTCATGGTCGGTGTCAACGACATCGTCGAGCTGTACGGGCAGTATGACGGCACGAACGAAGAGGCACTGCTGGCCGAAGTGCGTGAGCGCGGCAACCGCACCGGGCTCATCGTCAACCGGCTCATCGCGCTGGGCGCCAAGGTGGTGGTGTCGAACATCCCGGACCTGGGCTACTCGCCGTTCGCGGTCAAGGCGAACGCCGCCAATCCGGGCAGCGATCGGGCCGGCGTGCTCTCGCGCCTGTCGTCGACGTTCAACGAGCGGCTGGGCGTCACCATCCTCATCGACGGCCGCTACGTGGCCCTTGCGCAGACCGATCAGCGCATCCTCGCCATCAATCGCTCTCCGGCCAGCTTCGTCGTTGCCAACACCACCGACGTGGCGTGCGCGACGCCGCCACCGAGCTGCACCAACAACACGTTGGTGGCGGATGCCAACCCCACCACCTGGTTGTGGGCCGGCGACGTCCTTCTGTCCTCGCGCGGTCAGTCCGAGGTGGCGTCGCTCGCGATCACCCGGGCGCAGCGCAATCCCTTCTGAGGCAACCCGAAGAAGGCGCCCCGCGCGTCAGCGCGGATGGTCGCCACCCTCGCCTGCTGCCGCCGGAGACACCCCGCCGGCCCGGGTTCGCTCCACACGCACCTTGGTGACCAGGATGGTCGCTGCCAGGGCCAGCGTCACGACGTTGGCGATGATGACGGGCCACTCGCCGATGGCGATGCCGTAGAGCAGCCACAGCGCCACGCCGAGCGTGAAGGCGCTGTACATCGACAGCGAGATGCCGCTCACGTCACGGGTTCGCAGCGTCAGCACCGCCTGCGGCACGAACGACGAAGTGGTGAGCAGTGCGGCCAGGTAGCCCACGGTGTCGGGCAGGGTCATCAGGGTCATGGCGTGAGGGGCGGGGAGGCGCATGAAGGCGGCGCGGCCCATGATCGCACGGCTAAACTGCCCGCATGCCCGTGACTCCGCCGTCGACCGCGCCCGGGGCCACGACGGCCAGGCTGTGCGCCCTGGCCGTGCTGCTCATCTGGATCAGCTTCATCCTCGTCGCGCGTGGCAGTGCGCGCGCCACGCTGACGCCGTTCGACATCGCATGGCTTCGCTTCACCTTCTCGGGCCTCGTGGTGTTGCCGTTGGCCTGGCACTACCGCCACGCGCTGCGGCTGGGCCTCGCAGCAGGCGTGGATGCGGCGGCGGCCGGCCGCGTGGCGCTGCGGCGTGCGCTGGCGCTGGGCCTCACCGGCGGCATCGGCTACAGCCTGCTGGCCTACAGTGGCTTCTTCCTCGCCCCAGCCTCACACGCGGCCGTGCTGTTGCCGGGCAGCTTGCCCTTGTGGAGCACGCTCGGTGCGCTCCTCCTGCTGGGCGAGCGCCTCACGCTGCCGCGGGTCGCCGGGCTTTCGTTGATCCTGGCTGGCGGTGCCGCGGTCGCAGGCGCCAGTCTGCTGGAGGCCCTCGGCGGCCAGGGCACCTGGCGGGGTGACCTGCTGTTCATCATGGCCAGCATGGCCTGGGCTGTCTATGGCGTGTTGTGCCGGCGCTGGCGCATTGGCGCGCTGCAGGCCACAGCCGCCATTGCGCTGGTGGCGCTGGTGCTGATGGTGCCCGCGTACCCGCTGGCGGTGCTGGCGGGCTGGGTGGACTCCCGACTCGCCAGCGCACCCTTTGGCGAACTGGCTTTCCAGGCCATCTACCAAGGTGGCCTCGCCATGCTCGTGGCGGGTGTGGCCTTCACCCAGGTGGTGTCGCACTACGGACCGGTGCGCACAACGATGTTCACGGCCATCGTGCCGCCCCTGGCCGCGTTGGCGGCGGTGCCGCTGCTCGGTGAACCACTCGCTCCATCGGCGCTCATGGGCCTGGCCTGCGTGACGCTCGGCCTGCTGGTGGGCAGCGGCGCGGTCGACTGGCGCCGCCTCGCCGTTGGCGTGGCGCGCTGAGCTCGGGGCAGGCCTGGGACGGTGGGTGGTTGATGGCAACGCCGCAAGAGAGGCCGCTGCTGGCCTTCGACACCAGTACCGAGATCCTGGCCGTGGCGGCCTGTGGGCCACGCGGGTTGTCCACATGGATCGGACCCGGCGGCAGCGCCGCCTCGGCGCAGTTGCTGCCGCAGATCGATGCGGTGCTGGAACGCGCGGGCCTCGCACTTGCGGACCTCGAGGCCATCGCCTTTGGCCAGGGGCCCGGTGCGTTCACCGGTCTTCGCACGAGTTGCGCCGTGGCGCAGGGGCTGGGTTTCGGCCTGGCGCGGCCGCTGCTGCCGCTGGACAGCCTGCTCATCGTGGCCGAGGACGCGCTCGAAACGCCGGCAGCGCGCGACGACGCGTGCGTGGCGGCCGTGGCGATGGACGCACGCATGGACGAGATCTACGCTGGCGTGTACGAGCACGGCGCCGCCGGTTGGCGCACGCTGCGCCGGGCAGCCCTCTATGCGCTGGCGGACTGGAACGCCGTGCTGGAGCAGGAGGCGCGTTCGCTGCACGTTCTGGCCGGCTCCGCGCTCCACGCCTTCGGCTCACGTCTGCACCAACCCACGGGGTCGATTCCTCGGCCCGACGAGAACGACCGTGCCCGCGCCCTTCTGCGCCTGGCGCGCCAGGCCTTCGCGGCCGGGGCCGCCGTCGACGCGGCGCAGGCGCTGCCGCTGTACCTGCGCGACAAGGTGGCGCTCACGACGGCCGAACGCGCGGCAGTGAAAGCCGCCGCCGCGCCGTCGGCCAGCACCGGCGCAGCGGTCCTCCGCAGCGGAGGATCCGGAGGCGCCACATGAACGCGCTCGCGAACGACGGCCTCTCGAACGACCGGCTCACGCGGCGCCCGATGATGGTGGCCGATCTCGCCGCCGTGATGGCGATCGAGGTCCAGGCCTACAGCCATCCCTGGAGCCAGGGCAACTTCGTCGACTCGCTCGCGGCGGGCCACCTGGCCGAGGTGCTGGTCGGCGCTGGCCTGATCGGCTACTTCGTCGCCATGGAGGGTGTCGAGGAGTTGCACCTGCTTAACGTCACCGTGGCGCCGGCCGCGCAGGGGCGCGGCCACGGCTCGGCGCTGCTTGAAGCGGTGATGGTGCAAGCGCGGGCGCGGGCCCTGCCCACGGTGTGGCTGGAAGTACGGGCGAGCAACCTGCGCGCGCGCGCGCTCTACACCAGGCTGGGCTTCGACGAAGTCGGGCTGCGGCGCGGCTACTACCCGGCCGTGCGTGGGCGCGAGGACGCGGTGGTCATGCGTCGCGGCCTCGAGCGCGCAGGTGCGCCGCCGCTCGCTTCCGCCACCTCGATGGGGGAGTCCGATGCCCTGGAGTGACCGCCAGCGCGAGATGCTGCGCGAGATGGGGCTGCGTGTCTGGCCGCCGGCCGGTTCGTCCACACAACTGGCGAAGGGACGCGCCGCCGGTGTGACCGAGTCGCCATTGGCCGAACCTTTCGCAGGCGAACCGTCAGCTACGCCCGTGCCGATGCACGACGCTCCCAGTGAGATGGCGCCGCAAGGCGCCGCTGCCCTGGCGCAGCCGTCCCCCGCGGCCCCCGCCGCGGCCCGACCGGACGCTACAGCCATCGAAGCCGTGGCCGGTCTCGACTGGCCGGCCCTGCGCGAGGCGGTCACCGACTGCCGTGCTTGCCGCTTGTGTGAAAGCCGCAAGCAGACCGTCTTCGGTGTCGGCCATCCACGGGCGCACTGGATGATCGTCGGCGAGGCCCCGGGGGCACAGGAAGACGAGCAGGGCGAGCCCTTCGTCGGCGCCGCCGGCCAGTTGCTCGACTCGATGCTGCGGGCGCTTGGCCTCGACCGCTCGGCCAAGGGTGAGCCGGCCGAGCGCGTCTTCATCGCCAACACGCTCAAGTGCCGCCCGCCCGGCAACCGCAACCCGCAGCCCGACGAGATGCAGCGCTGCGAGCCCTTCCTCGTGCGCCAGATCCAGCTCGTGCAGCCGCGCATCATCCTTGCGATGGGCCGCTTTGCGGTGCAGGCTCTGCTGCGCACGAGCGAGCCGATCGGTCGCCTGCGCGGCCGGCCGCATCGCTATCAGGGCGTGCCGCTCGTCGTGACCTATCACCCGGCCTACCTGCTGCGCAACCTGCCTGACAAGGCGCGCGCATGGGAAGACCTGTGCCTGGCGGCCGACCTGATGGACGCGGCCGCTTCCGGGGCGGTCGGCTCCGGCACGGAGCAGCAGCGTTGAACGGCTCCGGCATGCCCGACGACAGGGTCGACGACGACGGCCTCGCGCGCCTTCGTGCCGAGCTCGAGCACCTGCGCCTGCTGGCCAACACCGTGCCCGTGGCCATCGCGTACTACGAGGCCGAGGGCCGCACGTGCCGGATGGCCAACCGGCGCTATGCCGAGATGTTCGGCTTCGACGAGCGCAACATCATCGGGCGCACGCTGGCCGCCGTCATCGGCGACGAAGCCGCGGCACGCATCGAGCCCTACCGCCACAGCGTCATCGAGCAGCAGACCGCTGCCGCCTACGAGCGCGAGGTGGCCGGCGCCGACGGCATCACGCGCGTCGTCGAGGTGCGCCTGCTGCCGCATGTCGAAGCGGGCGGTCGCAGCGTCGGGGCCTTCGTGCTCATCACCGACATCACGCACCACCGGCGCGCCGAGGCGGCGCTGCGCGAGAGCGAGGAGCGGCTGGCCAAGTTCATGCACGCCAGTGAGGAGGGCATCGTTTTCCACAAGGGCGGCTACATCACCGACGTGAACCCGCCGCTGTTGAACCTGCTGGGCTACACGATGGACGAGATGCTGGGCCGGCTGACGCTGGAGTTCATCGCGCCGGAGGCGCAGCAGAAGGTGGCCGAGGTCATCGCCGCCGCGCCGGAGACGCGCTACGACAGCGTGGCGCTGCACAAGGACGGCACGCGCATCCCCGTGCAGTTCATCGTGCGCACGATGCAGCACCAGGGCGAGCAGCAGCGCCTGACCATCGTGCGCGACATCCGTGACCGCCTGCAGGCCGAGCAGCGCATTCACCACCACGCGCACCACGACGCGCTCACCGGCCTGCCCAACCGGCTCGCCTTCGTCGAGCGCCTGGAGCGGCGGCTGGCCGAGGCGCGCGCAAGCGGCGAGTCGCTGGGGCTGATGTTCATCGACCTCGATCACTTCAAGCGCATCAACGACTCGCTCGGCCACGGCGTCGGCGACACGCTGCTGAAGACGGTGGCGCAGCGCATCACCGATGCGCTGCGCATGGGCGACACGGTGGCACGCTTCGGCGGCGACGAGTTCCTGGTGCTGCTGGCGCCGCGCGCCGGCGCGCCCGCGGTGGCCGAGGTGGGGGCGCGGCTGTTGGCGACGATCGGTGAGCCGTTGATGGCTGGCGGCGTCTCGGTCTCAGTGACGCCCTCGATCGGTGTGGCCATGTTCCCGCAGGATGCCGTCACGTCGGCCGAACTGATCCAGCACGCCGACCAGGCGATGTACCGCGCAAAATCGGGGGGCCGCGCGCGCTGCCGCTTCTTCGAGCCCGGCATGGCCGAGGCGGCCCTTGCCGAACTGGCGCTCGAGAGCCGGCTGGCGCTGGCCGTGCGGCAGAGCGAGTTCGTGCTGCACTTCCAGCCGCAGGCGGCGCTTGGGCCGGCCGGCCTGGGCGGTCGGGCGCCGGCCAGCGCCAGCAGACTGCTTGGCGTGGAGGCGCTGGTGCGCTGGGCGCACCCGCAGCGCGGGTTGGTGGGGCCGGACGAGTTCATCCCGCTGGCCGAGGCGCGCCGGCTGATCCTGCCCATTGGCACCTGGGTGCTCAAGGAGGCTTTGGCCGCGGCGGTGCGCTGGCGTGCCAGCGCGGCGCTAGGGCAGGGCGTCGCCGTGCCGGTGGCGGTGAACCTTGCCATGCTGCAGTTCCAGACGCCCGGTTTTGCCGACATGGTGGCCCAGGCGTTGGAGGCCTCCGGTGCCGAAGGTTCGATGCTCGAGCTCGAGCTGACCGAGCGCATGCTGATGTCCGATCTCGGCGAAGTGCGCAGCGCGCTGGCGCGGCTGCGCGAGATGGGCGTGACGATCACGGTGGACGACTTCGGCACCGGCTACACCTCGCTCGCGCACCTGAAGGACCTGCCTTTGCACCGGCTGAAGATCGACCGCAGCTTCATCGCCGGGCTGCCCGAGGACGCAGGTTCGATGGCCATCGCCCGCGCCATCGTGCAGATGGGCCACGGCCTCGGCCTGCAGGTGGTGGCGGAGGGCGTGGAGACCGCCCCGCAACGCGAGGCTGTGCAGGCGATGGGCTGCGACGCGCTGCAAGGCCACCTGCTCGCGCACCCGATGCCCGAACCGCAACTGCTGCAGTGGTTGCGTGGGCACGCGGCGGCCTAGCCGCGCCGAGCCGTTGATCCGGCCCGTGGGCCAGGCCAGGTCGAGGTCAGGTGACCTTGGGCGCCTTCTTCGGCCGCTTCCAGCCGGCAAACGACATCTGCTTGGAGCGCGCGATGGTCAGCTGTCCGGCCGGCGCATCCTTGTTGATCGTCGAGCCGCCGCCGATGGTGGCGCCATCGCCGATGTTCAGCGGCGCCACGAGCACGCAGTTGCTGCCGATGTGCACGTCGTTGCCGATGACGGTGCGGTGCTTGTTGGCGCCGTCGTAGTTGGCGGTGATGCTGCCGGCGCCGTAGTTGACGCGCTCGCCGACCGTGGCGTCGCCGAGGTAGGCGAGGTGGTTGGCCTTGGCGCCGGCGGCGAGCGTCGAGTTCTTCACCTCGACGAAGTTGCCGATGTGCACCTCGGGCCCGAGCTCGGCGCCGGGCCGCAGCCGCGCGAAGGGGCCGATCTCGGCGCGTGCGCCGACGACGGCCTGGTTCATGTGCGTGAACGGCTGGACTTGCGCGCCTTCGCCGATGCGCGTGTCGCGGATCACGCAGTGCGCGCCGATGCGCACGCCATCGGCCAGGTGGACCGTGCCCTCGAAAATGCAGCCGACATCGATCTCGACGTCGGTGCCGCAGGTGAGCGTGCCGCGCACGTCCAGCCGCGCGGGGTCGGCGAGGCGCACGCCAGCCTCCATCAGCGCGTGGGCGTGCGCAAGCTGATACGCGCGCTCGAGATCGGCCAGCTGCAGCGGGCTGTTGACGCCGGCCACCTCGGCCTCGCTCGCGGCGCTCTCGGCCACCACCGGCACGCCCTCGGCCACGGCCATGGCGACGACGTCGGTGAGGTAGTACTCGCGCTGCGCGTTGTCGTTCTTCAGCGCCATCACCCAGCGCTTGAGGAGCCTGGTGGGCCCGGCCATGATGCCGGTGTAGGTCTCGCGGATGGCGCGCTGCGCCGGCGTGGCGTCCTTGTGCTCGACGATCGCGCGCACTTGCGACCCCTCGCGCACGATGCGGCCGTAGCCGCTGGGGTCGGCGAGCTCGATGGTCAGGAGCGCGAGCTGCCGGCCGGCGCAGGCGGCGACGAGCTTGCGCGCGGTCTCGGTGCCGATGAGCGGCACGTCGCCATACAGCACGAGCGTCGTCTCGTTGGCATCGTCGAGCGACGGCACGGCCTGCTGCATCGCATGGCCCGTGCCGAGCTGTGGCTCCTGCCGCACGAAGTGGGTGCCCCGCCCTTCGAGCGACGCTTCGACCTGTGCGGCTCCGTGCCCCGTGATGACGACGGTGCGCGACGACCCCAACTCGGCGGCCGCGAGCACGACGTGGTCCAATAGGCTGCGCCCCGCGATCCTGTGCAGGACCTTCGGGATGGTGGACTTCATGCGGGTGCCCTTGCCCGCGGCCATGATGACGACGTTGAGTGCCATGCGTGGTTGGTGTGTGCGCCGTGCCGACGGCGGAAGCGGTGGTGTCGGTGCCTGGAGTCGAGCGGCGATTATCGGCACGCTCGTCGGCCTGCTGTCTCTCGTGCTCGGTGGTTGCAGCGCGCTGCGCGTGGCCTACAACACGGGTCCGCAGCTGGCGTGGTGGTGGCTGGACGGCTACGTCGACTTCTCGCGCGAGCAGACGCCGCAGGTCAAGGCCTCGATCGACCGCTGGTTCGAGTGGCACCGGCAGACGCAGCTGCCTGGCTACGCGGCGCTGCTGGCTTCGGCCCAGGCACAGGTGGCAGAGCCGCTCACGCCGGCACTGGCCTGCCAATGGAACGGCCGCCTCGCCGATGCGCTCGCGCCGGCGTTCGCGCGCGCGCTCGAACAGGCCGCCGATCTCGTGCCGGGCCTTGGCGAAGCGCAGCTGCGCCACCTCGAGGGGCGCTACGTGAAGGCCCTCGACGAGATGCGCGATGAGTACCTTCAGTCGGATGCCGCGGAGCGCCTGGCCGCTTCGGTGAAGCGGACCTTGACGCGCGCCGAGCAGATCTACGGGCGCCTGGACGATGCGCAGCGCAAGGTCATCGCCGATGGAGTGGCTGCCTCGCCGTTCGACCCGCAGGGCTGGATGGAGGAGCGCAAGCGCCGCCAGCGCGACACGCTCATCACGTTGCGCCGCCTGCTCGCAGAGCGTGCCGACCGCGACCGGCGCATCGCGGCGCTCCGTGCGCTGGCCGATCGCAGCCAGCGTTCGCCCGACCCCACCTACCGTGCCTACCAGCAGCGGCTCACCGACTACAACTGTGCCCTCGTTGCGCGCCTGCACAACGCCACCACGCTGGCGCAGCGCCAGCGGGCACGTGCCAATCTGAAGGAATGGGAAGACGACCTGCGTGCCGTAATGGCCGGCGCGACCGGGGCTGGCGATCCGGCTGCTGGCTCGAACTGAGTGCTGGTTCTGCTGCGCCTTCGGCAGCGTTTGCCTACGGCAACGGGACGTTGATGCGGCGCGGGTTCAGGCCGGTCTTCGGGAAGTCCATCAGCGCAGCCTGGAACATGGCCGCCATCACCGGCGGCGTCGCGCTCGAGCCGCTCTCGTTGCTGGCCCGGGTTTCGAACAGGGGCTTGCCCGTGGTCCGGTCGCGGATGAGCAAGGCCACCTCGCGGTCGTAGCGGGGCGGGCTCGCATACACGGACATCGACCACGACGGTCCGATCCACGGCCCGCGGCGCCAGTAGCCGAAGCCGCCGTTCCACCACAGCGGGTCGTTCCAGGGGCCGTACTCGGTGCGCGTGGTGCGCATGCCGACCTGCACCGTGACGTCGGGCGCGACCCCTTCGGCGGCAGGCTTGAAACCGGCCTTCTCCAGCGCCGGCCGGGCGGCGGCTTCGAGCGCATCGGTCTCGGCAGCCCTCTGCTGCTGGGAGGGCAGGCGCTCGAACGCATAGGTGCCGGGTGCACGGCCGGCAGGCCACTCGCCGAAGCTCGAGACCTCGCTCGTCACCGAGTTGAGCGTGGCGCAGCCGGCGAAGAGGCCGCCGAGCGCGGCCGCGGCGGCCAAGGTCAGGGCTCGGCGCCAAGGGGTCGGCAGGGGTTTCATGGGGCGCTTTCTTCCAAGTCCTCGAAGGGGGCCAGGCGTTCCGGCATCGGTTGCAGCTTCATCGGCCGGCCTCCACCGGCGTCGGGCGCGGCGCAGGGCTCGTCGTCGAAGGCGATATCCCCTCCAGCGTCGGGCATGCCACTTGGTTGGAGCGTGGCGAAGGGGTGCAGGTTCCGGTCCATCAGGTGCGAAGGCACGAGATGACCCATGGCGCGCAGCATGTTGTCGCTGCGGCCTGGATACTGACGTTCCCACTCGCGCAGCATCTTCCTCACCTGCACGCGCTGGAGGTCGTCCTGGCTGCCGCACAGCGTGCACGGGATGATCGGGAACTGCCGATGCTCGGCCCAGCGCTCGAGGTCGGTCTCGGCCACGTAGGCGAGCGGGCGGATTACCACGTGGCGGCCGTCGTCACTCACCAGCTTGGGCGGCATGCCCTTCATGCGCCCGCCGAAGAACATGTTCATGAGCAGCGTCACCACCATGTCGTCGCGGTGGTGGCCGAGCGCGATGCGCGTCGCACCCAGTTCCCCCGCGACGCGGTAGAGGATGCCGCGGCGCAGGCGCGAGCACAGGCTGCACATCGTCTGCCCTTCCGGCACGAGCCGCTTGACGATGGAGTAGGTGTCCTGCGCCTCGATGCGGTAGGGCACGCCACGGCTCTCGAGGTAGGCGGGCAACACGTGTTCGGGGAAGCCCGGCTGCTTCTGGTCGAGGTTGACGGCGACGAGGTCGAAGCGCACCGGCGCGCGCTCGCGCAGGCTGAGGAGGATGTCCAACAGCGCGTAGCTGTCCTTGCCGCCGGACACGCACACCATGACCTTGTCGCCCTCGCCGATCATCTGGAAGTCGGCAATGGCCTGGCCAACCTGTCGATGCAGGCGCTTGCTGAGCTTGTTGGCCTCGAAGGCGGCCTTGCGCGGGTCGGGCGTCGCCTGCAGCGTCTGGAGCGCCTGCAGCGCGGCTGCGCCGTCGTGAATCGAGTTCATGGGGGGCCGTTTCTCAAGGTTCTTCAGAAGGCGCCCGCTTTGCGGGCGGTGCCGGCGGCGTCCATCGGCGGCGCTGTCAATGCGGTTGCGCCGCGCCGCGGGCCAGGAAGACCACGTCGCGTGCCTGCCCGCTGAGGTGCTGGCCGCCGTCGACGAGCAGCGTCGTGCCGGTCACCGCGGGGGCTTCGATGAGGTAGCGCACCGCCCGCGCGATGTCCTCCGGCTGGGCGCCGCGCTGCAGCGGCGTCATGCGGTGCGCGGCGGCGAACTCGGCCGGGCTCATCTCGGTGGAGGTGAGCGTGATGCCGGGCGCCACGCCGCACACACGTGTGCGCGGCGCGAAGGCCATGGCCAGCATGCGCGTGGCCACCTCGAGCGCGGCCTTCGACAGCGTGTACGAGAGGTGGTCGGGGTTCAGGTTCCACAGCTTCTGATCGAGCACGTTCACCACCACCTGTCCGCCGCCGGCATGCAGCGCCTGCGACAGCAGCAGCGGCGCGCCGGTGTTGGTGCGCCAGTGGCGCTCCATGTTCGAGAAGCTGAAGTCGGCCGCGCCATCGTGTTCGAACAGCGAGGCGTTGTTGACGAGGGCATCGAGGCGCCCCATGGCACGGCGCACGTTCGGCACCAGGGCCCGGCACTGGATCTCGTCGGCGAGGTCGGCCCCGAAGGCGCGGCATCCGCCTCGTTCACGCATGCGCGGGTCGTCGAGTTCTTCGATCAACCGGGCCGCCTCGGCAGACGAGTGCCGGTAGTGCACCGCGACGCGCCAGCCGGCGGCGGCGAGTTCGAGCCCGATGGCGCGGCCGATGCGCTGCGCACCGCCGGTGACGAGGACCACCGGTGCCTCGTCGGGTCGGCGCTTCGCCTGCCCGACGGTCTCGGGCGTGGAGGGAACGGAAGTGGGCGAGTTCACTGGATGACCTTGCGGCTGTGCCCTTCGGCAATCGCCCTTGGAGCGGCCCGCGGGCCGGTGCTTCCTACAATGCCGCGCGTGGATGACATCGGGGCTGAGGAATTATCGGCGCTGCTCGAAAAGCGCGTGCTGGCAGCCCTGGATGAGGCCGGCGGCTGGCTGCCTTTCGATCGTTACATGGCCATGGCGCTGTACGAGCCCGGGCTCGGCTACTACGCGCGCGGCGCACCCATCTTCGGACTGCATCCCGCAGCGCCGGGCGGGGGCAGCGACTTCGTCACCGCGCCCGAGATGTCGCCGCTCTTCGGCGCCGCGTTGGCGCGCCAGGTGGCCGAGGTCCTGCTCCTGGGCCACCTGGAGCAGGTCATCGAGTTCGGCGCTGGCAGTGGCGCGCTGGCCGAGCAGCTGCTCGAAGCGCTGCGCGACGCCGGTGTGCCATTGCGCCGCTACTCGATCGTCGAACTGACCGGCACACTGCGTGTGCGCCAGCAGGCGCGCCTGGCCCGGTTCGGCCCGCAAGTGCAGTGGCTCGACACGTGGCCGGTGCAAGGCCCGGATGGACCCGAGGCGGTCGAGGCCGTCGTGGTCGGCAATGAGGTGCTCGATGCGATGCCCGTGAAGTTGCTGCACCGGGACGACAGCGCCTGGTTCGAGCGCGGTGTCGTCGCTGCCCCGCCGGGCGGGCCGCGCCGGCTCGCCTTCGGCGACCGCCCGACCTCGCTGCGCCCGCCGCGCGCCCATGAGGCGCTGCCCGGCGCCGTGCTCGAGATTCACCCGCAGGCCACGGCATTCGTCTCCACCGTGGCGGCGAGGCTCGCGCGCGGGGCTGCCTTCTTCGTCGACTACGGCTTCCCCGAGGCCGAGTACTACCACCGGCAACGCCACCAGGGCACGCTGATGAGCCACCGTGCGCACCGCAGCTTCAGCGACGCCGGTGAGGCGCTCGTCGAGCCCGGGCTCAGGGACATCACCTCGCACGTCGACTTCACCGCCATGGCCCTGGCGGCGCAGGAGGCAGGTGCCGAGGTGGTCGGCTACACGTCGCAGGCGCGCTTCCTCCTCAACTGTGGCCTGCTCGAGCTGATGGAGGGTGCCGATATCCGCCGCGTTGCCGCGGCCCAGAAGCTGCTCGCCGAGCACGAGATGGGCGAGCTCTTCAAGGTACTGGCATTTGCCCGCGGCGTGCCGTTCCCGGCCGGGGGGCCGCTCGGATTCGTGGCCGGCGATCGCACGCACATGCTGTAGCGTCGGGCCCTGCCTACCCGCCTGCTCGACATCCGCTACCCGACCCACTCATGCGCTGGCTGCTCGTCTTCCTGCTCGCCTGCCTGCTGTTCAACGTGCTGCAGGGCTGGATGGCCAAGGTCGGCCTCGGCAAGCTGCCTGGCGACTTCCGCTTCCGACTGGGCGGCCGGGAGTGGTTCGTGCCGCTGACGAGCTCGGTCGTGCTCACAATGCTGGCATCCGTGATCGGGTTGCTGATCTAGGGGCCTCCCCGCGGGATCGGGGGGCCGGGCAGCGGAGCGGACAAGCGGCGTGCCGCGTAAGATGGCGTCCGATCGAAGCCCCGGGGCGCTTCCTGGGGCGAGGTGCAGCAACGGACCGTTCCATCATGGGTGCAAGCGAAGCCATCGGTGCAGCCGCAAGCGCGGCGGCGCCCAGCCCCGCGCCGATGGGACGACGCTGGTTCCTCGAAGGCGTGGCCGCCGATGGTTCGCACACCGTGCACGAGGTGTCGGTGGTGCCCTTCCGTGTCGGCCGCGACGCCACCAACGAACTGGCGCTCGCCGCGCCCGGCATGTCGCGCCAGCACGCCGTGCTCGTGGCCACCGAAGATGGCCGGTTGCGCCTCACGGACCTCGGCAGCACCAATGGCACGTATGTGAACCGGGTGCGCCTGGCGGCGGCCCGTGTGCTCGAAGAGAACGACGTCATCCATTTCGGCAACGCGGAATTCCGCCTGGGCCTGCTGGGGGATTCGGGCGTCACCACCACCGGCGGCGAGCGGACGATGATCGCGCCGGCCGGGGCTGCGCTCTCGGGGCACTTCGTGCCGCACGAGCGACAGATGCTCGAGTTGCTCGCCGGCACCGGCCTGGGGGGCGCGGTGCAGCCCATCGTGCGAGCCAAGGGCGGCGAGCGCTTCGCGCTCGAACTGCTCGGCCGCAGTTCCCACCCGGACCTGCCGGCCTCGCCGGTGCACCTGTTCGCGCTGGCGGCGCGCCTGGGGCGCGAGGCGGAACTCTCCGGTGCCTTCCGCGAGCATGGCGTGCGCACCGTGGCGCGGCTCGCGCCGGGCACCACGCTCTTCGTCAACACGCACCCGCAGGAGACCTTCGATCCGGCCTTCCTGGAGGCGCTCAAGCGCCTGCCGCAGCAAGGGCTGAACGTCGATCTCGTCATCGAAGTGCACGAAACGGCGGTGATGGAAGTCGACCGCATGCGCGAACTGGCGGCGCAACTGGCCGATCTCAAGGTGCGTTTCGCGTACGACGACTTCGGCGCCGGGCAGGCACGCCTGAACGAGCTGGCCGAGGTGCCGGCGCACTTCGTCAAGTTCGATTTCGGCCTCGTGCATGGCCTGAACGAAGCGAGCCAAGCCAAGCAGAAGCTCGTCTCCGACCTCGTGCGCATGGTCAAGGAACTGGGCTCGATGGCCTTGGCCGAGGGTGTGGAGACCGAGGCCGAGGCCGAGATCTGCCGGCAGATGGGCTTCGACCTGCTGCAGGGTTACCTGACGGGGCGCCCCGCCCCCTTCGACACTTTGCGCGCTTGAATCCGCGCGGCGGCCAGCTGCCTCGCTGGCCGAGTCAGATTTCGATTCGCCAGCCGTGCCCGCAACCGCGGCAGCGCACGGTGACCCGGTCACCGCTGGCGTCCGACTGCACGAGCTCGAGCCGGCCATAGGCCTTGCATTGCGGGCATTCGGCCTGGTGAGCGGCCAGTTCGGCGTGCTGCATCAGCCAGAGATAGCGTCGCAGCGCCCACATCCCGGCGGCCGCGCACACGGCCGCGGTGAGGATTCCCTCCGCCCGAGCGGCCCACCCCATGGCGCCGCGCATGCCGTCGATGGCCGCAAAGACGCCGATCATGCAGAAGAAGGTGACCACCAAGTGACCGTGACTCTGCAGGAGCTGGCGCTCGTACCACTTGCGAAAGCCGTGGCGGCGGATTCCTTCGGCCAGTTTCATCGGCGCGGCTGACTCACGGCATGACCCCGGGGCGATGCCACATCGGCCCAATCCCTCGGGCGTCCCGGCGGTTTCAAGGCACTCCCGGTCGCATCTTGTCATGCTCGGCCATGGCCAACGCCGCTGCGAGCGCCGCGCAACGCGCCCGGCGTACGGCTTCGCCCACCTGCGGCCCGCGCGCGCCGGCACGCGCTGCCGCCTCCGCGGCCGACGCGGTGTCGGTCCTGCGCACGGTTTCCAGCAGCGGCAGCAGTGAGGGCGCTCGCTCGGTGCGCCCGCCCCCGACATCGGGGTCGCGGTCGGCGGCAGTGAGATCGCAGGCCTGGAGCAGCATCCGGAACCGCTGCGGCCGACGCAACGCGTCGCAGCGTTCGAACAACGCCAACAGCACGGGCGCCTCAGCCGGCCCCGGCGCACTCGGCAGCGCGGCAACGCGGTCCCCCTCGCGCGTGAAGAGCTCGGCCACCTCGCGCACTTCTGCCGGCACCCGCAGCCGCCCGGCGGCCCGCGCCACGGCTGCTTCGTCGGGCCAGCCAAGAAGGGCGAAGCGCGCGGCCAGATCCACGCCGGCACGGGCGCCCTGGTCGAGCCGGGCCTGGTCGCGGGCGTCCAGCCGGGGCTCAGGCAACAGACGGGCCAGCGCGCCGCAGCTGCGCAGCACCTCGAACATGCGGCTGGGCCGATTGGCCATGAGGCCGCGCGCCAGTTCCTGCCACACCCGCTCGGCAACCAGCGCATCCACCTCGCCCTGCTCGACGAGCTGCGCCAGGAGCGCCTGAGTCTCGGGCGCCACCGTGAAGTGCGGCCAGCGGGCGGCGAAGCGAGCCAGGCGCAGCAGGCGCACCGGGTCCTCGGCGAAGGCGGGTGAGACGTGGCGCAACACACCTTCGCGCAGGTCGCGTTGGCCGCCGAAGGGGTCGATCAGCGTTCCGTCGCCGCTTTCGGCCATGGCGTTGATCGTGAGGTCGCGGCGGGCCAGGTCCTGTTCCAGCGTCACCTCCGGTGCGGCATGGAAGGTGAAGCCGTGGTAGCCGCGCCCGCTCTTGCGCTCCGTTCGCGCCAATGCCACTTCCTCGCCGGTGTCGGGGTGCAGGAAGACGGGGAAGTCCTTGCCGACCGGCCTGTAGCCCTGCGCGAGGAGCGCCTCGGGCGTGGTGCCGACGGCGACCCAGTCGCGGTCGTTCACCGGCTGCCCGAGCAGCCGGTCGCGCACGGCGCCGCCGACGACGAAGAGTTGCATGGCCGCATGATGCCCGCTCGATGCCCGCCCGCCTCTGCGCGTCAACGTCTGGGGCAACAGTCAGCGGCGATGCGGTCTGTGCTCGCTTGCGGGCGCCGACCCCGGACGGAGAGGCGCCCGCAGGCGGGCTGTTTCCTTCCTGAGCGGAAGGGTTCTCAGGTCGCCCTGGGTGCAGCCCGGTACGGCTCGTCTTCCGGCACGAACTCGTGCTCCTGCAAGGCGTCTGCGATCCACGCCGCCGGCCCCGGCGCGGCGAGCAGCCGCTGCGCGTAGCCGGCCGCGGCGGGCGACAACGGCAACCCGTAGGTCCGCACGCGCAGCGCCACGGGCGCGAAGTACGCGTCCACCGCGCCGAAGGCACCGAAGAGGAACGGTCCGCCGCTGCGTGCCAGCGCCTCGCTCCACATCTCGTCGATGCGCGCGAGGTCGCGCTGCACCTGGGGCTGCTCACGCAGCACGCGGGTGCCCACCTCCGGCAGCGAGGCTTCGACGTTCATCGGGCAGTGCTGGCGCAGGGCGCCGAAGCCTGAGTGCATCTCGGCACACAGCGTGCGCGCCCGCGTCCGTTGGGGCAAGGCCCGGGGCCACACGCCGTGCTCGGGGAAGCGTTCGTGCAGGTACTCGGCGATCGCCAGGCTGTCCCAGACGGTCACGTCGCCGTCGATGAGGACCGGCACGCGCGCCGCCGGGCTGATCTTCAACATCTCGTCGCGAAAGCCGGCGCCGAGGCCGAGCATGAAGCTCAGCTTCCTTTCCTCGAACGGCATGCCGAGGCCGCGCATCAGCACCCACGGCCGCATCGACCACGACGAGTAGTTCTTGTTTGCGATCACGAGCTGCATGGTCCGGTCTCCGACGGGCTGAGAGGCCGAGATGCTACGGCGCAGCGCCGTGGCGATGGATCACGAGCCTGCATCGCCGCGATGCCGTAGCGGCATCGCGCCGGCTGCTACCGGTGCGTCGAACGCCAGGCGTCCAGGCGCGCCACGCCCTGGCCCGGCGCCAGGTAGGCGGGCGCCACCGCGCCGATCGAAGAGGGCGTGATGCCGAGGTCCTTCAGGCCCTGCAGCCGACCCCCCGCGACGCTGGGCACGCGCATCGAGTCGAGGTTGTCGCGCGACATCAGCGGTTGCCCGGGCAGGCACTCGAAGGCGAAGGCCTGGATGCGCGCCACCCACGTGGGCAGTGGAATCTGCGGTCGCTCGTGGCCGGCCAGGCGGCCAGCCAGGCGCACGATCTCGGAAAGCGCCATGACCTGCGGGCCGCAGCACTCGACGGTGCGCCCGATCCAGGACGGGTCTTGGAGCACCTTGATCATTGCTGCGGCCACGTCTTCCACCCACACCGGCTGGAAGTGCACGTGGCCGCCGGCCAGTGGCAGCACCGGCGCCACGGCCTGCAGCTTGGCAAACAGGTTGAGCAGTTGATCGTGCTGGCCGAAGATGACCGACGGGCGCAGGATCGTCACGGCCAGGCCGCCGGCCTTCAGCGCCTCTTCGCCGGCGGCCTTGCTGCGCAGGTAGTTCGAAGGGGCGTACGAGGCCGCGCCGATGGCGCTGACGTGCACGAGGCGCAGGACGCCGGCGCCGTGCATCGCACGCGTCAGGCTCTCGGGCAAGCGGCGGTGCACGGCGTCGAAGTCGGCCGCGCTGCCGTGCAGGATGGCCACGAGGTTGACCACCGCGTCGCAGCCCCGCACGAGCGTGGTCAGGGTGACCGGGTCGTGCACGTTGGCGACGACGACCTCCACCCCGGGCAAGGTGCGCAGGTGCACCGCGTGCGGCGCACGCCGGGTCGGTACGACGATGTGGATGCCCGGATAGCGGCGCACCAGCTGTTCACAGAGGGAGCGGCCGACGAAGCCGCTGCCACCGAGCACGAGGACCTTGTTCATGTTTGCCATGCCAACCTGCCGCCCGCGAAAGCGCCGAGAGACGGCGGCGGAGAGCGGCTCCACTCCTGGCGGAGGAGTTTAGTGGGCGCTCAGGGCAACTCCCGGTTTTCCGCGGGTGCGCCCGGGTCGCGCGGGCCGATGGCCGGGCCGAGGCGGGCGCGCAGGCTTACCGGGCCGAAGCCCGGGCTGCCGGACAGGCCCGTCGGGCCGGCCGTGACGCCCCCCTGGCCCTGGGTGGCCTGCAGGCGGGCGGCGTAGATGACGGCGTTCGAGAGCACCTTCTTGACGTAGTCGCGCGTCTCGTTGAACGGAATGCCCTCGATCCAGGCGGCCGGCTCGAGCACCGCGCCCTCGCGCCAGCGACGCGGCCGCGAGGGGCCGGCGTTGTAGGCCGCGGCGCCCATGGCCTGCGCACCGCCGAATTCCTCGAGCACGAGCTTGAGGTAGGTGGTGCCGAGCAGCAGGTTGACGTCGCGTTCGTTGACGAGTTCGGGCTTCCAGTCGGAAAGGCCGGCGCGTCGAGCCGTCCAGCGCGCCGTGGCCGGCATCAGCTGCATCAGCCCGGAGGCGCCGACGCTCGAACGCGCATCGACGATGAAGCGCGACTCCTGCCGGATGAGCCCGTAGACGTAGGCCGGGTCGAGCCCGCTCTCGGCGGCGCGCGCCAGCACCGCATCGCGGAAGGGCAGCGGATAGCGTTGGGTGACGTCGGCCACGTCGCGCGTGCGTTCGCTCGTGTTGATGCAGCGGTCCCAGACCTCGCGCTCGCAGGCCAGGGCCGCGGCGGCCATGAGTTCGCGGTCGTTCATGCCGCGCAGCGAGTAGTTCCATTCGCGCACGCCCTCGGCGCGCAGGCCGAGCGACATGAGCCGCAGCGCGCGCTTCAGTCCGGCGTGCTGGCGGATCGGCTCGCGCTCGGACTCGACCAGCGGCACCGGCGGCACCGGCAGGCTGACGCGGCGGCCGAGGTCCTCCAGCGCCAGCTGCGGGTAGAACCCGAGCGGGCCGGCGATCGAATCGAGCGTCAGGCGGGCGAGGCCGCGCGCGCCTTCGCCATCGGGGCCCGGGGCGGCGCCGGCACGGATGGCACGCGCCCGCCAGTAGACCCAGGCCGGGTCGCGCTGCTCGGCCCCGCTCATCTCGTCGATGGCGCGCAGCACGAGAGGCCAGCGGGTCCGATCCTGACTCGGGGCGCGCAGTGCAGCGCGCACCATCCAGGCCAGGGTTTCGTCGCTGAAGGCCGGCTCGAGCGCGCGCCGCGCGGGCGCGGCCGATGCTTCGCTGCCCGACCCGGCAGCGGCACTGGCGGATGCGGCCGCCGTGCGGCCCTGGCTGGCCGCGCCGAGTGTCTTGTCCCAGGCGGCGAAGGCTCGACGAGCGAAGTCGGCCGCCTTCGGGTGCTGCTTCAGCGCCGCATGCCGGGCCACGCCTCCCCAGGCGCGAGCGAGCTCCGCGGCGGGCAGTCGCGTGGCCTCGAACTGTTCGAGGTGCGTGAAGGCGAGGTCGGGGTCGTTGGCGGCCAGCCGCCACAGGGCCAGCACGGCCAGGTGGTGGCTGGCCTCGGTGCGGGAGCTGCGCTTCTCGCGCAGCAGCCGTGCGGGGTCCTTGAAGACGGCATCGATGCTCGCGGCCAGGCCCGCTTCGAGCAGGCCGGCGCGCTCGCGCGCCAGCCGCGGGCGATTCAACTCGACGGCGACGCGCAGCGCCTGCCAGACCTCGTCGGCGCCGAAGATGCGCTGCTCGATGAGCATCGCTGCGAGCAACTGGCAGCCGTCGTCGGGCTCACGCTGCGCGAGCCAGGCATGGCGCGCGGCCACGCGCACGTCCTGCAGCCCCTCGAGGTGCGTGGCGATCAGCGCGTAGCAGGTGACCTCGCGGTCGTCGTTCATGCGAAAGCGCGGGAACTCGGCGCGCAGCGCGGCCCAGTCGCGGCGCCGGCCCAACTCGAGCAGCCAGTCGTTGCGCAGGCGGTCTTCGGCGTAGGTGCCGCGCCAGCGCTCGGCGAAGGCGTCGAAGTCGGCCGGCTGCGCCTCGGACAGTCGATTGTTCAGTTCCCAGTACTCGACCCAGCTGGCCAGCGGGTGGTCTTGCCGCGCGGCCGCCTGCCTCAGGGTGAACAGGAGCGTCTTGTCCTTGAGACGGAAGGCTTCGCGCGCCTGCACGGCGAGATCGTCGCTGGCCGAGACGGCGGGCGTTGCGCCGCTGCCGTTCTGTGCCCGAGCCATGCGGGGCGGGGCCGCCACGGCCGCGGCCACCAGCAACAGGCCGAGGAGGGCGACGATGCGGCGCTTCACATCGTCGACTGTAGGCAGGCGGTGCGGCGGCATGGCCTGGAATTTAGCGGCGAAAGCCATGCAGTTGCGGGGTGAGGGCTGTTGTTGTTGACGGCACGTCATGCGCGTTCAGGATGCGCCGGTGCGGCAATGGCACCGAGTTCGGCACGCGTGCTTTGCGCTTCCTGCAGCAGCCAACGCTCGAAGGCGGCCAACGGTGCACGCTCGCGCCGCGCGGGCCAGCGCACGAGCCAGTAGGCGAAGGGCGAGGCGACGCGCCCGGCGGCGCCGAAGGGCTCGACGAGGTCGCCGCGCTCCAACGCCTCGCCCACCAGGGCCAGTCGTGCCAGCGCCACGCCCTGGCCGGCCAGCGCGGCCTGGATCTGCTGGTAGGTGAAGTTGAGGTACATCCAGCCACGCGGCGCCAGGCGCGGCGGCGCCTTCTCGCGCAGCCAGTGGTGCCAGCTGAGGTAGGCGGCGCTCGGCCGGTGGTCGTCTTCCTCCAGCAGCGTATGGCGCGCCAGGTCGGCGGGCGTCTTCAGGCGCTGCCGAGCGAGCAGTGCCGGGCTCGCCACGGGTGTCATCACCTCTCCGAAGAGCTGTGTCGAGCCGGCCGGGGCGTCCTTGGGGTGGCAGTAGCGCAGCGCGAGATCGAGCTCGGGGTCGTCGAGCTCGGCCAGCGCGTCGGCCGCGGAGATGCGGATGTCGATGTCGGGGTGCGCCTGCTGGAACGTGGCCAGGCGGGGCAGCAGCCACAACGAAGCGAACGAGGCGAAGATGGTCACCGCCACGGGCGCGCGGCGCTCGCGGCTGCGCAACTGGCGCACGGTGGCGTCGAGCTGCTCGAGGAAAGGCAGCACCACCTGCAGCAGCGCCGTGCCGGCGCCGGTGAGCTCCACCTTGCGCGTGCCGCGCACGAAGAGCGTGGCGCCGAGCTCGTCCTCCAGGCTCTTGATCTGCCGGCTCACCGCCGGCTGCGTGAGGTGCAACTGCTCGGCCGCGGCACGGAAGTTCAGCCGCCGGGCGACCGCTTCGAAGGCGCGCAGCGCGCCGACCGACAGCGGGCGCTGCGGCATCAGGCGGGCGGGTTCGACAGCCGGCTCATTCATGCGGTCTGATTATCAATCCGGCGCGCCGATCTGATTGGACCCGAGAGCCCGTCCCCTGAAGAATGGCGTTCATTCATCGGCAAGGAGGTTGATCATGGACACTCAATTCATGCGTGATTCGCATCATGAGCGGGCCACCCCGACGCCTTGGGAATGGCCACTGGCTGCGGGCGAGGTGCTGCGCATCGAGCCGGCGCCGGTGCCCCGCTGGATCGACGTGGCGGCTGGCCGTGTCTGGCTCACGCCGACGCGCGCCGACGACCGCGCGGTCGACCACTGGCTGGCCGCCGGCGAACGCCTGGCCCTGCCGGCCGGCAGCGCCTGGGTGGCCGAGGCTTGGCCTTCGGCGCGCGTGGCTTTGCACCAGGCCGCGCCGGGCGGGAGGGCTTGAGCATGGCGGAACTCTTCTTCGCCACGGTGGCCCTCGTTGGCCTGGCCGCCTTCATCGTCTTCGCGGCCTTTGCCGCGGCGGCTTTCGTCGCCGCCTGGGCGGCCAAGCGGGCCCAGGGCGCCATCAGCGAGGGCGATTCCATCGCCTCGTCGGGCACCGTCCAGTAGCTCCTGCGCACCGGGGCACCCTTGCCCTCGTAGACGAAGGGCGTGCAACCGGCCGCGGCGAACCGCGGCTCGGTGTCGGCATCGACCTTGAGGTACAGGCGCTCGAAGGCGATCAGAGCGACGAAGAGGCCGTCGGCATAGAGGCCGTGGCCGCCGAACATGCGTCGCGAACGCACTGCGCCGAGCGGGGCCAACAGCTCGAGGCAGTGGTCGACGAAAGCCTGACTCATCGCAAGGCCGATGCAGGTGAACGGGCCGACCTCGGGGGTCGACCACGCGAGTTTGCCGTGCTGGGCATGACAATAGCGCACATGTCCACGGACCTGCCTTCGTTCGAACCTTCGCAGGACAAGAAGGCCCTGCGCCGCCAACTGCAGGCCGAGCGCCAGAGTCTGCTCGACCGCCATGCGCGCTCGGTGCAGCTGCAGGAGGTGCTGCGCGTGTGGCTGGTGCCGCGCCCCGAGCGCGCGATCGGCGCCTACTGGCCGATCAAGGGCGAGTTCGACGCGCTACCGGCGCTCTATCGCTGGAGCGAGGCGCACCCCGACCACCGCATCGGCCTGCCGGTGATCAACCGGGAGACGAAGGAACTGCGCTTCCACATCTGGTACCCCGGCTGCCCGATGGAAGAAGACGCCTACGGCATCCCCAAGCCCAAGGACACCGAGGCGTTCGAGCCGCAGATGCTGCTGGTGCCCTGTGTGGGCTACGGGCCTCGCGGCCTGCGGCTGGGCTATGGCGGCGGTTTCTACGACCGCACGCTGGCGCACCTGAGCCCGCGCCCGGTAACGGTGGGGTTGGCCTATTCGCACGGCTTTGTGCCCTGGCTCGACGCTGAGGCGCACGACGTGCCGCTGGACGCCATCCTCACCGACGAGGGGCCGGCCTGGGATCGGACGAAGTGACGCCGGACTTGCCGCCGCGTCGTCGCACACGCCCTTGACCGCCCGCGCGGCCTAGAGCAGCCGTCGGCCGCTCGGCTTCGTCTGCCGCCCTCAGACGAGCACGCGCTCGATGCCGCCGGCGTTGGCGCGTGCCACGTAGTCCTCGAGCCAGGTTTCGCCCAGCATCCTGCGCGCCATCTCGACGACGATGTAGTCGGCCTCGAGCAGGCCGTTGGTCAGGTCGCCCTCGTAGCGTTGCAGGCCTTGCAGGCAGCTGGGGCAGCTCGTCAGCACCTTGGTGGTCTTTCCGGCGCTGTCGGGGGCGCGTTCGCGCAGCGCCGCCTCGTTGCGCTTGAGCTCCTCGGCCTTGCGGAAGCGCACCTGCGTGGCGATGTCCGGCCGCGTCACGCCCAGCGTGCCGCTCTCGCCGCAGCAGCGCTCGGTCTTCACCACCTCCGCGCCGGTGAGCGCTCTCACGGTCACCATCGGGTCGCGCGCCTTCATCGGGCTGTGGCAGGGGTCGTGGTACAGGTAGGCAGCGCTGTTCGCCTCGAGCTTGATGCCCTTCTCGAACAGGTAGTCGTGGATGTCGACGATGCGGCAGCCGGGGAAGATCTCCTCGAACTCGTAGCCCTGCAGTTGATCGTGGCAGGTGCCGCAGCTCACCACCACCGTCTTGATGTCGAGGTAGTTGAGCGTGTTGGCGACGCGGTGGAAGAGCACGCGGTTGTCGGTGATCAACTTGTCGGCGCGGTCGAACTGGCCGCTGCCCCGTTGCGGGTAACCGCAGCACAGGTAGCCCGGCGGCAGCACCGTCTGCACGCCCGCGCGCCACAGCATCGCCTGCGTGGCCAGGCCCACCTGGCTGAAGAGTCGCTCGCTGCCGCAGCCGGGGAAGTAGAAGACGGCCTCGGTCTCCGACGTCGTCGCCTTGGGGTCGCGAATGATGGGGACGTAGTCCTTGTCCTCGATGTCCAGCAGCGCGCGCGCCGTGCGCTTGGGCAGGCCGCCCGGCATCTTGCGGTTGATGAAGTGGATGACCTGCTCTTTCAGCGGTGCCGGGCCGAGCGTCGCGGGCGGGTTCGCCGCCTGATGCTTCGCCAGGGGCTTCATCAGGTCATGCACGAAGCGCTGCGCCTTGAAGCCCACGTCGACCATCGCGCGCCGCATGATCCGGATCGTCTGCGGGTTGGTGGCGTTGAGGAAGGCCATCGCTGCCGCGTTGCCCGGTCGGAAGCTCTTGTGCCCGAGCTTGCGCAAGAGGTTGCGCATGTTCATCGAGACGTCGCCGAAGTCGATCTTCACCGGGCAGGGGCTCAGGCACTTGTGGCACACGGTGCAGTGATCGGCGACGTCCTCGAACTCCTCCCAGTGCTTGAGGCTGACGCCGCGGCGCGTCTGCTCCTCGTAGAGGAAGGCCTCGATCAAGAGCGAGGTGGCGAGGATCTTGTTGCGCGGGCTGTACAGCAGGTTCGCGCGCGGCACGTGCGTGGCGCACACCGGCTTGCACTTGCCGCAGCGCAGGCAGTCCTTGATGCTCTCGCTGATG